>JAZRVT010000037.1:0-27944 GCA_045599325.1 Bacteroidales bacterium | reverse complement strand
GCCTTGGCACGGTACAACCCGGATGGATGTCTGTCATAGTACTCCACAGCCGGCATTACAACATTGACATCCGTTGTATCAATCCAGTTCTTGTCAAGGGCTATTGAGTGGAGCAGCGCATATCGGGCACGCACGCTGCGGGTCGTCAGCGTTGTGGTATCAATGGCGCGGATCACCGCCAGTGCGCTGTCGGGGCGGCTCTGGATATAAGTCTCCACATCGTCAAGGGTCGCCGCTGTACGACGGCATGAGCAGGATGTCAACAGAACTAGCGTCGCTGAAAGCAATACCAGGAAAATGACGTGTTTATGATGATAACATTTCATATCAAGAATGTCTGCAAATCCAACATACCTGCCGGCCTGTCATTTGAGCGAAACCTTCATTATAACATATTGGGCAAGGGCAGACGTCCGTAGTGTCGATATAATTCTTGTCCAGAGCCATCGCCATCAGGAGAGAATACCTGGCCTTGAGGGACTTTGTACTCAATGATGCCGTGTCAACAGCACGAATCAGCAGCAATGCGCTGTCCGGCTGCTCCTGGATGATGCGTTCAACCTCGCCGAGTCTGTCCGAAACAGCCCTGTCACTGCACGAGACCGCGCAGAGCATCAATACAGAAAGAACCAAATAGTGGATTTTCATATACTACAAAGGTAGAAAAAATGTACCTACCACGCCACCAAACTCCTCCGAGCAATCGAGAATGTCACCCATGTATTCCAAAAGGGAATATGTGCCTGCAGCATTCAATTTGAACTGTCGCAAATTTTGCGACAGTTGGAATCGGCGGAACCGACTGCTCTTCGCTCAAGGCATTATTGATATGTTTGCCGATAGTCTTTACATCACACCGCTGCCAATCCACCATTAGCGCGAGGGATCAGCAGCACTTGGGATTGACTGAAAGGATATATGACTGGGGTCAATCAGGACAGACCGTAACGCCGGCCGCCAGCCGCGTTTCACCAGCCCTTAGTGGCTTTCGCTCCGGGAAAGCAGCGGACGACTGGCTGAAGAATGGAGAGATTGTCTTATATTTGCATAATACAATTTCCCCTATAATGGCAAGCTTTAAGAAGATCTTTTCATTTGTGACGGCAGCTTTCATCTGCTTTTCCGCCACTTGCGGTGCACAGAACAGGAATGCATTGCCTCAGTATCCCCCAATGCTCAATGAATTATACCAGAAGGCCGATGCCGCGGCTCTTTACGATGGCAGAACGAAGCCTCTGATCGGGGTGAGCGTGTCAAATTCAATGAAAGCGACCTGCACACGTGCCATAGAACTTGCGGGAGGGGTCCCTGTCATCATTCCTGAGACATCAGACGCAAATCTGATCAGCAGGACTCTCGATATGCTTGACGGCCTGATGATGTCAGGAGGGGCTGACGTTAACCCCGGATATTACGGAGAGGAGATTCTGGATGAATGCGGCAGGATTGATGACATCCGCGACACCTATGAACTCATCCTTCTCAAAAAGGCGATCGACAGGAACATCCCGATCTTCGGAGTGTGCCGCGGCCTGCAGATAATCAACGTGGCTATGGGAGGAACGCTTTATCAGGACATCCCATCACAGAAGTCTTCTGAAGTGATCCATCGCCAGGAAGAGGACGGGATGGTCCCGTCGCATGAAGTGGACATCATCAGTGATACCGAACTCCAAAAAATCCTGGGAACTGACAGACTCGCCGTCAACAGCTTCCATCATCAGGGAATTAAGGATGTGGCCCCCGGGCTCAGAATTTCCGCATACAGTACAGACAGCATTCCTGAAGCGATTGAGGCTTATCCTGTAAAGTCGATCCTTGCTGTCCAGTGGCATCCGGAAATCAACGCATCAAGAGGAGACAGCACCTCACAGAAGTTATTTGAACATTTTGTCCGTAAGGCCTCAACATTTGCCAGGGCAAAGGAGATCCACAGCAGGATACTGTCTGTAGACACGCACACCGACGCGCCTCTGAGATGGTTGCGCGGAATGAAAATGGGAGAAAGGACAACCACTCAGGTCAGTATCCCGAAGATGCAGGAAGGCAAGCTCGATGCACAGTTCATGGCGGCGTACCTGGGTCAGGGAGAGCTGACTGACGAAGCGCATGCCCAGGCAGTAAAGAAATGTCAGGAACTGATTGACAGCATATATGAACAGGCTGAAGAATATTCTGATTATGTCGGCATAGCTGTCACGGAAGCCGAAGCGTGGAATCTCAAGGCCCAGGGGAAGAAGGCTCTGTTCATCGGCATAGAGAACGGATATGGCATTGGCAAGGATCTCAAGAACATCCGCAGATTCTACGACCAGGGAGTGAACTACATCACACTCTGCCACAGCTATGACAACGCCATCTGCCACTCGAGCACTCACACGGAAGATGAGAATCTCGGGTTGACCGATTTCGGAAAAAAGGTTGTGAAAGAGATGAACAGGGTGGGAATGGTCATTGACCTCAGTCACGCCAGCATTGGAACATTCCGGGATGTGATGAAGTACAGCAAACTCCCTGTAATGTGTTCACATACAGGCGCCAAGGATGTCTATTTCCATAACCGCAATATCAATGACGACCAGCTGAGGGCCCTCGCAAAGAACGGAGGCGTGATTCAGGTATGCATATTTGCAAGCTATATGGGCAAAGACCGGACAAAGACGGATGTGATGGATGTCGTTGACCATATCGACCACTGTGTCAAAGTGGCCGGCATCGACCACGTGGGAATCGGATCAGACTTTGACGGCGGCGGCGGAGTGATAGGATGCAACGGCGACAATGATATGATTCAGATCACCGTAAAGCTCCTTGAAATGGGTTATTCCGAAGAAGACCTTGCAAAAATCTGGGGAGGGAACTTCTTCAGAGTCCTTGAAACCAACAGGAAAGCAGGCAGATAAAAGAGTCTGTCATTCTCTGGCTTACAGGCTATTGTCTGAAACTGACAGCGAAACCGCCACCCGGAGCCATCCTGACGTGGATGGTGTCAGCTGCAGTGACCGATATTGTACTGATGCTGTAAGCTTGCTCGTTTGTGTAGCAGTCTGCGTCCGGAGCGTCGGCATATAGGGTCGCCTCAAAGGAGCCCTCGCCCAGGAAATCGAGAGGGATGTCGAACTCACGGGCCTCCTCGTCGGTCACACCGCCGCAGAACCACTGTCCGTCCTCCTTCGCCTTGCGGGCCACCACTACATACTGCATAGGCTCGGCGAAGAGATAGCGGCTCTCGCTCCAGTCCACCGCCACATCCTCTATGAACTTGAATGCATCCAGGTGCTCGCTGTAATGCTCCGGAGTGTCGGCAGCCATCTGCAGAGGGGAATACATTGTCAGATAGAGGCCCAGCTGGCCGCAGATTGTGCTGTTCACGTGGGAATCGTTGCCGCACCACTCCTTCAGGTCCGGTTCGAAGATGCCCGGGGTGTAGTCCATAGGGCCGCCGTTAAGGCGTGTGAACGGCAGGATTGCCGTATGGCCCGGAGTGATGCCGCCGAAAGCCTGGTATTCCGTGCCCATCGCGCTCTCGTTGCCGATGAGGTTCGGGTAGGTGCGGCAGAGGCCTGTCGGCCTTACGGCTTCGTGGGCGTTGACCATAATATGGTGTTTCGCAGCCTCTGTGATGCAGTAGAGATAGTGGTTGTTGGTCCACTGGCTGTAGTGGTGCATTCCCTGCGGGAGGATGTCGCCCACATAACCGGACTTGACTGCGTCATATCCATATCTGTTCATCAGCGAATAGGCGGCCTCCAGATGGCGCTCGTAGTTGCGGACGCTGCTGGAAGTCTCGTGGTGCATCACGAGGCGGATGCCTTTCGAATGGGCATAGCTGTTCAGCGCCTCGATGTCGAAGTCAGGATAAGGGGTCTGGAAGTCGAAGACATAGTCCTTGTCGCAGTTTGCCCAGTCCTCCCATCCGATGTTCCATCCCTCAACCAGTAGTGCGTCGAATCCGTGGGCGGCAGCGAAGTCGATATAGTAGCGGACGCGCTCATTGTTGCCGCTGTGCCGGCCGTTCGGCTTTGCGGAGGCGAAGTCTGTCTCCCCGAGCTTGACGCTCTGAAAGTCATCAGTGTAGTTCCAGCTGCCGTAGCCCGCGATCATCTCCCACCAGACACCCATATACTTGACAGGGTGGATCCAGGAGACATCGTCATAGGCGCAAGGCTCGTTGAGATTGAGGACAAGCCTTGAAGCAAGCATCTTCTCGGCGGAATCAGTGATCTGGATTGTGCGCCAAGGGCTCTTGGCAGGGGTCTGCAGGTTGCCCTTCCACCCTTCAGCGTCAGGGGTGAGCCAGATTCTCATAGAGTGGTGCGCACCGTCGACCAGAAGGCTGGCGCAAGGGTAATCCACCAGCGCCGCCTCGTGGAGAGTGACATAAAGGTCCCCGGGAGTCTTCATCAAAAGGGCCGTCTGGACACCCTCGGTGCTGAAGATTGTCTGGCTGCTGTTCCCGCGCATCTTGTCCCAGAAATGGGCCTTTATCTCAGAGAGACGGCACTCTGTGTATTCATATTCCTGAGTGTCGTAATCACCGGGGATCCACCAGGCAGTGTTGTCATCAGCCATCGCGAACTCTGTGAGTTCCTCTTTGATAACGAAATAGACAAGCGGCTGGTTGTCAGGGAATTCATATCTGAAGCCGATGCCGTCGTCGAAGGCGCGGAAGCGTATGTTCATAAGCCTTCCGCTCTCCTTCTGGCAGAGTCTGACAAGCAGTTCGTTGTAGTTGTTGCGGATTTCGGACTCCTCGCCCCAAACCGGAGACCAGGTCTCATCGAAGGCCGATGTCTCGCAGCCGACCACCTCGAAGCCGTCGTGGAGGGAGAATCCCGGACGTGCGTCACGCTTTGTGACATCATCGGTGCCGTATTCATACTTCTCGGCCTTCACTGTGCCACGGAGGTCAAAGCCCAGCTGCGACGGAAGGACTACAGGAGTGCCGCCATAGTTCACGCTGTACCTGAGCGTCCCCTGAGGGCTGAGAGTCAATGAAACTTTTACCTGTCCGTCAGGAGATGCGAGAGTTGAGACATCTTCGAACTTCCGGACTTCCTGCGTGCAGGCACAGAGCAGTGCGAGCACGGCTGAAACTATCATCAGTCTATTCATTTTCAATCAATTAAAAATCTACTACCAAACTGCTGTGTGCAGGTACCACATAATTTGAAGGGTCAATGGCCTGCCCTGATATGATATCGACGCCTGTCCTGAGGTCTCCTGCAATTTCTGCATAGTCGCCCCACGGGATCTGCTTCGGGTCAGGAGAATTGTTCAAATATACGAAAACTGTATCTTTTTCCGTATAGCGGAAATAAGCGTAAGTATTGTCTCTCGTCAGGAAATGGAGGAAGCGGCCGTTGATGACAGCATCGGAAGTCTTGCGCCACTGGAAGAGTTTGCTGGCATAATTGAAAACGTCCGCCCTTGTTCCTGCCGGCAGATATGAGCCGTCGAAGTCGATGTCGCATTTCTCTCTGCCTTCAGGAGTGAAGAGATTGAAATAATCCCCCTCCCATCCTCCGGGAAAATCGACGCGCAGGGCTCCGTCACGGTGCCATCCTCCCTGACTGGTGAACATCTGCTCGTCACCGGAGAATATCTGAGGATATCCGCGGACAGTCCCGACGATGGTGAGTATAATCTTCTGGCGCTGAGGGTCACGGCCTACTACATCTCCGACGCGGTCAGTGTCGTGATTAGAGCAGAAGACCATCAGGTTCATAGGGTCTGCATAATATGCATCGTTGGAGAGAGCATCATAGACTTTGACGAGACCTTCGTCCCAGTTGACCTTTCCACTGAACGGCACACCCTGGCATAGAGCTCCGTGCAGAGGGAAATCCATCACACTCGGGAGCTTGGAGTCGAATCCGTCCGCATTTACGGCGCCACCCTGCCAGTAAGCGAGCTGGGCCACGTGGGAGGTGTAGACCTCACCGACTATGTTGAATGAAGGGTATTCGTTGAGTATGGCCTCAACCCACTTGGTCATAGGCATCTTGTCATTGTAAGGATAGGTGTCGACACGGATTCCGTCAATGTCAGCCCACTCTATCCACCATATCGCAGCCTGGGTGAAATATTTCAGGAGATATGGGTTGCTGAGATTCATATCAGGCATCGAAGTGTCGAACCATCCGCCCACCATATTCTGCTTGTCAAACTCGGAAGCGTTCGGATCGTTCTGCATAGAGAATGCGCAGTTTGAGTGGGTGTATTCAGGCCATTGATGTATCCAGTCATTGAACGGGAGGTCAGACATCCACCAGTGAGAGCTTCCGCAATGGTTGGACACAAAGTCCATTATCATCTTGATGCCCCGCTTGTGGCCATCTTCAACAAGGCTTCTGTACTGGGCATTGGAGCCGAAGCGGGGATCGATTCTGTAATAGTCGCCACAGGCATAGCCGTGGTAGGAAGACTCCGGTTCCGCATCGAGCAGTACAGGGGTGTTCCAGATGGCGGTGACTCCAAGTTCCTCAAGATAGTCGAGATGCTGGCGTATTCCCTGGAGGTCACCCCCGTGACGCCCTGGAAGCTGGTTCCTGTCAGCCTTGTCCCGGGTGTCATCAGTATTGTCATTGTCCGGGTCGCCGTTGGCGAACCGGTCTGGCATTATGAGATAGATGAGATCGGCAGTGCCGAATCCTTTGCGGTCTGCAGATCCCTCGCGCCGCTTTGCGAACTCGTATGGGATTCTGATGGTATCGTCACCGTTCTTCAGTATGAGATGATAGATTCCCGGCTCCGCGGAAACAGGGACGTCCACGTCGATGAAAAGATAGTCAGGGCTTTCTGCCTGATGGACATCTGTCACCTTGACACCTTTCTCCTCGAATGAAGCCTTGCAGGCGCCTATGCCGTCTGCCTTCACGAGAAGCTGGAGAGGAGTCTTCATCCCCACCCACCAGGAAAGCGGCTCAAGGTGTTCGATCCGGCTCTCGCCGGCAGTTATCTCCCAGTTCCAGGGAGCCTCGAGCTGCACGCTGACAGTGACGGCATCGTCGCCGCACGTACGCTTGAACTTCAGGGTATTGTTGTCGGTTGAAAGGAGTTCGAAGCCGGTTCCGGCCCCTGCTTTGAGAGCAGGATGAGTATGTTTCAGCGAAGAAAGATATCTGTAGAAATCGGTGTAGTGATTGTCTATGTTCTGAGGCATCGCGTCCTTCTCGAAGAATTCGAAGCGGTGGTGCAGGCCTGTCTCCTGTCCGGTGTAGATGAGAGGCTGGGTGTTCGGAAGAGTCCAGCAGAGCACTGTCATTGCCTTCCAGGCATCACCCATCCGCTCGAATTCTGTACCTGCCCAGGAGTTCTCATCGTGGTTGGAAGTGAACGCGAGGCGGAAAGCATCTTCCGGATATGCTGACTGATTCTTTTCTATGTATTCGGCAAGTTCCTTTACTCCTGCATTTCCCTGTGCGATATCATTGAGCATATGATGCAGCTCCCAGGAGTAGGTGGCATCGAATCCTGACACGGTATGAAGTTCAGGCCTCTCCCCTTCTCCCAGCCAGTAAAGGTCACCATACTCCTTGCGGAGCGGGGTGATCATTGACTCCCAGTACTCTGCCGGCATCTCTCCGGCCACGTCGCACCGGAACCCGTCGACACCTCTGTCCAGCCAGAAACGCAGGCAGTCTCGCATCTCGTCCTTCATCTCTTCGTTGGAGAGGTCGAGAGGAGCGATGTCAGTCCAGTCGTGCTGCACGACAAAGTGTCCGTCCGCGTCGTGGAGGAACCAGTCCGGATGCTTCTCGGCCCATTCGGAATCCGGGGAGGTGTGGTTTGCTACCCAGTCGAGTATGACCTTGAGCCCGAGTTCGTGAGCTCTGGCGACAAACGCATCAAAATCCTCAAGCGTGCCGTACTCAGGGTTGACTTCACGGTAATTCTTCGGGGCATAATATGAGCCGAGCGTGCCTTTCCTTTCAAGCACTCCGATAGGGTGGACAGGCATCAGCCAGACTATGTCGACTCCTAATGACTTCAGGCGGGAAAGCTGCCCGGCAGCCGCCTCAAAAGTGCCTTCAGGTGTCAGCTGGCGGACATTCATCTCATACACGACTGAGTTACAGGTCCAATCCGGATGGCCTTCTGACTTTGTAGTTTCCGATTTTGTGCAGCAAAGCGCCAGCAGGAGGGTTGCCGTTAATGCCAGGATTCTTTTCATCTTATCTGCTGTTGAAATGGTTCTAATGCAATGGTCGGGTGACCGTATTGGAATGCTCCGTAGTCATATCCCGTATTTACGTGCTCCGCCTCCGGCTCCCAGAGGAATATGCCCTTGAAGAATTCCAGGTCCGCTGTGTTGTCGATGAGATACTGGAGGGCCGCCCTTGCCTTTTCGGGCTGGCTGGCCGGCATACCGAACTCACAGAGCATTATCGGCTTCCTGTATCTGTCATAGAAAGAAGTGAGATTCTTCACAAATCTCTCCGTGAGCGTCCTCCAGTCCGGATAGCCGTTCAGCCCGCTGTCCCAGTAGGACGGATAGAGGGAGAATCCCATCATATCGAAACTGGCCCCGTCGCCCACAAGGTCGAAAAACCATTTGACAGTATCATCTTTCCAGCCGTTGTCTATATGAAGAATGATGACAGCGTCAGGGTATATGGTTCTTGCAGCCGCCACTCCGGCATTGTAGACCTTCAGGAAATTGTCCGCGTCCGAGCCGCTGACACGGCAGGTCTCCCACAGCATTCCGTAGGTCACCTCGTTGCCCACCTGTATCCAGGTCACGTCAACACCGTTCTCCTTCAGGCATCGCAGCACATCGATAGTGTGGCCTGCCACGTCGAGAGCCAGCTGGTCAGCATTGTGACCCACCCAGGCCGCCGGTGACGGCTGCTTTGTCGGATCGCACCAGCTGTCGCCGTAGTGGAAATCTATCATTATGTTCATCCCCAGTTTCTTCGCCCTGAGGGCCTTGGCCAGCACGTCCTCCTTGCTGTTCCACCCGTTGTCCGGGTTCACCCATACCCTATATCTGACTGAGTTGCAGCCTATCGACTGCATAAGCGCAGTACATTCGCATTCCTGGCCGGAGTTATCGTAGAACTTGCACCCCTTTGACTCAAGTTCAGTTATCCAGCCGATATCGGCGCCCTTGGCATATTCGGGTATTTCAACAGTGGCAGGCTCGTTTTCCTGCGGATTGCAGCTGCACATCACAAGAAGCAGCGTGAACAGTTTCAGAAAGTGTCTCATTGTAGGAAAAGTGCTGAAGACCACGGCCCGAGAGTAAGCCTTCCATCCCTGACAGCGGCTGTTCCGTTGGAGAGAATCAGGTTGTCGAGTTTTGCCGTGGAGAAATTAATGGAAATGGCCGCACTGCCGAAATTGTGCACCACGAGGATGTTCTGATTTGCGGACTTGCGGTAATATGCGCATATTGACGGCAGGGAGGAGACTTCGCTGCAGACTCCTGTCTCCCCTATGGCAAGGGCCTCGTATTTCTCTCTGGCCATACCGAAATCCCGGTAGACCTTGAGCACGGAACTGGGGTCTGAGGACTGGGCCTCGACAGAGATGGCGGATGAAAGCATAGCGTTGTCCACCCTGCCGCCCAGTTTGGCTGAAGCGGTGCCGCCGCTCTTTGTCCATTTGACCGGAGCGCGGACATATTCGTCACCGCCGCTCCTGCTCCCCCAGTAGCCGAGCTCCTCGCCCTGATATATATACGGCTCGCCCGAACAGGTCAGAAGCACCGCGGCTGCAAGTTTCATCTTGTCCGTGCTCCTGCCGAGATCGTTCCCGGCACGGTCCTCATCGTGGTTCGTGAGCTTGGTGGCCTCGACATAATCCTCCCTGTAATATTTGTAGAGGCTCTGGTACGAGCGTATGTCGCTGACAAAGTTCTGGCAGCTGCCGCTTTTTATGGCATCCTTGAGCCTGTCCCAGAAAGCGAACTCGAAGAATGCCGGAAGACCCTTGTAATATGGAGCCACGTACATCGGGTCATCCCACATCTCTCCGACCATATAGATATCCCCCTTCCCTCCGCCGGCCTTGTAGGTGGCATTGCAGTGGTCATAGAATTTCTTGAGGAAAGCAGGGTTCTCGTCGGAGCGGGCATTGTCGTAGATGTGCTTGACAGCATCGAGGCGGAATCCGTCGACGCCCATCTTTATCCACTTGTCGGCAGCCGTACAGACATCCTTGAAAGAGTCAGACTCCTCGCACGAAGAGGCCGGACCATAATTGATGTCGGGCATATATTCACCGAAAACAGACTGGTACCAGATGGTGCCCATCCAAGGCATAAGTATATCGTTATCGGAATTGGATTTCAATTTCAGAGGGACACCCCAGACAAGCTTTCTGTTGGAGGCATCCTCGGCGCCGAACTTCCTGGCGCCCCATTCTGTCTTGCTGGTGCGTACGAGAACGCCCCAGGAACTCTCAAAATCCTTGACTGAGAGAGTATATGTGTCATTGCCGTCAAAGTGGAACTCCGGCATCGTGCTTTCAGTCACCGAGCCGTACCAGAGGTATTTTCCGGAGCCGGGAGCGCCTTCGTCAGTGACGGTTTCAACCTTATCCGCTCTCAGGGAGAGAGGTGTGCCGTTGGCAGCGCATTTGAGAGTGAACTTGACATTTATCTTTCCCGGGTCAGTGCCTGTAACGGTGGAAGAATAGCCCGGTTCAGAAACATTTGAGAAATGATAGTAGTTCCTGTACTTGCTGTCAGGATTGGTTTTTCCTTCTATGAACCAGGGATGCTCCCTGGAAGAATGGTTAAGGACAAAGTCAAGATATATCTTGATATCCTTTTCGTGCGCTGCCTTGAGCAGTGACTGGAAATCGGCCTCCGTGCCATACTCCGGATTGATTGAGCAGTAGTCCTCGACATCATAGCCGTGATATGAGGTGGCCTTGTGGACAGGGCTCAGCCAGATTGCCCGGACTCCCATCGCCCTGAGATAGTCGAGCCTGGAGGTAATTCCGTTGAAATCCCCTATGCCGTCACCGTCAGAATCACAGAATGAATAGACCAGGAGCTGGTACGTGATGAACGAGCTGCCGTCATATCTTACAGGTTTGACTATCGGGTCCGGGTCCGGATCCGGCGTGACAGGGTCGCCGCATCCCGCAAACAGCAGGATGGCCGACAGGAATATCGCGGAAATACGTTTCATGATAAAAACAAGAAGCACCGGCAGCCGCAGCGCCGGTGCTTCAGGGATAAATTACAGCTTTTTGATTGTCAGGGTCTCTGAGTTCATGTCATAGGTGACATAATACTCGCCTGCCTCAAGGTTGATGTTTGGTCCGCCCTGGGTGACCTCGAAAGCCTTGCCGAGTTCGGTCATAGTGCCTCCGCGGTCAACGTCCCACTTGCGGTCCTTGCGGATCTTGATGCCGCCAGCCTCTGTGAGGGTGACAGCATTCTCATAGATGCCCTTGTCGTTTTCAAAGAGCGCCACGTCTCCGCTCCAGCCGTTGAAGTCGCCGATGATACCCCAGTCGCAACGTCCGAGATATATCTGTTCATACTCAGGGATGTAACTCATATAAATCCACTGGCTTTCAGGGAGGGTGATGTTCGGTCCGCCGTCAGTGACGTCGAAGTGCGTGCAGTAGTCTGCGAAGGTACCGCCTCTGTTGACGCCCCAGTCGAACTGGTAACGGATCTTGAACTCGCTGCCTGCCTCATAATAGAAGCCGTCAGAAACCCAGGCTCTGCCGTCGAACGCCGGTGACATAGGGAAGTCAACGTCCCAGCTGCTTCCGCGGATGGAACCGATCAGACCCCAGCCGAAGAAATAGATGGTCTGGTCATCCTCACAGTAGCAGATGGTATAAGTGCCGTCTGCCGGAGCCTTGAGATTTCCGCCGTCAGGTATTGCGTCAGCACACTGGCCCATGTTCAGAGTACCGCAGTCTGCACCGCGGTTGACGCCCCAGTCACGGTTGAAACGGACCTTGAACTCGTCATCTTTCTTCATATTGACAGGCTCGCTGATCCATACCTTTGCAAGGCTCTGCTGGAGAGTCATCTTCACGTCATTCTGCCAGCCGCTGGCCTCGAAGCTGCCGATCACTGACCAGATGTTTGAAGGGAATGCAGTCTCTACAAGGAGTGTCTTTGCTTCAGGGTCGAAAGTGACATTGAATTCGCCTGCGCCGAGATTGATGTTAGAGCCAGGCTGGGTGAGTCCGAACGCTGTGCCGATGCCATATTCCTGGCCGTCTGCCACACCGTAGCACTTGTCGTCGTCCCAGCTTGCATCGAAGCGCACCTTGAATTCGCCGTCAATCCTGATGCCGTTGATGACCCACTTGCCACCGGACTCTGTCATATTGAAGTCCTTGTCCCAGCTTGAGCCTTCAATCGACCCGATGAGGGAATAGAGAGCCTTGTGGGATGCGAGAAGGATAGTGTTGTCATTGGTGTTGAGTGTGATGTCAACCTTTGCCTCACTGCCGAGCTTGATGTTGCCGCCGTTGTCGGTTGTGGCAGCGAACGCTGCATCGAGGGAGACTGCTGCATCAGGAGCCGTACCGTAGGCGACACCCCAGTCGTGGTCCTTGCGGATCTTGAACTCTGAATCTGAACTGAGGGAGACGCCGTTGATGTAGAATACACCTGCTTCGACCTCTTCCATATCAAAGTCCGTGTTCCAATCTGTGCAGCCGTTCACTGTTCCGATGACTGACCAGCCTTCGAAGGTTGGAGGTACAGGAGGGTCGTCACTCTCTATCTTCTTGCTGGCAGGGCCGCCGAGAGTTTCGACGACAGTGATGGTCCTGGCAGTTTCGTTGAGGATGAGGTCATATACGCCGTCAGCGGAAACTCCCATATTCTTGCCGCCTGCCACAGCCTCGCAAGAGGCGTCGAGTGTGACAACGAATGGCTCAGCGTCACCAGGACCGCCGTAGTTTTCATCCCAGGCCTGGTCCTTGCGGAACTTGAACTGGTCTGCTGCAGCGATTCTTACGCCCTGGGCAAGGTGTGATCCGTTGCCGTCGGAAAGCATAGCGATGTCGCCGTCCCAGTTGATGCTGTATGAAGAGAGCGCACCGGTGATTCCCCAGGTGCTTGCCTCCTTGAAGTCAGGATAAGGGTTGTATGCCTCAGTGACCTTGAATGCATTGGTCTCACCGTTGACCCAGAGGTCATAGACACCGTCCGTACCTACTGCGAGGTTCTTTCCGTTGCCCACACCTGCAATCTCCTCATCGAGAGAGACGATATAAGGCTCGACATCACCGGCAGCGCCGACATTCACATCCCAGCCTCCGTCTCTGCGGAACTTGAACTGGTCTGATGCTGCAAGGGTGACACTCTTGGCCACGTGCCAGGTGCCGTCAGTAACCATTGCGATATCCTTGTCCCAGCTTATGCCGTGGGCGGCGATGGAACCGGTCACGCCCCAAGGGCTGTCCTTGTCGAATCCCTCGAAAGGATTCTTTGCCGGAGCCTCGACAAGGAATGTGATGGCGATACGCTCTTTTGAATCGACGAAACCGTTGCGGCCGTTATCCTTTGTCGGATCCTGGAGGGATGCGCGGATAACCATCTCGATGGCAACCGTCTGGTCATATGCATAGCCAAGGGAAGTGAGAGCCTTGGAAATAGTTGCGTTAGTGACGCTGACCTTGCCGTCGGAACCGGTTGCAAGCAATTTGTTCACAGCCTTTCCATCTGCGGAGACCAGTGCCATGGAGTGGTTGACAGGCATCTTCTGGTTGAAGGCCATCTTGAAAGTAGCCGGGGTGTAGTCTGCAGTCACCTTCTTTGCTCCGACCTCATATGAACCGAGAACAGGAGCAGTTGCGGTGCTGGCATCGAAGACCACCAGGCTTTCCTGAACGCAGGACGATGCAGCAAGAAGCATCAGTCCGGCTGAAATTATGGATAATATCTTTTTCATATCTAATTAGCTGCGCTTATGTATCCATCATTCTGTACAAGGTTGCTGTTGGCTGTGAGGTCGCTTGCAGGAATCGGGAAGAGAGTGCGGTAAGACTCTACGTCCTTTCCATCCTTGACGCTGCCTTTCCACTGCCAGTTGTAGCCTGAAGTGAATTTGCCGAAGCGGATGAGGTCATTGCGGCGCCAGCACTCCTGATAGAGTTCACGTCCGCGCTCATCGAGAAGATTGTCTGAATTGAGATCGACAGGATTGAGGCCGGCACGTGCACGGACAGCATCGAATGAAGCCTTGCCGTTGCAAGGAGCTCCGTGGAGCTCGCACTCGGCAGCCATAAGGAGAACGTCAGCATAACGCATCATAGGGAAGTCAGTGTCGACAAACCCCGCCTCTTTGCCTGCAGAGCCATCGCTGTTCATATTGAGGAATTTCATAAAGGCATAGCCGTTGGTGAAATCTCCTATATCGTCGATGCTCTTCTTCTGGGTTGAAGTGTAGAAGAGGTTGCGGGAGTCTTTCGAGTCAAACTTGTCGTAGAACTCAGGAGTGACACGGAGACCGCCCCAGCCTGACGAGATGCCGACCTTGGTCACATCCATCTCACCGCCTGTCGAAGCGAAGATGATATAGTTGGTCACACCGTAGCTCTTGGTGTTGAGACCGTCCTGCTGGACTGCGAAGATGATCTCTTCGCCGCACTTGTCGTTGTCGGCGAGGAAGAGCTCCTGATATGCAGGATAAGCGCCTGCAGATGCAGTGTGGAGGCTGTAGCCGTCATCCATAATGTCCTTGAGGATGGCAGCGCAGTCATTCCATCTTGCAGAGCCGGTGTAAACCTCAGCGTTGAGATAGAGTTTCGCAAGGAGGAACTTGGCTGCACCCATTCCGGCGTGTCCGTTGGAAAGCGGACCTTCAGGAAGGCGCCTGTTCTCGATCACACCCTTCAGGTCTGTTTCAAGCCAGTTGAAGAGGTCAGCGCGCTTAATCTGCTCCGGCACCTGGCCTACGATAGAATTCTCGTCTGCGAAAGGCACGTTTCCGAAGTTGTCAAGCGCGTGGTAGTAAGCAATTGCACGGAGGACTCTCGCCTCATCGATGTAGCGGTCGATTGAAGCGGAGTTGAACTCGAGCTTCATCGCCTCGCGGATAAACTCGTTGGCAGCGGAGATCTGCATCAGGATGCGGGAGTAGAACGCATAGATGAAGGTGTCGTCCGTTGTCCAGTTCATATAGTGGAAATTCTTGATGGTCTGGTCGTTCCAACCGCAGACACTCTCATCTGTAGTGAGTTCGTTGAGGTGGTAGAGACCGCGGATGTACTGTGACGCACCGCCGTCGAGACCTGAAATGGAAGCGGCGCCGTCCGGTCCGTAGTAGCCCGATGTGGCGAAACCCAGATAGACGCCGGATATGTATGCATCGAGAGAAGCATCGTCGACAAGTATCTTGTTCGCCGTATTGGCGTTAGGGTCAATCGGGGTTACGTTCAAATCCCCCACGCAGGAGGTCATTGCAACTGCTGCAAAGAAAAAACCGAAAATATATTTAATCTTCTTCATGGTATTGTCCCCCTTGATTAGAAATTAAACTTGACACCGAGCACAAAGGTTCTCGGACGCGGGTAAACGTTGTTGTCGATACCGCCATATATCTCAGGGTCAATTCCCGTGTACCTGGTGATGGTATAGATGTTCTGGACAGTTCCGAAGACGTTGAGAGAGGCGTTCTTGTCTGCGTTCAGACGGAACAGGCGCGGGAAGGTATAACCCACGGTGAAGTTGTCGAACTTGAGGAATGAACCGTCCTGGACATAGTAGTCAGAAAGGTACTGTGCCTGTGAGAACATTGACTTTGCAGCAGAAGAGACGCGGTTGCTGACGAAGCTGTTGGTCCAGAGGTCAGCGAGCATCTCGGTGTCTGAAGCCACGTTGTTGTAGACCCAGTTGCCGATGGATGCGTGACCTGAGAGAGCCATTGTCCAGTTGCCCAGGACAAGGTTTGTATGGAAGCCGAAGGTGTAGTCTGCATCGGCGTGGTGTCCGAGGTACTTGTCCTTGTCGGTGATCTGGCCGTCATTGTCACGGTCGACGTAAACTCCGTTGATCGGGTTGCCGTCGGTGTCATAGACCTGCTGATAGAGGTAGAAGGACCTCATCGGGTAACCCACCTGGATAAGCTGGGCGTTGTTGCCTGTACCGCCGGAGATGCCGCCGGTCTCGATGCCTGCAGCCTCTTCATCTGATGCTGTGAGTTTTGTGACGGTGTTCTTGTTGTAGGCCATATTGAGTCCTGCTGTCCAGCTGACCTTGGCCTTGTCGATGATGATGCCGTTGAGGTCAACCTCGACACCCTTGTTGGTCATTGAACCGATGTTGGTGTTGAGATAGTTGGTCAGGTTGGAGAGGCCCGGAACAGGGATGTAGTTGAGAATGTCGCGTGTGTCTCTCCGGTAGAGGTCAACGCTTGCGGTAAGACGGTCTCCGAAGAATCCGAGGTCAACACCGACGTTCTTGGTTGTCGTGGTCTCCCACTTGAGGTCGGCGCTGTAGCCGAGAGCCACGATAGGCGCGGTTGCATTGCCGTTGTTCTGGCTGAAGTAGTATGAACCCGGGGTGTTGATCTGGAGGAACTGTGCGAATGTGTCATAGTATCCGCCCACTTCCTGCTGTCCGGTTTCGCCCCAGCTGAGACGGAGCTTCAATGTTGATACCGGCTTCACGTCCTTGAGGAAGCTCTCGTTCTTGACATTCCAGCCTGCCGCCACTGAAGGGAAATAGCCCCACTTGTGGTTCTGGAAGCGTGATGTGCCGTCGGCGCGCATAGTGGCGGTGATGAGGTATCTGTCGTCGTAGCTGTAATTCAGACGGCCGAAGAAGGAGATGAGATAGAGTTCACCCTTGCCTTCTGACTTCGCCATTTCGAGTCCGTCGGAGATTCTGTTCCTCTGGTTGTGGCTGTTGCTCCAGAAATGCTGCCAGGAGTAACCGCCCATCACATCCAGACTGTGCTTGCGTGCGAAGGTGTGGTTGTAGTCGGCATAAGCCTCGAGGGTGGTGTTGCGGCGGCTGTAGTCATAAGTCTCGGTGGAACCGCCACCGCTTTCAGTGGTTGAGTGATATGAAGACTCTGAACCCAGTGCAGTTGACTTCTCGCCGTTTGACTTGGCCCAGTCAATACCGAGGTTGAGGTTGAACCTGAGGTCTTCCAGGCCGTGCACCTTGTAGTCTAACTGAGTATTGCCGATAAAGCGGTATGCGTCAGCCATATCAGTCTTTGACGCCAGGAGAGCGACCGGGTTGAGGGTCGCCATTGTGTTGATGTTGCCTTTCTGGTCATACCAGGTTGTATATCCGTTGAGACCGTTCGGATCCTTGACAGGCTTGGTCGGGTCATAGTGGTTTGCAGCGCCGATGGCTCCCTGGTCCGCATAGTTGCTCCTGGCGTATGTACCCTTACCGTTCACATTGACAGTCAGATGTTTGTCCAGGAAGGTCGGAGCGAGATTGAGGGATACAGTACCACGGTTCATATCGGAGCCCTTGAGAGTACCGTTCTGGCTTGTCATACCGCCTGAAATGCGGTAAGGAAGGACAGAGGCAATGTTGCCGCTGACGCTGACATTGCCGTCGTATGAAGTTGAGGTGTGGTAGATTTCCCTCTGCCAGTCAGTGTTGGCATTGCCGAGAGCAGCCTCGGCAGCTGAATCAGGACCGTAGAACTCTCTGATGAGACTGCGGATTCCATCTGCGTCGAGCACATCGTTGTATTTGGCGATGGTATTCACCGAAGTGGTGAAATCGACAGCCACATTCGGAATCTTGCCGCCCACTTTGGAGCCCTTCTTGGTGGTGATCACGATGACACCGTTGGAAGCGCGTGAGCCATAGATTGCCGTTGCGGACGCATCCTTGAGGACAGTGAAGCTCTCGATGTCTTCAGGGTTGATTGAAGAGAGAGGGTCAGACATTCCGCTGATGCCGTCGTTGGAGACTGGAAGGCCGTCGATGACCACGAGAGGGTCATTGGCGCTGATAGATGAGCCGCCACGGATACGGATTGTCGCGCCTGAACCAGGCATACCGCTGCCTGAAGTGACGACGACACCGGCTGACTTGCCGCGGAGCAGGTCTGCAGGAGTAGTAATGACTCCCTTATTGATTTCATCCGGACGCACAGTCGAGACTGAACCGGTGAGGTCAGTCTTCTTCACTGTACCGTAACCGATTACCACGACTTCATCAAGGAATGTGGTGTCGTCTGTCAGGATAATCCGGGCAGGGACTTCAGAAGCCTTGAATGAAACTGTAGCGTAGCCGATACAGCTGACCTCGACGATGGCATCCGGAGAAGACACCTTGAGGACAAAGTTGCCGTCCAGGTCAGTGACTGCGCCATTGGTAGTGCCGGCTTCCATAACGGCAGCCGCAATGACCGGTCCTGTCTGGTCCGCAACCGTTCCTTTAACCGTGTACCCGCCCTGGGCGGATACGCTGACAGACATCACGGCTGAGACCGCAATGGCTGCAAGAATGGTCAGGATTCTTTTCATAAATAGGTTTATTGATTATTGATAGGTTTGTTTGAACTGTCGATACTGATGGCCGGAACCGCGAGGGCGCCGAGGATGAGGAGGACGCCGGCTGCAAGGAGCATCGCCGGCTGGGAGCCGCCGGCCATCCTGAGCACAAGACCGCCGCAGGCGGCAGCCACTATCTGCGGGATGCAGATGGTGCAGTTGAAGAGGCCGAGGTACTCGCCCATATGAGGGGTTCCCTTGAGAGAGTTGGTCAGTAAGGTGAACGGAAGCGCGAGCATCGCCGCCCAGGCTGCGCCCACCAGGAGATAGGAGGCGAAGAGCAGCCACTGGCTGTGGATGAAGAATACAGATATGAACCCGGCAGCCCCGATGAGCAGGCTGACGGCATAGGCGCGCTTAAGGTTCCTGAACTTGGGGATGAAGGCGGCCCAGATGATGGAGCCGGCAGCCTGTACGGCGAAGAGGACTCCGACCCAGTTGCCTGCCGCCTGATAGCCTTCGGAGGCGACGTCGGTGGTATGCCAGCAGCTGTCAGCGACCGCACCGTTGGTGTAGGTCCACATAAAGAGGAATGCAGCCCAGCAGAAGAACTGCACGAGGCCCACTGTCCAGAAGGTCTTCGGCGCGTGGGCCAGGAGCTTGAAGAGCCCCTCCCCTTTCTGCTCCTGCTGCTTCTGCAGGTCGATGCCGTGGAACTCAGCGTATTCCTGAGGGTTGAGCTCCTTCACCTTGACGAAGGTGTAGAGGACGCAGAGTATCAGGATGGCCGCCCCGGCATAGAAGCTCCAGACCACGCTCTGCGGGATCATCCCCTCAGGGGCGGTGTTGGCAAGTCCGATCCAGGTGAAGAAGATCGGGAAGAGATATGCCACGAACGAGCCGGCATTGCAGAGAAGGCTCTGGATGCTGTATGCCTTTGCCTTCTGCTCCTCGTTGACCATATCGCCCACCATCATCTTGAAGGGCTGCATCGCCACATTGATGCTGGTGTCGAGGAACATCAGGCTGAAGAGCCCGAACCACATCGCGCCGTTAAGGCCGAGAAGCAGCCTGCTGGAGAAGCTGATGCTGCCGGCGTTCGGCAGCAGGACCATCACGATCACCGCAACCAGCGCGCCTGCCAGAAGATAAGGCTTGCGGCGGCCGAAACGGCACCAGGTCCTGTCAGACCACTTGCCTATCAGCGGCTGGATGATCATTCCCATAAGCGGCGGGAGTATCCAGAAGAAGCTCAGCTGGTGAGGGTCCGCGCCCAGAGTTGCGAATATGCGGCTGATGTTTGCGCTCTGCAGAGCGTACGCAATCTGCACTCCGAAGAATCCGAAGCTCAGATTGATGAGTTTTCCCAAAGAAAGATTACTGTTCTTCATCAATTATATACTATTGTATCAAAATTATACAAAATTCTTTGTCGCCTGACAAAAAAAAGGATGAATGGTCAGATTTTAGGGATGAATGGTAAAATGGAGATATCGAAATAAAGTGCTATATTTGTAGAACAGGTCCCGGCAATGGCAAAACTTACGAATTCCATTATCATTCACCTCTTTGCGATACTCCATTTCGCCGTATCGCTCTCCTGCCGCGCAGCCGGGCTGGCGGACGACCTCCTGCTGACGCTCCTCACTATGGTGCTGGCAGTGGTGATTTGCCTGCGCAGGCAGACCTCCGGCGTGTTCATGGTCTGCAGTGTGATTGCAGTCAACGTCGTCGGGTTCGGGCTCGGCTGGTGCACTGCGACCCCTCTCAAGATGCTGCTGTCCTCCCCTCTCCTGATCTACCCTCTCTCGACTCTGGTCTCCACGGAGATCATCGGCCTGGCGCTTGACAGCTGCGCGAAACTCGACAGGAAGCGCCACCCGTCAGGAATGCAGGAGAACTCAGGAAGCACTCTCAGATGGATGCTGGTCGCATTTGTGGTGATCATAGTCATCAGGCTTCTGCTGGTCGTGCAGTCCAGGGGTTTCGAAGACACAAGGACAACGATTGTCGGCATAGTAGTGGACTATGTGTTCAGTTGTCTCGCCCTCATACTGGTGGCGGAATCCGCCATCAAGGCAGGCAAGGCAGCCGAAGCGGCCAAGGCAGAGGCAAACCTCGCGCAGTACAGGTATCTCAAGCTCAAGCAGCAGGTCAACCCCCATTTCCTCTTCAACTCCCTTAATGTGCTTGACTGCCTGATACAGGAGCAGAGTCCTGAAGATGCGAGCATCTTCACCCACAAGCTTGCGGACATCTACCGCTACCTGATAAGCAACGAGGAGAAGACCCTCGTGCCGCTCCGCGACGAGATGGAGTTCGTGGGGCAGTATGTGGACCTGCTGGAGGTGCGCTGGCCCGAAGGCATCGAGGTGGAGGTGAGCATCAGCGGCGATGCGATGCACAAGTCGGTCGTCCCCTGCTGTGTCCAGCTGCTGATTGAGAACGCCACGAAACATAACGCCGTGCTGCCGGACGACCCTCTGAGGATCCGCATCAGTTCTGACGGTGACTATGTCTCAGTGACCAACAACCGTCATCCGAAGGTAAGCCGCGCCGGCTCCACCGGACTCGGGCTCAAGTATATCCGCCAGCAGTACGATGACCTCTCCGGAAGGAAAGTCGGGATAACCGAGTCGGAGAATGAATTCACAGTCAAACTTCCACTGATATGAAAGCCCTGATAGTTGAAGATGAGAAAATGGCCCGCGACCAGCTGGCCAGGGTGCTGTCGGCTGAATTCCCGGCCGTCGAAGTCGTGGCGATGACCGATTCCGTGGCCTCGACCGTGGCGTACCTCTCAAAGAGCCGCGAACCTGACGTGATATTTATGGATGTCGAGCTCCTCGACGGAGACTGCTTCGAGATATTCAGGCAGACGGAGATACATTCGAAGGTGATTATGACGACAGCCTACGACACCTATGCCATCAAAGCCTTCGAGGTCGGAGGAATCGACTATCTTCTCAAGCCGCTGAGCCTCGATGCCTTGAGAAGGGCTGTATCGAGAGCGGAAGTGCTCATTGCGCCGAAAGCCGATGAGAACACGCCCAGATATCTCGAATACTCCACCGTACGTATCGGAGACCGCATCATTCCTGTCGCGGCGAAGGAAGTCGCATTCTTCTACTCTGAAGACAAGGCCAACTACCTTATGACCTTCCGGGGAGACAGGTATATCATCGAATCCACTCTCGAGCAGCTGGAGGGCCAGATAAGCCCGTACGGGTTCTTCCGCATATCAAGGGGGGCGATTGTGTCGAGGAACGCGATAAAGGAAGCATCCCGCCACCTCTCCGGCCGCCTGCTGCTCAGGACCACCGTCCGCGCTCCTTTCGAGATGACTGTTTCCCGGGCCCGCGTCGACGAGTTCCTGCGCTGGCTCGAAACAAAATGATAATTCAAATAATATGGCAAAACGATATCTGCTTGTTGCAGCGGCGCTGATGCTGCTCGCAGGTGCCCGGACAGAGTCTCTGGCACAGAAAACCGAAAGTTTCGATGGTACGGTCTTCAACGACCGCAACGCCAACGGCATCCTTGACAGAGGTGAGAAAGGAATTGAGGGAGTCGCCATTTCCGACGGCTTCTCTGTGGTGACCACCGACAGGAACGGCCGCTACAGCATCCGCCCGAACCCACGCACCCGCTTCATCACTGTCAGCACCCCTGACGGCTGGCGCAACACCAACCGTTTCTTCAGCGACGTGAGGGAGGCTGTTGCCGGAGTCAGGCTTGAGGGAGAGATTCAGCACAATGGCAACGCCGGGCTTGATTTCGGACTTGCCGGATGCAGGGCTTACGGCAGTTTCGCACATATGAGCGACATCGAGGACCGGGTCTATATGGAGTGGATCGACAGGCTCAAGGAATATGCCTCCATCCACGATCAGGATTTCATTGCCGTGACGGGCGACATCTGCTATGAAAGCGGTCTGAAGTTCTTCTCCAAGGCTATGGTTGACGGGAACGTCGGCCGCAGGATGGTATATACCATCGGCAACCACGACCTGATCAAGGGGTCGGCCGACTATCTGGGCAACAGCTATGGCGAGAAACTCTTCGAGGACTGCTTCGGCCCTGCCTGGTACTCTTTCACCGCCGCAGGAGTGCACTTCATCGTCACCCCAATGCTTATGGGCGATGCAAAACCCTCATACACAGCCGACGACATCAGGGCCTGGATTCAGGAAGACCTGAAGACGATTCCTTCGGGAACGCCTGTGATGATGTTCAACCACGACGCCGCCGTGAGTCTGATACCTGAAAACGCAAATGTAAAGGCATTCATCTACGGTCACCGCCACGACGACTACAGGACCATTACCGCAGCCGGAGTCGAGTTCTACTGCTCGATGGCCCCGGGCAAGGCCAGCAACGACCACTCCGCATCCGCTCTCCGCGAATTCACCTTCAACCGTCGCGGCGAGATCACCACAAGGATGCACTACGCCCCTGTCACCAACCATATTGTGGCTCACGAAACGGGCGGACGCGTCCGTGCAGTGGTCTATGACGCTGCCAGCGAGCCAGTAAAGGCTGAGGTCCTGCTGCCTGACGGCAAGCGCATCGCAATGCGTCAGGTCAACGATATGATGTGGGAGGCCTCTCTCCCGAAGCCTCTCTCCCCGGGCGCTGTCTACCGCGTCGCGGCGGAATTCAATGACGGCGAGAGAGTCATCGCCCGCCAGGAGCAGGAGCCGTGGCTGAAATGGATGACAACCCTCCCCTGCAAGACCTATTTCACCGACCCGATAGTCAGCGGCGGCCACATCTACATCGCCGGAATGGACAACGAGAACGGCCGCGACTGCGCCGTGTTCTCGCTGGATGCTGCTACAGGAGCCATTGAATGGTCCTGCCCTGTCAGCAACTCTGTCAAGGGCGACCTCGCACTGATGGACGGGGTCCTCTTCGCGGGCGACGTGGACTACAATGTCTATGCTATCAATGCTTCCGACGGATCGCTGAAATGGAGCAGGAGGGTTGAGACTACTTTCTATCCGTCGTTCACGGAGGGCATCCACGCAGCTGACGGCATCGTCTTCGCGGGCTGCGCCTCATCGCTCTGCGGACTTGACGCCGCCACCGGCGAAACACTCTGGACCAACAGCCACAAGCACGGCTCCATAACGAACGTCTGCACGAACAGGACCGCAGCCGGTGCTCTGCTGACCAACGGCTACTGGGTCGGACGCTACTGCTACGACGCTGCGACGGGCGGTTTCCTCTGGGAGAAGAAAGACTACGACAACCGCTACAGCAGCTGCACCCCCGCCGTACTCGACACGACGTTTGTCTATTCGGGCTACGGGGCGATCATGCAGGTGGGCGCCCGTTCGGGCGAAGTGCTGAAGTTCCAGAAGTACCCGTATATCTTCAACACCCGCTCGGAGCCGCTGATCATTGACGGGCAGATCTTCGTGGGGACTTCGAACAACGGTATGCTGGCGGTCAATATGGAGGATATGGGCCAGGCCTGGAATTTCCTCACTGAGCCGGCGGTGATATACACTTCACCATACACGAAGAACCGCGAGAAGACTGTGGAGAGTTCTCCTGCGGCCTGGAGGGACAATGTGATCTTCGGGGCCAACGACGGCTATGTATACTGCCTCCGCCGCAGCAGCGGACTCTTCATCTGGAGTCTGAGGGTCGGCCTTCCGGTCCTCTGCAAGCCTAAGGTCTGCGGTGACCTCCTCTACCTCACCGACTTTGCCGGAAACATCTACTGCTACCAGCTGCAGTAACGTCAGTTCGTCCATCAGAGTCAGCGGCGCTTTGCCTGAGCGCTCCGCTGCCCCAGCTTCATTTTCCGTTCCAAAGGCCAATTATTGTTGGTCAGTTCGGGGAATTTGAGTATTTTTGCGTCCCGTAATCATTTTTACTATGAAATACGGGTTCGACAACGAGAAATATCTCAAAATCCAGGCAGAACACATCAAGGAGCGGATTTCGCAATTCGGCAACAAGCTCTATATGGAGTTTGGCGGCAAGCTTTTCGACGACAACCACGCAAGCCGCGTGCTTCCGGGCTTCGAGCCTGACAGCAAGCTGAAGATGCTCAACCAGCTGCGCCAGGACCTTGAAATCGTCATCGTCATCAGCGCAGTGGACATCGAGAAGAGCAAAGTCCGCGCAGACATCGGCATCACCTACGACGTCGACGTGCTCCGCCTCAGAGAAGAGTTCCTCGTCAGAGGATTCCAGGTCAACTCAGTTGTCATCACCCACTACAACGGCCAGTCCAGCGCCGACACCTACCGCCACAAACTCGAAAGGCTCGGCATCAAAGTATACTACCACCGCATCATCGAAGGATATCCCGAAAACGTGGCGCTTATCGATTCCGATGAGGGCTTCGGCAAGAACGACTACGTCGAGACCACCAAGCCTCTCGTCATCGTCACAGCCCCGGGTCCGGGAAGCGGAAAGATGGCAGTCTGCCTCAGCCAGCTCTATCAGGAGCAGAAGCGCGGCATCAAGGCGGGCTATGCGAAGTTCGAAACCTTCCCTGTATGGGACCTTCCGCTCAAGCATCCGGTCCATATGGCTTATGAGGCGGCGACAGCCGACCTGAACGACGTCAATATGATCGACCCGTTCCACCTCGAGGCATACGGGCGCACCGCAGTGAACTACAACCGCGACATTGAGATATTCCCTGTCCTGAACACCCTCTTCGAGGGCATCTACGGCGAAAGTCCGTACAAGTCCCCTACAGATATGGGCGTCAATATGATCAGTGCCTGCATCTGCGACGACGAGGCGTGCTGCGAAGCGTCGAAGCAGGAGATCATCCGACGCTACTACGCTTCCCTCTGCAGACTTGCCGAGGGAGAATGCGGCGAAAGCGAGGTCAACAAGATCGCGCTGCTGATGAAACAGCTCAAGATCACGACAGACTACCGCCGTGTGACAGTGGCAGCGAAGGAGCGCAAGGATGCCTCAGGGACTGATTCCGCCGCAATAGAACTCGCCGACGGCACAATCATCACTGCAGAGTCGAGCCGGCTGCTCGGTCCGAGCGCCGCACTTATCCTCAATGCAACCAAGCATCTGGCCGGCATCGACCACTCCGTGAAACTCATTTCACAGGAGATGATCACCCCGATACAGAATATGAAGGTCAACTACCTCCACGGCAACAACCCGCGCCTCCATACCGACGAGGTGCTGGTGGCGCTCGCAATGCTCTCGAATGAGAATGAATACTGCGCCAGGGCACTTGCCAGCCTGCCTCAGTTCAACGGCTGCCAGGTTCACACGACTGTGATGCTGAGCGAAGTTGACCAGAAGGTCTTCAAGAAACTCGGAGTCGGCCTGACCTGCGACCCTGTGAAGAAAAAGAGCCGCCACCTCTCGACCGGCGAGCTCGCCAACACTGCTACAATCTAGACTCCACCGGCTCGACTTCGTGGCAGGCGGCGAGGAAAAACACCAGCGCAGCATACAGAAGGGCTTTCACATATCTGCTCTGACTCAATATTCTTGATTAATCAAAGCAAAGATAGTAAATTTGCATAATACCTTTCCAAAATGAGCCAACTCCACGTCATCAACCATCCGATGATCCAGCACAAGCTGAGCATCCTCCGCGACATCCATACAGGTGCCAAAGATTTCCGCGACCTTCTTAAAGAAATCTCCCTCCTTATGGGCTATGAGGTCACCCGCGACCTCCCTCTGGAAGAGATAGAGATCGAGACCCCTATGTGCAGGACAACGGCGCGCGCCATTTCCGGACGCAAACTTGCCATCGTGCCTATCCTCCGCGCCGGCCTCGGAATGGTCGACGGTCTCCTCACCCTCATACCTGTGGCTAAAGTGGGCCATATAGGCCTCTACCGTGACGAGCAGACCCACAAGCCTGTGACCTACTACTGCAAGATGCCTTTCGACATCGACCAGCGCCTCGTGATCGTGACAGACCCAATGCTCGCCACCGGCGGCAGCGCTTCGGACGCCATAGCGATGCTGAAGAATATGGGATGCTCCAACATCCGCCTTATGTGCCTTGTGGCCGCCCCTGAAGGCGTCCGCAAGATGCAGACAGACCATCCGGACGTCGACATCTACTGCGCATCGCTCGACGAGCAGCTGAACCCTAACGCCTACATCCTTCCGGGTCTCGGCGACGCCGGCGACCGTATCTTCGGAACGAAGTAGTCCGCCAGCCAATCGAAAAAAAGACCGCCGCTGCAGATATGGTTGCAACGGCGGTTTTTATAATCCGGACTGACAGATGGGGCTATCTCAGCGGATACTTGCTGAGATCACCGAACTGCTTCTCGCGGACGCAGCGGACAGATGCGGCCTGGTTGGTCGTCGTGTTGCCAGCCCAGTTGACATTGCCTCCACTGGTGTAGTAGAGACTGGATCCGTGGCCACCATGCGTATGGGCAATGTGGTCGTAATGGAAATACATTCCACGATAACCCACATCAGCAAGTCTGCCTTGGACGGACCTGACGCCTGCCGCAGGCCACCAGGTATAGTATGTGGTGCCATTGTAGGTGAACTTGCTCATCATACCATAGACAGGATGATCCGGGTGGTCCTGGATCCAAGCACTGAAATCAGTGTTGCCTGCTTCTTCAAATATCATCTGCTTGGTGTCTGAGTCACTAAGGTAAATACCAGTAATATTGTCATATTTGTCACCAAGCACGGAATAACCTACCGGGCACGGGTCCATAATGGTCTTGGTGCGGTTCCAGTATGACTGGTGACCGCCGTCGGAAAGACCTGTGCTGCCGTGGACACCGCCTGTTGTCTGTCCTTTCTTGTCTCCGCCGACATTCGGGTCCATCCAACTCTTATTGTCGGAGTCTTGATAGTCAGTCCATTGGTTGTTCGTAGGATTAAATGATGAGAATGTCATAGGGAAACGCAGAGCCGTGGAAATGTTTTGATACTTGTTCAGGAAATTCCATCCCTTAGGTGCAAGTTCTTCGTTATACCACACTGGAGCCGTACTGCCGTCTGCTTCTCCGACAACGAATGGGGTTGACTCGTCGTGACGTACGTTAATTTTTTCATCACCTCCTAAACCGGTAGAGCCGCCACCTGAAGGTGTCCCGTCCCAATGTCCGCCTATGAACGGGTCGCGGCGGCCGTTCTGGTAGTAGAGGCCGTAGGTCTTCCATCCGTCTGCAGGGTTTGCTGAGATGGCGCCGAGGTTTCGGTCCATTATGATGAGTTTGCCGGTTGTCGCCTCTGCAGCATAGTCCACCTTGGTGCCGTCAGGCAATTCATATGAATATGTACCGGCAGTGGTATTGCCTCCGGTGACAACATCGTGAGGTGTCTCAGTCATCCAGACGTGCCAGCTCCAGATAACCTCCTTGGTGTCAGCGTCATAGAGAGCTATGGCAGCGTTGCCGCGGTAAGGCTCGTTCGTTTCCGGGTCGATGTTTATCTTGAACTGAAGCATACCGTTGCCGTCCGCGAAATTGAGGTATTCGATGTTGGTCACAGCAGGTTTCAGATCGTTACGGTCGGTGGTGTTGGTATTTACGGTTATCAGTTCGCTCCAGAGCAGG
>JAZRVT010000036.1:0-38128 GCA_045599325.1 Bacteroidales bacterium | reverse complement strand
CGGAGCCGTTGCCGGAGCCGTTGCCGTAGCCGTCGCCGTAGCCGTAGCCGTAGCCGGAGCCGGAGCCGTAGCCGTAGCCGGAGCCGTTGCCGGAGCCGTTGCCGTAGCCGTCGCCGTAGCCGTAGCCGTAGCCGGAGCCGTTGCCGTCGCCGTCGCCGTAGCCGTTGCCGTTGCCGTTGCCGACGCCGTAGCCGTCGCCGTTGCCGTAGCCGTAGCCGTAGCCGTTGCCGTAGCCGTGGCCGTTGCCGTAGCTGTCGTCGTCGCCGTTACCGTTGCCGTAGCCGTTGCCGTTGCCGTTGCCGTTGCCGTTGCCGGAGCCGTAGCCGACAGCAAGGAACCGCGCTATCTTTTCCTCTAAAACTCCCATACCGGCTGCGATTCGAGATTAGTAATGGCATTGTCGGAGAGCGGCAGAATCTGGCACACGCGACCCAGTATCATCGAAGAGACCACCGGGCCAATCTTGTCGCCAGTCACGCCGTCATTGGCAATCTGGGAGAGGCAGGACGCACCCGTCCAGTGCCAGATATTGCGCACATTCTCAAGGCGGACGGTCTCGCCTTCGACCTCGTTAAGAACTCCGTAATAAACGCCTGCGTCATAACTCCTGACGAGGACTTTCTTGTTAAGAAAATTTTCGTACATAATTAAAAATTGTTAGATGTTGAATAATGTTCCGTGTTCGTAGATCCGTGGATTGATTGCCGCCTCCGCGGGCCTGTGGATGATGATTGTCTTTTCAATGTCCATCACGCATAGATTCTGTTATACAATGCTTCGCAAAGCTGCCGAGCCATTCCGCACTCGACTGCGTTGCCGATGTACTTCTTGTTTTCGCTCTTTGTGCCAAGCAGGGCATAGTCCTTCGGGAATCCCATAATCGGAAGCAGCTCGTCGATTCTGAGCATCCTCATCCTGATGTCCGCAATTCTGTGCTCTATGCAGAACTTCTTCATTGCTTTCATCGTGTCCGAATCACTCTCGGTGGATTCAAGGTACGAGGGGCCATTCTTCGCAAAGACGGCATACATCGGTCGCTTATCCTGCCTGGCAATGATTGTCGGGCAAGGGCGGTCCGTCTTATACATCGGCCAACCATACTGAGGGTTTATCAGGAACGTGCTGACAAGGTTCTGCTTCGGTATGGCTGTAACCGTGCCGCAGGGCTGCTCAACGGAAGCCGGTGTACCTTGTCCATACTGCTGGTCAATGAAATGAGCCACGCTCACCAAGCCAAGACGGTCTTTTGTGGTTACGGTGGGTGCTGGCTCGTCGATGCTGACGTTATTCCCCCTGCCATTATAGACCGTCACAAAGCTGTGGTGGTCCTTACAGGTAATCGCCCCCGCAGGCTTCTCGATGGATATGCACTTGGACTTGTCATCGCCGGAAAAATTCTTCATCAGGAATCTCGCCTTTACAACTCCAAGCCTGGACTGCGTGCATACGGTCGGGCACGGCTCGTCAATGCTCGGTGGGATGTACTTGCCGCGCTGACTCATCGAATTGTACTTGATGAGGAAGTTGCTATCTCCCTTCACAACAAACTTCTCCAGACCGGCCATAATGCGCTTGAGAGTGGCATCGCAGAGCGGCTTGCTTCTGGTGAAGATGCTCTTGCCCTCATCTTCGAGGCATAGGACCTCTCTGACGGGCCTCCAAGGTTTGAGTTGACCAAAGAGTCCACCTTGCGGTTTGCGTGCGTGTGTGGGTTCTGGAAAGGCTATAGGGAGGTGTTTCTTCGCGAAGATGCCGAAGTACCTGCGACGCGACGTGTATGCGCCATAGTCGGCGGCATTCAGCACACGGTGGTCGTATTCATATCCGTACTTCTTCACGTTGTTTACCCAGCACAGATACAGTCGGCCCCTGTCCTTGCTGACGGGATGTCCGTTCTCGTCCAGATCTCCCCAACACATAAATTCCTCGACGTTCTCCATCTGGATATAATCGGGGTTGATTGCCTCGATATATCGGAACAGGTGTTCGGGAAGTGTGCGCGAATCCGCATCACGGGACTGACCTCCCTTCGCTCTTGAATAGTTGGTGCATTCGCAGCTGGCCCAGAGGACCACAACCGCATCCTTCTGTTTGCGCACCTTCTTCACGAGGTCCACGATAGGAGATACGTCCAATGTCCGGATGTCCTCGGTGAAGTGGACGCATTCCGGATGGTTTGCAAGATGGGAAGCGATGGCGTGAGGGTCGTGATTGACGCAGGCAATAACCTTGGCGCACTTCTGCTCCTGGAACATAGCCTCCTCAACTCCGGTGGTCACGCCACCGGCTCCACAAAATAAGTCAATGTAATACAGCATTCTTACAGCATTTTTATCAGTTCCACAAATCCATCATCGGTGTTCTGGAAGGTGGAATATCCGAGTCTCCTGTACCATTCCTCCATTTTATTCGTCAATACGCCACTCCCACTCATTTTCCGTAAAAACATAGGTCTTGAGGATGTCAAGAAGTTTATAGATGTCATCCTTTGAATCAAAAGCATTCGTCATATAACCTGGATGATAACCCTCCCAACGCAAATCATCTTCCTCTATCATTTCCGTAGTTACCCTTCGTCCCAACTCTACATCAATCTCCGTAAATTCTTGGGGAATTTTATAACCACCAAGATAACCAGAAACGCTCGCCCCAGACTTACTTTTATTATGCAGATATGAGCGTATATGGCAATAATAGTGGAATGCACCTGCACAAATACCACGATATGAACTTATTTCCGCATAAATCCTTCGTTTGCCAGAATCCTTATTCCTATCTGCGGTGGTCGTATATTCTTCATCTTTGATTTTGAATTTGTGTCCTTCTCCTATTTTAGAGGAAATAGGAAACTCTTTTGATTCCCAAAATTTAGGGCAGTTGGGATACGCTAATGAGTTCAAAAGTATATCACGAATTTGTTCAGTTGTCATCGCTGTTTTCATGGTATTGGGTTGGTTATATCTTGTTGAACACTTTTTCACGGCCCAGCTGTATCGCCCTGTCGAAGATCTCCTTCAGGGTCCCGGCGTATCCGCGATCGTTGAGGAAGCGCATCATATGATCGCCGGCATCGAAGAGCGGATGGCCCACCGGATAGCGCGTCCGCATCCCGTTGGATTTCAGGAGGCGGTCAAACACGTCGCCTTTGTCCGATTCCTTGGCCGCTGACGCGTTTTCTATGCCGAGGCGGTAACTGGTATAGGCCCGGTTGATTGACGCCTTAATTTCGGCCTCTATTTCGTTTGCGCTTTTCTCGTGCCTCTGAGGCAGCATGGCCGCCGCCCTGGCATCAATGATGCGGCGGTGGTACTCGCGGCATTCGTCGCTCTTGGCGTACGCCACCGTCCAGTCCCAGAGGGTGCCGGCATTGATGCCGAAGAAGTCGCCGTACTCCTTCTTGACGCCGTGGAGCATGAGTGCCTGGATCTCCTCCACGCGCAGTCCGCTGACCTTGCGGTCCCGCGATACCATCATCAGGTAGTCGCTGATGATCCTGACGGACTCGCCCGCCTCGAGATGCTGTCCGCGGATCTGCGCCACGGTGGCAAGGTTGTGCGCCAGGATGTCCACTGTCTCTGCCGATGCCTTCGGGGATGCCATGCAGCTCTTGACCGGGCTTGTCGGTATCATGTCGCAGTTGATCGCTATGGCTGTGGTGTTGGAAACGGTATGCATGGGATTGGGGTTGTTTGGATTATTCTGTCAATTTCTGCGTGCTGGCGGCGGTAGTAGTCGGTCATCGACTCCTTATGGGGTGCCGGGCCCCACCTCTTGGTCTTCCGGTCTTCGGCGCGCTCCCTCTCCCTCTTGCACCAGTTGCGGCAGGTCAGGTAGGCCGAGACGTATTTTTTAGCCAGGTCCGGCTTGTTAGTCATTGATAGCAGGGTCTCCTCGACCTCCTCGCGGGAGTACAGCTGCATCAGTTTGTTGTACTGCTCCTCAGTAAACGGCTGCTTCATCTCTGCGACCGCCGGAGCGTTGGTTTTTATCCAGGCTACAAACTGGGAAAATGCGGTATTTTCGCTTTCTTTCTTTGCACATACAGAGGAATATATATATTCCGATGTATGTGTTTCTTTATTATCTTTAACTTCAGTTAAAGGATAATAGGTATCGGCCTGTGTCTCATCCGCCCCTCGTCTGCCCTTTGTCTGCCCTTTTGTCTGCCCTTCATCAGATGGAGACATAGCGCAACCCTCTAACTCACAAGTATTTGCGTCTGCCCTTTGTCTGCCCTTTTGTCTGCCCTTTGTCTGCCCTTCATCAGTAGCTCGTCTGCCCTTTGTCTGCCCTTTTGTCTGCCCTTCATTTTTTTCAGGACGCGAAAAATCGTCATATTGGCTGATAGTTATGATGGTGCAATTATTCGCGCTTTCAGTCGATATCAGGCCCGCCTTGATCAATCGGTCCAGGCATGTTCTCACCTGCTTGACAGTGAGTCCGGATATGGCGGCCAGACCGGGCAGGGTGGTAACCATCTGCCCCCTCCTGATCATCCTCCCGTGCCGCTCCATGTCCTCCTCGTTGGCGCGAAGCAGGATGTTGACCCAGAGGCCCACCATCTCGGGCGTATCCATCCATTCCCATGACAGGAGCGACCTGTGCAGTCTGATCCATCCGTTCTCCATATCTATTCCTCCTCGTAAGTTCTGATGGGGTCAGGGATTTCGATGCCGAGGTATTCGGCGGCGAAGCTGCGGACGGTGTCCGTGTATGAGGTAAGCTGCGACTTAGTCATGTGCCGAGTCGAGGCGTTAACCTCCACCACCTCGCCGGTTACGCGGTTCACCATATTCTTTCTGGCGAAGAGACCGAGGCAGAGGTTATGCACGTCGTCGGTGTTTGTCACGTTATCCCAGCCGGCATCAATAAGAGCTTTCAGTATCATAGGATAAACAACTCCCCACATATACCGGTTCTGCTGGTTCGTGCGGCGGTCCTCCACCTTCTCCACGGTAATCTCATAGTTTCCCTTCAGGGTCGAGAGATGGTTCCGCAGGGCGGTGAGGTCGCACTTGCCGTTGTCGATATAGATGGGGAGTTTCACAACTTATAAGTTTGTGGGGTTGTCATCAAATAATACGAGCTGCACAGGATGTCGTCCTTCAAGTTTGGCCTCGACCCGCTGGATTTCCGCGTCAATGGCTTTCTCGAACCTCTTGCTCGCGTTGAGGTCGGCGTATGACCTTGTGCGGAAATAGGCCTTCTGCGCTGCGCGCATCTGCTTGACAGTTTCGTAAAATTGTCTGGAGTTCATAATGGTTCAAACTTAGAATGGGAGGTCATCCACCCCGCCCTCGTCGGGGGTCAGCAGCTCCTGCTGTGTGTACTGAGGTGCCGCCTTTGGCGCAGGAGAGGGCTGCGCCCGGCGGCCCGCTACCCCGCCGATCCGCCCTCCTGCCTCGGCCTGCTGCCGAGCATCTGTATCTGGTCTGCTATGATCTCTGTCGCATACCTCGTCTCGCCGTTCTGCTCCCACTTGCGGGTGTGGACCGAACCCTCGACATAGATCTGCATGCCCTTGGTGATGTACTGCTCCGCCACGTCGGCGAGGGCCCTCCAGGCCTTGACCTGGAACCATTCGGTCTCCTCGTGCTGCTCGCCGATGCGGTCCCTGTATTTCTTGGTGACGGCAACGTTCAGGTTCGCCACCTTGGCTCCGCTCTCCAGTATCCTTATCTCGGGATCCTGCCCCACATTGCCGATCAAAAAGAGTTTATTCAGTGATGCCATTTTTCTTGAATTTGCGATATATGAGAATTGCGCGTCTCCGGATGTTGTACTCCCGCAGCGGTGAGTACAGTCCGGGACTGTCTATTGACCTGACCAGCGCCAGCAGGTCGGCCAAGTCCTGGTTGCTGATGCATCGCACACTATACCTCCTCGTATTCGGTGAATGTATCCTTAGGCTGCTGGGTGGTCTTCCAGTCCTCGAAGACCTCGTTGTCGTAGCTGCTCTCCGCGCTGAGGGCCTTGAGCACCGCCTCGCTCATGTCGGTCTTCGGCAGCTGCTTGAAGGCGGCGTTGAGGATGGTCTTCTTTACCATCTCGAAGTAGTCGGTGTCCCACGGCGACGTCTTGCCGGACTTGACGGCCTCGCTCCTGTTCTGGATCTCGGTGATGCGCTGGATGTTGACTGTGTCGAAGACCTTGGTGCCGTTCGGGAGTGTAGCTACCCAATATCCGCCTCTCAGGCTGCTCTTCGTCTGGTCGGCCCACGGGTCCGGACGGTGGTTGAGCATAGGGTTGAGGCCCTTCAGCAGCTCGAACTGGTCGCCTTCGAATACGAGGGCCACCTCGATCCACTTGACGCAGCCCGAGCGCATGAGGATCTCACGCTTGCCCATATACGAGCTGGTGAGATATATCTTGCCCTTGCGGGGGACAAGATATGCGAGCCTGAGTTCAGGGTTGAGGGTGAGTCCGGTGAGGGCCACGTTCTTGACGGCCTCGACGAGGTAGTCCGGGTTCTGCTTGGCACAGGAGACCAGAAACTCATTGTTCATCAGGAGCTGGACTGCGAAGTTGATCTCGCGGGCGAACTGTTCCTCAGTGCCTCCCGCCGCCAGGAACGCCTTCTTCGGCGACAGGAGGTAAGGGGAAAGCGATGAGAGCTGCGCCGGTATTGCCGGGACCCTTGCGGGCGCGTTGGCCGGGGTTTTGGGTTGCTCCTCCTTCCCTGCCGCCTTGCTGGCTGACGAGGCAAGGGTTTTCTTCGGTGCCGGTTTCTCCTCTTCCGGAGCCGCCTGCTGGGTGAATAACTGCTGGGCGTTCTGATCTAAAGCCTCAGCGTGCTTGTGATTGACTTTGTCTTCCATTGTAATGCAGTATTGATTAGGGTTGGTAATTATTCGTTCCAGAAAGTGACGATCTCCGGATATTTTTCCCGGGCGTACATAATCCTGCGGTTCCCCGCCTCCGGCATGAGGAACACCTCGGCTCCAGGGAAATATCCGGTGTTGCAGCAGGTCAGGTGCTGGCGGAGCAGTTCCTCGAAGAGCTGTGCGTCGGGGCCCCTCTGCAGGTAGTCCTGGTCTTCGTTGTAGTGGTAGGCGTACTCCTGGGCTGACACCAGCACGGCATCGTAAGGAGCGGTCTTCTGCTGAAAGACCCAGAAGAAGTCATACCACCTTCCGGTGACCTCGTGGGCGAAGAACTGGTAGAACGCCGCGCTGAGGCCGTAGTGGCACTTGCGAATCTGTGCCTGGATGGTAGACACATGGAGGTCATCGGCGGAGATGGTCTTCCAGTCGACAATCTTGCGGCCGGTTATGAGGTCGGTGCGGAACTTGAAGCCGTGGCCCTGGTACATGCAGAAATGGCTGACCTCGGCATTGCCCCACTTGATGAGCTCGTTGACCGACCTGCTGGTTGACCCGCAGTCATGGAGCAGGGCGCCAACCATGGCCTTTGCCTGTGCCACCTCGGCCACGCTGGTCGCCTCCTGTCCCGGGTGCGCGGTCTTCGCTTCCTCGTAGGCCTCCATGTATTTCTGGGTGCTGATGCCGTAGGCGGCGCCGGTCTTCGGGTTGATCGGCGGCTCGAAGACGAAGTACTCCTGCTCGAAGTCGGAGTAGTCTCCCTTGTTCGTCAGGCTGGCGAGGAGCGAGTGGTAGACGCTGCCCTTCATGGACGCCTCCAGGGAGATGTTGTCGGCCTCCGGATGCTCCTTGCAGTAGAGATAGTATTTCGGGGATACAAGGTATCGCTTCATCGTGGTGCTCGACAGGAAGTCAGCCTGCCATTCGCCGCGGTGGTAATCCTCGTTCGGCATGTCGAACGAGATGAACGGGAAGGTCTCGGGTTTCATCGGCGTGAGGCCTCCGCCCTCTTGATACGGTTGTTGTCATCCTCCTTGTCACGCCTGCCGGCAATGAAGCAGACCAGTGCGACGGATGCGCAGATGATAACTCCGGCCAGCTGATGTGTGGCCCTTTCGAACAGAAATCCATACAGGCACCCGGCCGTCAGGAGAGAGAATAGTACACCGAAAGCTTTCATAAAAAATTAAGTATTAAGTATTGATATTGAACTAATCCCTTTTTGAACGGAGAGCCGGACCGTACCCCTTGGTCGCGATGATCCTCGCGATGGTCGACTCCGGGTAGCGGTAGCTCTTGCCGACCACTACGCCATGGATCAGTCCGCTCTTGGCCATGGCGCTGATGGAGCTGGATGAGTAGCCGGTGCGGACTGCCAGCTCCGTGGCGGTGAGCATGGCGCAGTTGTCGCCCATGGCTTCCGAAAGGCAGGTCATCTGCTTCTCGAGCGCGTTGCACCGTTCCATCGTGCGTTCATACATCTGATTGATGACCCTGAGCGTCTGTCCGAGCTCATGGACTACTGTGCGGAGATCCTCTTCCATGCTACTGTAGTCTTGTGATAACAATGCAATTGGTGAGTCCTTTCGTTGTGGCCAGGTAATCATAGCCCCGCTTGCGAAGCCTCGTGACGAGATTCCTTATGGTTGATATAGGGTAATCCTCTGACTCAACCTTAATTGATGACCCGATTCGCATGGTCCTAAGTTCCTCTGCAAGAGTATTAGGTTTGGTGAATTGCCTCATTTTAATTATTATTGTGGTATCTTCTTTGTGTATCTCGACTGCAAAGTTAGTAAACTTTTTGAACTCACAAAACTTTTTTAACAAATTTTTCGAACTTGCTATGACACCACTTGAAAAATTCTTAGTCGTTAACCACTTGAAGCAAGCCGACATTATTGAATTCCTTAAACTTAGCAAATCGACGATATCTCAGGCAGTCAGCGGCAAATCCCAGCTATCTAAGATTAAACTTTTCGAACTGATTGAAAACGACAGGGGTTGGGACGCCTCGATGCTGTCCGCTCCGGTTAATATTACCCAGTCCATCGGCGACGGAAGCAGCAACAACACTCAGGTGGCCTGCGATCAGAACATCACAGCCTTGCAGAAAGAGATAGAAATGTTGAGGGAGCAGCTGACGGCTCTTCAGAAAGAGAAAGAGGAATACTGGCAGCTCATTAAGAGGCTGACTGACATGTTTAACAATTAAGTAAACTTATACGCTATGTTTTGGATCATTCTTATTGCCGCTGCTGTTGCTTATTTCGTCTATCAGGGAGTATTCTCAACATTTGCCAAGCTGCAGAAAATTGTAAGCTCAGATTATGAGGCATGCACCGCCTTGTTCACATACGTCAACGACAATCCCGACTGGGACTTCGCGGGTTCGAAGGATGGTAAACGGATAATGGTTAAAGAGCCGATGACCTTCAACGAAACGATCCTTAAGTTGTCGGACCCCGAAGAATACAAGCGGATTCTGAGACAAAAAGGGATCGTGCCTTTCTATTTCAAGTATGTCGGAAGCGGAAACGAGTCAGAATCCTTGAATAAGCTATACGGGTACGTCAAAACAAAATGCAGATCAAGAAGCTAACAGACGAATAGGAAAATGGAAAATAAATCAGACGGAGGCACAGGCACGGTCATAGGGTTCCTGGCGATAAGCGCAATCTGCATAGCGCTCGCCCTGTATTCACGCTCCGACCGCAAGTACCTGTACGGGGACTATGACAAGGTCACGAACGTCCTGACAATACACACCGACAAGGACTGCGTTTGCAGGCATCACAAGGGCAGGAGGGTGAGATTAGAGAAATTCAACAAACATTCCTACAACTATCACATCAAGGTTAAGTATTGCGAAGCCTGCTGTGAGGGCGAAGACGAGCGAGTTCTTGACGCGATGTCTGACTATAACGAAAAAGAGTTATACTGATCGGCTCTTTGTAGAGGGGTGAATTTCCAAAATCGCACATAAATTGCCGGTTTTAGCACATAAATTGCCAAAAATCGCACAGTGACCGGATTATCTGAAGAACGCGCTGCTTCTTATCAGCTCTGCATTGTCCTCCTTGTCGACCTTGACATAGTTCCAGAAAGTCTTCTCGCTCTTGTGGCCGGTAATCATCATGACGTTGTAGGCCGGGATCCCCGCCTTGATCATGTTGGTGGCGGCAGTTCTTCGTCCGGTGTGCGACGACACCATCTTCCACTTCGGTACCGTCTCTTCGGTCCTGCATCCTGCCTTGTGGTAGACCCTGGTCACGGGACGGTCTATCCCGCAGTCACGGCACACCTCCTTGATGTACTCGTTGAGCTTGACGTCCGAGATCTGAGGTACGCTGCCTCCGTATCTCGCCAGAATCTCCTTGACCCTCGGATGGAGAGGGATCGTCACCCTGTAGCCGGTCTTCTTATGGGTGAAGTATATCGTGTCCTCGGTGATGTCAGATGCCTTGAGGCGTGAGAAGTCGGACCACCGCATGGCGGTGTAGCATCCGATCAGGAAGATGTCGCGGGCCTTCGCCTGGTAGCCCGGCAGCTCGGCGTTCCAGAGGAGGTCGAGCTCCGCATTAGTCAGGTACACGTTATCCACCTCCTCGGTCACCTTCTCGAAGCTCCGGTACTCTGTTCTGTCGTGCAGTTTCAGTTTGTAGGCGGCGTTCATGACAGCCTTCAGCTTCTGTATCTGGACCGCCTTCGTGTTCGCCTTGAACTTTTTGTGAGTATCCATCCAGGAGCAGAAGTCCATGTAGAACTGGTAGTCCACATCCGCGAAGCTTATCGGGCAGCGGAACTCCTTGAGCACCCGCCAGGAGTAGAGGTCGTGACGGTGCAGCACCTTCTTAGTGCTCGTGGCAGTCGTCGCCCAACGGTGGTAGAATAGAATCAGGGAGTTGTCGCCGGCCTTCCGGGCGGTCTTCATACCCTTCGCCTCCAGGATCCTCTCCTTCGCCTGCTCGATCGTCCACCGTTCCGTGTCCATCTGCAGCATCACACGGCTGGCCGTCCTGGACCAGTCGGTCAGTGCGTCATTGATGTAGCGCGCATTCTCCTCGGCAGGCAGGACCATCTCCTTGTCTGCATCCCAGTTTTCCGGATGGACCTTCAGTTTTGTTGACATCTTTATTCGCTCGCCTCTCGAGTGCAGGTGGAGGACAATGGTGGCGCGTCCGTCGGAGCGCGTGATCCCAAGAGAGTAACGGTAGGATTCCATAACGATAGGGTGCTAAAACGGGTGCTAATTTCCTGAAAAATTCTGAAAAAAACTAAAATTCTTGAAAAAATCTTTGAATAAAATCGCAGGCAGAAGTGCCTCAGAAGGCCATACAGGGCATAATACGCAAAAAAGGCACCCTGTTTAGGTGCCTTTAAGTGATCCGGAAGGGACTCGAACCCTTAACCGTCAGATTAGAAATCTGATGCTCTATCCAGTTGAGCTACCGGACCCCGGATTGAGGCTGCAAATATATTCACTTTTTTCCTTAAAGCAAAAACTATTTGTCAGCCTTCTTCTTCTGACAGAGTATCATTCTATGCCCTCAAAGGCATATTCTGCATAGTTGTATCCCCTATCCTTGTACTCAGGGACAAGCACGGTCTCCACTCTGGAGACGAAATTCTCATAAGAAGTGCGGTTGTCGCAGCTCCAGGCCACCTCGGCAAGCGCTGCGGCGCGAGGGAGCACCATATGCTCGACGTGGTCGAAAGTGGCCACATATTCTGTCCACATATTGGCCTGTATGCCCTTGATATGTGACTTCTGCTCCTCATCAAGCTGGTCATAAGGATCGAAGGAGTATGCCTTCTTCAGTGAAACGTAGCCGCCGATGGCCATAGGCTCATTGTTGCCCTTAGGGTCAGCAGTCTGATAGTAGTCGAGATAGTAATAGTTGTTAGGGGTCATAACCACATCGTTGCCAAGCTTTGCTGCAGCGATGCCGCCCTTAGGGCCGCGCCAGGACATGACTGTCGCGCTCTGTGAGACGCCTCCCTCCAGAATCTCGTCCCAGCCGATGATCTTGCGTCCCTTCTCGGCCATATATTTCTCAATGCGGTTCACGAGGTAGCTCTGAAGCTGGGCCTCGTTCTCAAGCCCCTGCTCCGAGAGGAGCTTCTGGCAGTCCTCGCACTCTATCCAGGCCTTGCGCGGAGCCTCGTCACCGCCGATATGGATATATTCGCTCGGGAAGATTCCGCAGATTTCATCGAGCACGCCTTCGAGAAGCTCGAAGGTTGCCTCCTTGCCGACGCAGAAAACCTCCGGGAAGATGCCCCAGGTTGTCTGCACCTTGTACTCCTTCTCCTCGCAGCCGAGTTCAGGATATGAAGCTATTGCGGCCGAAGCGTGTCCCGGCATCTCGATCTCAGGGATCACCGTCACGTGACGTGCCTCAGCATATTTAACCACATCCCTCATCTCCTCCTGAGTGTAGAAACCTCCGTAAGGGGTGCCGTCATATTCATCTGAGCCATAGTGGCCTACAAGAGTCTCGGCTCTCTGCGAGCCGACCTCTGTCAATTTAGGGTAGGCCTTTATCTCCGCTCTCCAGCCCTGGTCGTCAGTGAGGTGCCAGTGGAGCACATTCAACTTGTGAAGAGCTATAATATCGATGTATTTCTTGACTTCGTCTACCGAGAAGAAATGGCGGCAGCAGTCAAGGTGAAGACCGCGGTATGAGAAAGCCGGCTTGTCCTTGACGAGAACGCCCGGCACATTGCCTCCAGTCTGGGCAACAATCTGCCTCAGGGTCTGGACACCCCAGTAAATGCCTGCCTCGGAACCGCCCTTGATGATGACGCGGCCGCTGCGGGTGTCGAGCACATACTCCTCTTCAGCAAGCGAGCGGTCGACGGACGTGCGGATCTTAGCCTTCTTGACATCCTTGATTACGAGACCTTTGCCGGCGTATTCAACCGAAACCGGCGCCGGGAAAATGGCCAGCGGCTTCTCAGGGACATAACTTTCCGGTTCACCGCAGGACACGGCGGACAGCAGAGCCGCAGCTGCGGCGAATACCATTAATCTTTTCATAAAACAACAATTTATATAATACCTATTTATTATCCTTTTCAAGGCCTTCGGACTTCTTTCCCGCAGCCAGGGTCAGCCCTGCCACAATGGCGATGCCGATTACGCACCAGAGGGCGGCGGCACCGTAATGAGGGTCAGGAAGAGCCTTTGCCGCCTCATTGGCCCAGGGCCACACTTTAATCAGGGAGCCTATGACGAAGCCGAGCAGCACGAGCATAGTCGCCCTTTCGGCCCGCTCGAGAAGCCAGTGGAGAAATTTTGAGAAAGCGAGGATTCCGACGACGCATCCCAGGCCGAATACCAGCAGGACAGGTATGTCCAGGTCTGCCACCGCTTTCATTATGAAGTCGTACTTGCCGAATATCAGCAGTATGAAACTGCCGGATACTCCGGGAAGGATCATCGTGCAGACAGCGACTGCACCGCAGATGAAGAGGAACCACCAGGCGTCAGGTGTCTCTGTCGGGGAGAGGGTGCATATGACAACGCCCAGCGCTATGCCCAGCAGAGTAAAAATGAGATCCTTCACCCTCCACCCTTTTATATCCTTCATCATCAGGACAGCGGAGGCAAGGATAAGTCCGAAGAAGAAAGCCCAGGTCTGGACAGGCCACACATCAAGAGTGTAAGTCGCCAGCTTGGCGAGCGAGAAGATGCTCAGGACGACTCCGACAGCCAGCCAGAGCAGGAAAGTGCCGTGGATGCACTTCCAGAACTCACGGAACCTGCCGTGAAACAGCGAATCCCAGGTCTGCCGCTGCATCACGCTGTTGAGAGCCTCGACAATCTCCTTGTATATTCCTGTAATGAGCGCGACCGTACCTCCGGAGACTCCCGGAACAACATTGGCCGCTCCCATGAAAAAGCCCTTCAGGGCCACTTTCAGGTTGGTCAGCATCAGAACTAGTGTTGGTTGGACTGACTGGCGGTGACAATTTTGTAGAAGGTGCCTATCTTCTCGATGAAGATGTCCACCAGTTCATGTCCTTCTTTTTTACCGTCGATTCCAATCTCGAAATCAAATGGATGGGAGCCCTGTGAGAACTTCGGGCCCACCTTGAAACCCGATTCGGCGCGGAGAGTGAGCGTCTCGACAATCGGGGAATAATCATTGGTCAGAGCAAACAGCAGATCGCTGTCCATCCCGAGAAAGCGGTCGGCCTCCGCGGTGATTATCTCACCGCGGCGGTCGAAGTCTTTCTTCAGGTTGAGGACTGTCACGTTAGGACGCAGAAGCCACTGCGGGAGGGCCTTGCGGCTGTCGTTGACAATCAGGTAGAACGGATCGACGCAATGTCTTATGGCCTCGCAGTCGATGTATGAAAGGCAATCGGCGCAGTCGCTTTCGTTCATCGAAAGGATAATCTTCAGCGAGCGGGCCTTTTCGAAAGGCACTATCGTGACCTTCCTTGTCTTTTTTGATTCCTCAGCCATATATTGTTCGGTCCGTTAACAGGGTTTTCCTTACTTTTCCTCGTCGAGAATTGCAGCCTGCGCAGCGGCAAGACGTGCGATAGGCACGCGGAACGGTGAGCAGGAAACATAGTTCAGGCCGATTGAGTGGCAGAACATCACAGATGCAGGGTCGCCGCCGTGCTCTCCGCAGATACCGCACTTGAGCTGAGGGCGTGTCTCGCGTCCCTTCCTTACGGAATAGCTTACCAGTTTGCCGACAGCCTTGACGTCAAGGGTCTTGAACGGGTCATTGTCGAGGATCTTGTTGCCGAGGTAGTCACCCATGAATGTGCTGACATCGTCGCGGCTGAAGCCGAATGTCATCTGGGTGAGGTCGTTGGTGCCGAAACTGAAGAACTCTGCAGTGCGTGCCATACGGTCTGAAGTGAGGGCTGCGCGAGGGATTTCGATCATTGTACCGAACTTGTATTCGATATGGTCAGCGAGGCGTGCCTCAACCTCTGCCTTCACCTTCTCGCAGATAGCCTTCTGGAAGCGGAGCTCGCGCTCGGAGATGGTGACAGGGATCATAATCTCAGGCTTAGGGTCAAATCCTTCCCTCTTCAGTTCGAGAGCTGCGGTGAAGATCGCGCGGAACTGAGTTTCGGAAATCATAGGATATGTGATGTGGAGACGGACTCCGCGGTGGCCCATCATAGGGTTGACCTCGTGGAGAGCTTCACCGCGCCTTGCGATCTCACCTTCGGTGATGCCGAGGTCGACTGCAAGCTCGTGGCGCTTTGCTTCACCCTGAGGGACGAATTCGTGCAGAGGCGGGTCAAGGAGACGGAAGGTGACAGGCTTGCCGTTCATAACTTTCATAGTGCCCTTGACAGCTGCCTTGATGAACGGCTCGAGTTCGTTGAGAGCCGCCCTGCGCTCCTCGTCAGTCTTGGAGAGGATCATCTTGCGGAGCTTGCTCAGAGGAGTCTCGCTGTTCTTGCCGTAGAACATATGCTCGATACGGAAGAGGCCGATGCCCTCTGCGCCGAAGCTGAGTGCGCGCTGAGTATCCTCAGGAGTATCCGCATTTGTGCGGACACCGAGCTTGCGGAACTTGTCTGCGACCTCCATGAACTTGACGAAGCGAGGGTTGTCGGATGCATCCATTGTGTCGATTGCAGTTGCATAGATGGCACCCTTGGCGCCGTTGAGGGAGAATACGTCACCTTCGTGATACTTGACGTTGCTGCCTGCGAAGCTGACTTCCTTCTTCTCGAGGTTGACCTTCATATCTTCGCAACCCACGATGCAGCACTTGCCCCAGCCGCGTGCCACGAGAGCAGCGTGTGAGGTCATACCGCCCTTCTGAGTGAGAATGCCGGCTGCTGCGCGCATACCCTCGACATCCTCAGGGGAGGTCTCTTCACGGACAAGGATCACTTTCTTCTTCTGAGCGGCAGCTGCAACAGCGTCTGCATTGGTGAAGACGATTGTGCCGACTGCGCCGCCCGGAGATGCAGGGAGGCCGTGTGCGATGACCTCTGCGTTCTTCTCGGAAGCAGGGTCAAGGATCGGGTGAAGGATTTCGTCGAGCTGTGCAGGGGAGACTCTCATCACAGCTGTCTTCTCATCGATCATGCCTTCCTCGAGCATATCCATCGCCATATTCAGTGCAGCAAGACCAGTGCGCTTGCCGATACGGCACTGCAGCATCCAGAGCTTGCCTTCCTGGATTGTGAACTCGATGTCCTGCATATCATTGAAGTGCTCCTCGAGGCGGAGGCGGATCTCGTCGAGTTCCTTGTATACCTCAGGCATTGCTTCCTCAAGGCTCTTGAGGTGCTTGTTCTGAGGGCTCTTGGTTGCGTTGTTCAGAGGATTAGGGGTGCGGATACCTGCAACCACGTCCTCGCCCTGGGCATTGATGAGCCACTCGCCGTAGAACTTGTTGTCACCGTTGGCAGGGTTGCGGCTGAATGCCACACCGGTTGCTGAGGTTTCACCCATATTTCCGAATACCATTGACTGGACGTTCACTGCAGTTCCCCAGTCGTCAGGAATACCCTCGATCTGACGGTACTTGATGGCGCGCTTGCCGTTCCAGGACTTGAAGACGCCGCCGATGGAACCCCAGAGCTGAGCCTCGGCAGTATCAGGGAACTCGACTCCGAGAACCTCCTTGATACGTACCTTGAAGCGCTCTGCCAGATCTTTCAGCTCCTCTGCTGTGATTTCAGTATCTGACTTGTAGCCCTTCGCCTCCTTGAGATCCTCCATCATCTTGTCAAGCTGCTGGCGGATAGCCTTGCCGTCCTCAGGCTCGATGCCTTCGGCCTTCTCCATGACGACATCTGAATACATCATTATCAGACGGCGGTATGCATCATACACAAAGCGCGGGTTCTGGGTCTTCTCAATCATTCCGGGGATTGTTGCAGAGCAGAGACCGATGTTGAGGATAGTGTCCATCATACCAGGCATCGAGCTCCTTGCGCCGGAACGGCAGCTGACCAGAAGAGGGTTCTTCGGATCACCGAACTTCTTGCCCATAATGGCCTCAGTGGCCTTGAGAGACTCAGCGACATCACGTTTCAGCTCCTCTGTGTACCCTCCTCCGAGAGCATAATATTCAGTACAGCACTCAGTTGTGATTGTGAAGCCTGCAGGTACAGGCATTCCGAGGGTGCACATTTCAGCAAGGTTAGCACCTTTGCCGCCGAGAAGGTTGCGCATAGAGCCGTTGCCTTCTGCCTCTTTACCTCCAAAACGATAAACTCTTTTTGTCATATTATCAATTGATTAATTTGTGTTGTTAATATCCGTTTTTGCAATCAATCTACAAATATAATAATTATTGGCGGAAAAATTGTAAATTTGCGATATGAAAACTTTAATTATGGCAATCGTAGCAGTCAAAGTGGCTTTTTCAGCCGCAACCCCCTCAATAGACGAGGTAAAGGCAAAATTCGACGAAGCATCAGTCGAGTGGCATACAATCGGCACCGCAAGCTGGGACACATTCCCTTGGACACCGTTCGCAGAATTCCGCATAATGCATTCGGAATCTGAGATATATCTTCAGTTCCACGTACGCAAGGAAGGCGCGCGCGCAGTCTATGGATTCGATGCCGGCAGCAAGCCGTACACCGACGACTGCACAGAGTTCTTCATGATTCCGTCAGACACAGACCCTTCATACTTCAACCTCGAGATGAACTGCATCGGCCACGGAACATTCAACTGGGGGCCTGACCGCAGCCACCGCCGCCGCGGCACCGACGAGCTCATCAGCCAGATCCGCCGCGAATCCACCCTCGGAAGCGAGCCTTTCGGACAGAGGGACGGCGAGCAGGAGTGGACACTCACCATCGCCATCCCGAAGAAACTCTACAAGATGGCGGACCCGGACCTCGCCGACTTCAGCGGCCGCACCGTCAAGGCCAACTTCTACAAATGCGGAGACGACACCCCTCGCCCGCACTACATCAGCTGGAACCGCATCGGCACCCCTAAACCTCAGTTCCACGCACCGGAATACTTCGGAGATGTCAAATTCGAGTAGCAACCGGCCATTTTTATTAAAAAAAAGTTGCATCAATAAAAATAATTAGTACTTTTGCAGTCCCAAAAATAAAGCAACCTCTTGCGAAAGAGATCAGAAGGAATCCAGCAACGTTGCGCCAATTAAAAAAAGAAGACTATGGATTTGATGAAAGTTGCCATCGATGCAATGGCACAGGAAAAAAAGAGTTTCCCTGAATTCAAGGCAGGCGACACTATCACTGTCACCTACAAGATCAAGGAAGAAAACAAGGAGCGTCTCCAGAAATTCCGCGGTATCGTTCTCCAGAAGCGCGGCGCAGGCATTTCAAAGACCTTCACAGTACGCAAGATGTCAAACGGTGTCGGTGTCGAGAGAATCTTCCCTATGGAATCTCCTTTCATTGACTCCATCGAGCTCAACAAAGTCGGTAAAGTCCGCCGTGCACGTATATTCTACCTCCGCGGCCTGACCGGTAAGAAAGCCCGCATCAAAGAGAAGAAGATGCCAGCTCAGCCAAAGGCTGAATAGCATACACCCTGGCTCCCTAGCTCAACTGAATAGAGCACTTGACTACGGATCAAGAGGTTATGGGTTTGAATCCCGTGGGAGTCACAAAGTATTGAAAAAGAAGGACTTGCTTTCGCAAGTCCTTCTTTTTTAGTGGGGCAGTCCGCCGGAAAGTCCACTTTCCGGGCGGGCTGCCCCACTAAAAAAGCAAAGAGGCGGGCCCTGCCCGCCCCTTGCTTTTTCAATACCTTGCCCAAGACGAAGGCCGTAGGCCGGGGATGCGAATGGCGGCAGAGCCGCCATTCGCAATCCCGCCACGCCAGGGCGCCAGAGTACCAACTAAGGACAATCCCCCGCTGAAGAACACCAATCGCCGCCCATATCAGGACAAGCAGTGCAAGAAGTCAGGATACCCCGAATGGCATTGATCAAGTGCTACGGCGCTACTTCACGAAACGGCCGTTACTCCATCTGGCAATGCGGACCGGCTCGCCCGCTTCGGCCCTGAACCTGATATCCTTGCCCTGACGCGGGAGTTCGACCGTCGCTCCGTCGTAGAGCGTTGCAGGGAACATTTCCTCCATCTGCCAGCTGTCCGGACCTTCCATCGTGAGCGGCACAAGGACGTCCTTGCCCGGTTCGTAGCGGTATATCATCAGGAGGACGCAAGGCTGGTTACGGTAAGTGTAGTTGACGCGCGCGGCCACAATGTTATAACCGTTATCCATCTTCCAATAACACATCTCGAGACCGTCAGAGGTCTTTCCTGAAGGGTCCGTGTCAGAATGGAAATACCCCGACTTCGGGTCCATTGTCACCTTCACGCCCTTAGTAGGATAGATCGACTCGTCCGTAACGTTGCCGGGATAATGCGAGCAGAACGCATTGACCAGCCTCTCGATGGTGGAGTTGCCGTTCTTGCCCACCTTGATGCGTCCGTTCCAGGCGAGACCTGCATCATGATGCATAAGTATTCCGGCGATGCAGGGATACTGCACGGCAAGTTCGCTGTCGACATCGGACAATGTATTGGATGCGAATTTTTCTATGATATAGCCTGCATCTTCCTCACCACGAATGTTGCAGCAGTAGAAAGCCTCCTCCGGAGCATTCCCCAGATTGCTTATGTCGTGGGAGATGCCGCAGAACTTGAGGGAGACATCGGAACTGTTGACATTGAAAAGCGGGCCCTCGTTGTAGCAGAAGACGCTCGACCTGAACTCGACCTTCGAGCCGGAGACATTGACCAGAGAGAACTGCCTGTTGCGCAGGAAGCGGCAGTTGTTGAACAGCACTTCCTTGCTGTTCTGGAGGGTCATGATCTGGTATGAGCAATCGCGGATGGTGGTGTTGTCCACACTCAATCCGTTGACATCGATGGCATTGATGCCTTCCATACCGCAGCCGTAAAGGTCGCAGCCGCTCACTGACACATAATCGGTCCGGTCAAACCCGACAACGCCTCCCTCGCAATATCCACCCTCGGTATGGCCCATCGTAAGACCGTCAAGGCGGATATTACTGCCCCCTCTGAACCTCATCACGAAAGCATAACGCGGCTCGATGATGATAAGCGGCATATCGCTCTTGTCATAAGCGGTGATGGTCAGGTTGCTGATATTTTCGAGAAGGAGTTCAAGACCGTCATACTCGCGGCACAGCGTCACGCTCTCATCCTTCCTGTCGTCCTCGATCATCCAGTAGTCCTCGAGGTACGGCAACGCGTCGTCATCGCGCAGATTGTTCATTTCCGCCGTAAGGTTGTATGTACCCGGCAGCACCACAATCTTGCGGTTGCTTCCCAGAGAGGATATCAATTCACTTGCGTTGGATACTGTAATCACCTGCTGTGCTCCGGCAGGAATGGAGGCGCAGATACCCAGAATACCGAGCATCACGCAGAAAAGGTGTTTCATTGTTGACATAGAACAAAAGTAGCGAAATACCGGAAAAGTTGCAATTATTTATTCAACTGCGCCGTACCCCCAAAGGCATACGAGCCGACATCGGAATCATAGTCCAGTCCCTGCAGAGGAATCCATACAAAAAAACCTGTCGCTCCATTCATCGAAGTCATCGACCCGGACCACTTTTATCACACTGTTGTTGAGGTCTCCGCTGGCAGCGTCGAGGCCGGAGAACTCCTCAAAGAGGTCATTGCCAGCCACTGAATCCCCGTTCAGGTCAACCGGTTCCGTCTCCATCCACCTTGCCGAGGCACAGAAATACTGTCCCGCGATATCACTGGACAACCCCTCCGTCGGGTCTTCCAGCCCGCTGCAGGAGCAGGCCGCCACAAAGAGAGCGATAATACAGCTATGCAGGAAAAGTCTCATAACTTCAGCAAATACACCACATTATTCTCCGCCTCGTCCTGTCAGCAATTACTTATTTGTACCCTCCACCTTGTCCTGTCAGCAATTTCTTTTTGCACCCTCCGCCTTGTCCCGACAGCAATTACTTATTTGTACCCTCCACCTTGTCCCGACTGCCATTACCATTTTGGACAAGACAGGATTCCCGTAGCCATAAACATCAATGCGGCCCAGTACAATACGGTCATCCCGGCCAGATTCACCAGCTGTTTTGCCCGTAACTGGTAAAACCTTGACCAGTTACGGGCAGCCGTCAGGACCAAAACCGCCTCAGAAGCCTCTGGCGGCCGCCTCCACACCAATTCTCCGCCCGTAACTTGCGTCACATTTACCAGTTACGGGCATTCCCCACCCCAACTTGCGCCACATTTACCAGTTACGGGCATCCCCACTCCAACTTGCACCACATTCACCAGTTACGGGCATTCCCCACATCAACTTGCGCCACATTCACCAGTTACGGGCAGCCGTCAGGGTCAAAACCGCCTCAGAAGCCTCTGGCGGCCGCCTCCACACCAATTCTCCGCCCGTAACTTGCGCCACATTTACCAGTTACGGGCAGCCCCACTCCAACTTGCGTCACATTGACCAGCTACGGGCATTCCCCACCCCAACTTGCGCCACATTTACCAGTTACGGGCATTCCTCACTCCAAATTGCGCCACCTTGACCAGTTACGGGCATTCCCCACTCCAACTTGCGTCACATTGACCAGTTACGGGCAGCCGTCAGGACCAAACCCGCCTCAGAAGCCCCTGGCGGCCACCTCCACACCAATTCTCCGCCCGTAACTTGCACCACATTCACCAGTTACGGGCAGCCGTCAGAGTCAAAACCGCCTCAGAAGCCCCTGGCGGCCACCTCCACACCAATTCTCCGCCCGTAACTTGCGCCACCTTTACCAGTTACGGGCATTCCTCACTCCAACTTGCACCACCTTTACCAGTTACGGGCATTCCCCACATTCAGCTTGCGCCACATTCACCAGTTACGGGCAGCCGTCAGGGTCAAAACCGCCTCAGAAGCCTCTGGCGGCCGCCTCCACACCAATTCTCCGCCCGTAACTTGCGCCACATTGACCAGCTACGGGCATTCCCCACTCCAACTTGCGTCACATTCACCAGTTACGGGCAAAACGACATCCCTCCCCTGGCCAGTCTCAAGTATTTGACATAAAAGTCAAATAAAAAACATTACCGATATTATTTCTGAATTATTCTTTCCATATTTTTGCCGGGACACTGGTGAGGTAACCCGCGGGCTTGCCGGAGGTCGAGGGGAAATGACCGCGGAAACCGACAATTATGTTTTTTCAAAGAGAGCCATTAAGGGTTCTGCCAAATGGTGAAACGGCCATCGTATCACCTTATCACGTGAGTACAGAAGGGTTAGAAGACAGGGTGATTTTCCGTGACGAAGAAGACTTGCGAGTTGCCCACAATCTGATTCCGATATCTGCGAAACGTGCCAATGTCATAATAATCGCTGACTGCGAACTCAACACGCACATCCACTCTGGGATACTTGCCAGATCAGAAGAGGACGCCAGGAATTTTATTCTTGGGTATAAAATCTCAGCCTCAAAATACCTTACATCAAGATATGGTTCAGGAATGCCCCTCAACTCATTCAGGCGGACAGACTCACGGCCAGTTCCACTGCTGGATAACTTCCATTTGAGAAATGCTCTTTGTTACATTCCACGCAATGCTCTTGACGTCGGAGAAAATCCGGACCGATACCGATGGTCAAGTTATAGGGCGATGTTCAGCAAGGGACATTTCCCAGGGGCAGTTCATCCCATCAGTTCAATGACCTACAGGGAAAAACGGGCCGTTTTCAAAACTGACGGAATTGCTGTGGACCCAGATTGGATGGTCACGTTGGACGGAGTGATCGAGCCTGTCAGTTACTGCGACATTGAGTACGCCGAAGGAGCATTCAACAATGATATCGGGTTCTTCCTGAAGGTAATGGGACTTGTCGACGACCAGCAGATGGAACAGGAACTGGTAGTCAGTCCAAACAGGATGAAAACAGTCGGCGAACTCATAAACATTATCGACGACCATAGCAGACGGCTCTATTCCAAACCATCATATTCTCTTTCATTTGCCCAGAAGATTCCAATAATCAAAACAGTCTGGCGTACAAACAGGACATCAGTCGCGCAACTCGCCCGCTGCTTCGCTCTGACTAAGAAAGCCATTCTCTTCGCCCTGGGAGAAGAGAAAACTTCAAGTCTTAAATAGACTGTAATTCGGACACTGCCTGTAGAGCGCGGACCTTCGAGAACGGAACTTCGAATCTGCCCGTAGAGCGCGGACCTTCGAGAGCTGAACTTCGAATCTGCCTGTCGAGCGCGGACCTTCGAGAACTGAACTTCGAATCTGGACATCGAGCACTTAACTTCGATCGCGCCCGTAACTGGTAAAACCTTGACCAGTTACGGACAGCCATCAGGACCAAAACCGCCTCAGAAGCCTCTGGCGGCCGCCCCCACATCAATTCTCCGCCCGTAACTTGCACCACATTTACCAGTTACGGGCAGCCATCAGGGTCAAAACCGCCTCAGAAGCCTCTGGCGGCCGCCTCCACATCAATTCTCTGCCCGTAACTTGCGCCACATTTACCAGTTACGGGCATTCCCCACTCCAACTTGCTTCACATTGACCAGTTACGGGCAAAACGTCTATCGATTTTGCAACAAATAGCATATCTTTGCGTTTATACTGTATACAAAGACTGTTTTGTCCAGTCATACTCCTTGCGCAATGAAAAAGACTCTTCTCATATTACTGTCCTTCATACTGGCACTGCCGGCGATGGGTCAGACATCCTCCAGCCATGAGACATCCTCCGGCTATGAGACATCCTCCGGCAATGAGACAGCCTCCGGCTATGAGACAGCCTCCGCTGATAAACCCTATCTGGTGGACATCCTGGCCGATGAATGGAAATACGCCTTTTCCGCCGAAGGCAGGGAGCAGTGGAAGCCGGAGATTACCGCCAGAGCGAAAGTCGGAATCTATACAGGGGGATATAACCTGACAGGCGGCGTCAGAATCGACTCGAAGCGCACGTTAGGACTGATGCTCGGCCAGGGCACCACATTTATCGATTCCGCCCCAGGCAACGTCTACCACCTGCAGGCCGCTGCATATATGCGCAGATACTTCCATCTGGGCAGCCGTGACATAGTGGCATTCTACAGCGACCTCTCAATCGGGGCCGGATGCGTATATAAAGTGACCGGGAGAACCATCTTCTACCCCGTGGAAGGGATGGAAGTGGAGCTGATCCACCAGAAGCCGGGAGATGTCGGCTTCCTGATAGCCTGGGAGCCGGGAATACGGTTCCGCATCTACAGGAATCTCCACATCTTCCTCGGCCCGACTATCTCAACAGCCTGCCTGGGAGTCCATCTGGGCCTTGGAATCTGATGCCGGTCTCTGCAAAGCCTCCCCGACAAGGAAGACTGCGGCAGCCACTGCCATTCCGTTGATTGACGGGATGCCCCACTTCACGAGGTTGGCAACCACAGCACCGATAACCACGCCTGCTATCGCGAACCAGTTGACATTCTTCTCGGGCAATGTGCCGTCAAGATATTGCTTTCTATGAGCGAAATAGCTGATGATGAGGATGATGCCCACAGGAGGCAGAGTGCAGTTCAGCACATTGAGCCAGCCGCAGAAATTCCAGTAGAGCCAGACGGCCGCAACCGTGCCGATCAGACCGGCGATGAGCACCATCTTCTTCTTGCTGAGGCCAAGGATATTGCTGAGGCCGAGGCCGGAGGTGTAGAGCGCATTGTCATTGGTTGTCCAGATGTTGAGGCCGAGGACGATGATTGCCGACCAGAAGAGCCCGAGGTTGAGCATCACCTCGAAGATGTCGTTGCCGCCCGCATAGATGCTTGATATAGCACCGAAGAAGAACATCAGCGAGTTGCCGAGGAAGAAGGCCACGACTGTGATGACAGCGCCTGTCCAGCCGTTCTTTGCAAACCTCGAGAAGTTAGGGGTCGCAGTGCCTCCGGAGACAAAGCTTCCGATCACAAGTCCCGCTCCTGCAATGACCGACAGATCCTTGGTTCCGCGCGAGAACTGCTCGATGAGTGTGGTATCCCCTCTCCTGACAGCAAGTATCATTGCCACGGTTCCGAGTATCGCGACCAGCGGAACTGCTATAAAGCTGATGACGGTGAGGCTCTTGATTCCGAAATAGGCAGATGCTGTCATACAGACGCCCGCCAGCACTACAAGTCCGTAGCCGACAAGCGGCATATGCTCAGGGGAGACCTCAAGTCCGAGAAGTTCCTTGGCAATCGGAATGGCGAACATTGCCAGGCCCACTCCGAACCATCCGATCTGCGTGAAGCTGATCATTGCGCTAGGAAGCCAGCTCCCCTTCTTTCCGAAACTGCGGTGTGCCAGAAGGTCCAGGGTGAGTCCGCTTTCCGCACCGATATACCCGAGAGCACCGGTATATGCTCCGAGGATGACTCCGCCCAGCACGAGGGCAAGGAGGAATCCCTTGAAGTCCAGGCCGTTCGCGAGGTTCTGTCCGACCCACATACTTGCGGAGAAGAATGTGAAACCGAGCATAACCATAAACATACTCAGGTTTGATTTGCGGCCTTTCTTTTCAACGGCGCTCTTGGTGTAGTCGTAGTCGACGACCTGCTTGTCAGTGCTCATATTGCTATTGTTTATATAATTTCATTCTTTCGGTGAACTCGCTTATGCGGGTATGGCATATCTCCTCCAGACTGCGCCCGAGGGCGGCGGATATGAACTTCTGCTCCTTGTCATATAGTTCCTCCATCCCTTCCAGACCGGCCAGCCCTGTTGCATCGAGCCACTCCTGATAGCCGACAGGGAATCTGTACCCTACCTTCTCAGCAATGAATTCCCTGAAGTCGGAGCGCGGAGCGGTCTCCAGCAGGCTGTTCCAGTATTCGAGCACTTCGTCATAATGAGCGTAGATCTCATACCTGCGAGCCCCTCCGTCATATATTATGCATTTCTCGAAAAGGGCGTTATCATCAGAAATCACATAAGACCGGAACTCGGGGCTGACAATGCCGCCTGTCCATCCGAAGTCTATATCAGGGGTGTTGACCCCTGTCACACCGAAGTCCTCATAGACGCTGAAGATGCCTTCATAGAAAAAGCACTCGAACCCTTCGAACTGCGGCCACCATCTGCGGAACTTCTCCGTCATCTTCTCCATAATGCCCAGGGCCTTGGTGCCGCCGATAGTGAAGAATATGATCTTGCGAAGGCTTCCGCCGTTATCCCTGAAATACTCGGCCACCTTGGCGAGGCACAGCCGCAACGTATCCCCAGATGCGACGATGTCGCCTATCATCAGCGTGCAGTCTGCCAGCGGATGGATTTTTTCGTACTTGATGTCAAGGCCAGTGATGATGCCGTCGCGTATTATCCTCTCGCAGGAAACGAAGTTTATGCCCCCGACCTGTATCCCGGCTCTGTGGCAGCACTCCTCAAGAGGATAGTTCAGACCTCCGCGCAGAATGGTGAGTATGCTGACCGGGCCGGAGAGCCCGTCTGCCTTGAGGTAATTCAGACCGGCATAAGTGGCCGGAGCCATCGCTGCGTAGGAGTCGAATCCCACCACCTCCGGCGAAGCCATCAGGCGCCTTGTCCCCTCGTCGCTCAGAATATAATAGCTGTTGGCAAGACGGTCAGACTCAAGCCTGTATATGACTGTTCCGTTCTCAAGGCTCACCTTGCGCAAGCCTGCATTGTCTGGATATCTGTGCATAGGTCTATTCCGGGACCCCTTCGAAAGGATACGAGGTGCCTTCCTGCTTGAATGTCATCCTTGCGCTCTCTTCGCGGACATCGTCCTCCGAATAGGTGATGGTCCAGGTCTCCATATCCATAAGCTCGCGGACACGCTCAGCAGTCATCGGAGCGGCGAAGCGCACCATAATGGCCGGTACGAGATCCTTGTTGAGGCGGAGATAGAGACCGATGACACCCTCTTCCTTCGAAAGGTGGTTGCTGAGGTATGGAAGCGCTCTCTTGATGATCGGCTTCTCATAGTTCTGCTCTGCAACTTCATATATGAACTGAGGCCGGCCTTCGTAGTGGATGTTCCTCTTCTCGACGATAGTGCTGTCGCCGTCAGGATATCTGCCGTTGAACTCGGCGGTGAACGGGTCGAACATATTGTGGAGATACTCGCTGATGCCGATACGGCTCTCATCCTTCTCCATCCTCACGAACTCGAAATCGACAGGTGTCGACTTGACGCCGCCGCCGTGGACAGGCATATCAAGCGACTTGAGGGAGACGATCTGGCGGAACCACTCCTCGTCGAGATCCTCGTCAGGGGACATATATACTCTCACTATGAGCGGGCAGTTGTACTCCGACTCAACGCCGAAGATGCTCTTGCCGGTGTTCCTGAACTGCAGGCCGAGGTAGTTGAGGTCAAGCTTGTCATACATATTCTCAGTGCGGATGGTGACGCACTTGAGCTCGCTGAGCTTGGCAGGGTCAGGGCTCCAGACGCGGAAATGCGAAGGGATGAAGACCTCCTCCTGAATCTTCTCTGCGGTTGTCTTCGAAGGGTCATAGAGGAGCTCGACAGTGTGGCTGCCGACATATGTCTTGACGCCGTGTACGCCGCGGACGCTCTCCATACGGGCCTTGAAGGCCATCGAGGAGCCGTAGCACTTGACAGACTTGAGGTTCTCTATCTTCAGGGTCTCGAGCTTCATACCCTCTTCTATCCCCCACTTCTCATCTATTGTCGGGAGTTCGAAACTGCGTCCGACGAGGCATCCGGCAACCACAAGGAGCACTGCTGCAATTGCAGGCACTGCGTTCCAGCCCTTGCGTCCCACCTTGAGGGCCTTCTTGCTGCAGGATGCCACACATTCGCCGCAGAGCGTGCAGTCGACGGAATTGATGCGCTCGGAGAAATTGCGGATATTGATGCTGTACGGACAGTTCTTCTCACAGATGCCGCACTTGTTGCAGACAGACTCGTCCTTGGTGACATACATCAGCTGCATCCTCGGCTTGCGGCTTATCTCGAGGATATAGCCGAGAAGGCAGAAAGCGGCCAGAAGCACCCACCAAGGGATATTGAGCCCGCAGAGGCCGAGCACCCACCAGAGCGCCGCGAGAAGCAGCATACATCCCCAGAACTTGAGCGAGTTGGAGACAGCGCCGAGCGGGCAGACGTAGCGGCACCAGAATCTTCTGACAAAAAGTCCGAAAAGAACCACGATTGCGACAGAGACGATGCTCATCCAGAGGACTATCTCACCCTTGAAGCCTGTTGCTGCGGCATAGTAAGGGTCGAAATTCTTGCAGACAAGCTCGCTGGTTGTAGCGGCCATATAGAAGATCCAGAAGAGCAGACCGTACTTCACAATACGGAGGGCCTTGTCGGCAGCGCCGCCGTTGCGGATTTCCACCTCATTGACACGCAGAGCCTTGCGGGCCTTCATCAGCAGGTCCTCAACCGTTCCGACAGGGCAGAGATAGCCGCAGAAGAGCTTGCTGAGAAAGATGACTGCAGCTGCGAGGGCAAGGCCCATCACAATCTGCAGAGTGGTCATGCTGCAGGGCAGCGAACCGTTCACGATATAGGTCACAAGTGCCTGGAGGCCGCCCATAGGGCAGTACTTCTCAGGGTCGACGGCGCAGAGTATCAGGACAATGATAAGTGCGAGGGTTGCCAGCTGAAGAAGCCATTTCAGCCAGTTGGAGCGGAGGGTGCTGTTCTTTGTCATATCAGAAATTGAAATAATAAGCCAGACCCAGGACGTGTTCCGACTGCTGTCCGGCAGGGATGTGATACATATAGAAAACGTCTAATACGCTGTGCCTGTCGAAGGCGATTTCACAGCCGCCATAGTTGAGTGACCTTATCCAGGACGTCCAGTTGAAGACTTCGGCCATCGCATACGGGGTTACGCGGCTGCCCGGTATCGTGTATTGCGCCCTGAGACGGGAGCGCAGGGTGAAACCGGTGGATGATGCGGACGGATTGACGGCAATCTCCAGCTTCTCCTTGAGGGAGACGGCAAGCCCTTCGCGGGCCAGGGTGGCGGTGCCGCTGAACACAGCCTTGTGGAGATAGAATGATGAGGCCACGTTCCAAAGCTCATAGCTTACGTCACCCTTGAGCCACGGTGCGAACTTGTATCCGGCCCCCAGGGAGGTGAACCAGGCGTCGGTGGCGCTGAACATCTCGTTGGAGCGGTGCTCGAGGCGCAGGAAAGCATACGAATTCTGCCAGCCTTTGTTTGCCTGGAGGGTCAGCCAGGCTCCGGCATCGTCAGCCTTTGCCCGAATCGGGGAAATGGCCATGGCAGCGGCCGCTGCAAGGAGAACAAGTGCACGTTTCATATTACAAATATAAGACAATTCCTGACAAATGGTGTTTTGGCACGGAATTCACAGCAGAATAGTCTGTTTGTTTTTGTAAAAATGAAAAACTTCTTTCCAGTCATCGCATCAAAGGCCCGCGCACTCGGCCGCGAAGCAGCAAAGTATCTCCTCACGCTCTGGTTCGTCCTGAAGGACGGTGACCTGACCTCTTCGGAGAAGACCCTTGTCATCGCCGCGCTGGCGTATGTCCTCGTGCCGGCGGACCTGATTCCCCGCAGGATATTCCACCTGCTCGGCATCACCGACGACTTCCTCGCCATCGTCTATGTGGTGAGGACCGTTCAGAACAAGATAACTCCGCAGATCATGCAGAAGGTGGAGATGCAGCTTGACAAATGGTTCGGCTGCCGCATCACTGCCGCCTGACCCCATCCCCCACGCCTCTACTTCAGGAATGCGAAGAAGACGGCTGCCACAAGGCAGACGAATGCCGCTATATGGTTCCACTGGAGCGTCTCGCTCTTGAACACATAGATCACTATGGTCGTGAAGACTGTCAGCGATATCGCCTCCTGAATCACTTTGAGCTGCATCAGGCTGAAAGGGCCTCCGTTGAGCTGAGAGCCGATCCTGTTGGCGGGAATCATGAATGAGTATTCCAGCAGGGCCACTCCCCAGGATGCGAGGATTATCAGAGCCAGCGGCCACGATGTGATCACTTTCATCTCCTGAAGCTTGAGATTGCCGTACCAGGCGAATGTCATGAAGATATTGGAGATAATCAGCAGAACGATAGTCCAGAATGCTTGCATAGTCCGATTATTGAAAAACGGCGCGAAGGTAAGCAAAAATCTTTTTGTATATTTGTAATGTTTGAAAAGACTGGGTAATAAAAGAAATCAGCGATGTACTGCAAGCAATTCAAGGAGTGCTCCCTCTCAGCCCTGGGATTCGGCACTATGAGGCTCCCTGTCATTGACGGGAAGATCGACCAGAAGCAGGTCGAGGAGATGACAGACTGGGCCATCACCCACGGAGTGAACTATTTCGACACGGCATACCCCTATCACGACGGCACTTCAGAGATCTCGATTGGAAAGGCGCTGTCGAAATATCCGAGAGAGAGCTTCTACCTGGCCGACAAGTATCCCGGCCACCAGATATGGAAGGACTACACCCCTTCCCGCTTCTTCGAGGACCAGCTTCAGAAATGCGGGGTGGAGTATTTCGACTTCTATCTGATACACAATGTCTGCGAACAGTCTGCCGGCACCTACTTCAACCCGAAGTGGGGCATCCTCGAATATTTCGTCGAGCAGAAGCGCCTCGGCAGGATCCGCCACCTCGGCTTCTCATCCCACGCGGAGCTGCCGCTGCTTGAGCAGTTCCTCGACTCCCCGTACGGAGAGCATATGGAGTTCTGCCAGATTCAGCTGAACTACCTTGACTGGGACCTCCAGAGAGCGCGTGAGAAATGCGGGCTGCTGAAAAGCCGCAACCTCCCGATCTGGGTCATGGAACCTGTCCGCGGAGGCCGCCTGACAGAGATTGCACCTGCAAGTTCGGCCTTCCGCTGGCTTGAGACAGTGCCGGAGGTCACAATGATTCTCAGCGGAATGTCCAGCCTGGAGCAGATGAAGGAGAACATCTCCACTTTCGACAATATGGTTCCGCTGACTGAAGCGGAGGTGTCAGCGCTCTACAGGAAGGCGGACGTGCTGCGTGACGCTGTGCCTTGCACAGGCTGCCGTTACTGCTGCCCGAGCTGTCCGATGGGACTCGACATACCGTCACTGATCCACTCCTACAACGACATCAAGCTGCAGAGCACCTTCACTCCGCTGATGAAAGTGGAAGCGCTGCCGGCGGAGAGCCGTCCGAGCGCCTGCCTGGGCTGCGGAAAATGCGCTCAGATGTGCCCGCAGCACATCGACATCCCTTCGATAATGGATGACTTCGCAGAAAAACTCGCCTCTGTCCCGTCCTGGGCAGAGATCTGCCGCAAGCGTGAAGAGGCGATAGAAAAGCTCAATTCAGGGAAATAGGGTCCGCCGGACCGGCCGGTCCGTCAAAACCCCTCGGGGTTGTTGCGCTGCCAGTTCCAGGAGTCGCGGCACATCTCCTCTATGCCGTATCTGGCCTTCCAGCCGAGTTCCTCCCAGGCCTTGGAAGGATCGGAATAGCAGGTCGCTATGTCCCCGGGACGGCGCGGCTTGATGGAATAAGGGACCTTGACTCCGCTTGCCTTCTCGAATGCCCTTACAACGTCCAGCACTGAATAGCCGTGGCCTGTTCCGAGATTGTAGACGGCGAGGCCGCATTTCCTTGAAATCGCGCCCAGAGCCTTGACGTGGCCTGCAGCGAGGTCCACGACGTGGATATAGTCGCGCACGCCGGTGCCGTCAGGAGTGTCATAGTCATTGCCGAAGACACCCAGTTCAGCGCGCTTTCCGACTGCCACCTGCGTGATATATGGCATCAGGTTGTTCGGTATACCGTTGGGGTTCTCCCCTATCAGGCCGCTCTTGTGAGCCCCTATTGGGTTGAAATAGCGCAGCAGCACCACATTCCACTCAGGGTCCGCCTTCTGGATGTCGGAAAGGATCTCCTCAAGCATTGACTTGGTCTGGCCGTAAGGGTTCGTGCAGCGTCCCTTCGGGCAGGCCTCGGTGATAGGTATCCGGGCAGGGTCGCCGTACACTGTGGCAGAGGATGAGAAGATGATGTTCTTGCAGCCGTTCCTGCGAAGCGAGTCCACAAGGACAAGGGTGCCGCCGATGTTGTTCTCATAGTACTCATAAGGCTTGGCGACAGATTCACCGACCGCCTTGAGCCCGGCGAAATGGATGCAGCAGTCGAACCCGCCTCCCGCAAGAATCCTGTCCATAGCGGCGCGGTCGCGGATGTCAGCCTCATAGAAAGGGACCTCCCTCCCGGTAATCAGGCCGACGCGCCTGAGTGATTCGCGGCTGGAGTTGCAGAGGTTGTCCACTGCCACGACCTCGTGGCCGGCGGCATAGAGTTCTATGATTGTATGGGAACCGATATATCCGGCCCCTCCTGTTACGAGAATTTTCATAATGACGTCACTTATTTGACAATGTCCGCCGCTTCGATGACTTCGCTGTCGAGCAGTTCCTGATAGCCGGGTATCACCACTCCGGTCCCCTTGTGGATGTCTTCGGCATTGTTCGCCATTGTCAAAACCCTGTTGTCAGGGGTGACCGTGACAAAGCATTTGTCGAAGAGGACCTTCTTGCCGTTCACCTTGGCCTCACCGGAGAAAGTGTAGTCATAATATGCCACATTCTCCAATTCCTCGTCCATCTGCTCCTTGAGAGCGATCAGTTGGTTGAGGATGTGCTTGTCCTTCTGTATCTCAGTGAACTTTGCCTGGGAGTTCTTGCGCTTGCCCTCGCTCATATATTTCTCAAGGTACTTGAGATTCTGACTGATCTTGGTGTCGAAAACATTGATGCGCCTGTCGATCTCAGTTGCGAAGGTGGTTGAATCGAGCAGTTGGAAATCGGTGAAATGGAAAGAGACGTCGCCTGTCAGTGTCTTGACGGCCTCGTTCCTGACGGCCTCCTGGACGGGAGTCAGGGCCTTCTCGGTGCAGGAGCAGAGAAGTGCCGTCGCGATGGCTGCGAAAAGGATCTGTTTCATATCTGTATAATTGATTATTTCAGGTTGATGCCGCCTTTCGCACCGCGGTAAAGGCATCCGCCCACAGAATCGAAGGCAGCGCCTGTCACTGATGCGAGGCAGTTAGGGCGGTTCAGTTTGTAGAGGGCGCCGAGGAGCGCGAATATGAGCGCTTCCTTGAAATCGATGGTGAGGCCGTCAGGGACCACATACTCCGCTTCAGGAGATGCTGCGCGCATACGCTCTATGAGATATCTGTTGCGGGCCCCGCCGCCTGTCACGAGCACCTTGCCGCCGAGCACGTTCAGCGCTGTCTGCTGTGCGATATGCTCCGTGAAAGTTGCGAGCGCGTCGCAAGGAGAGAGGCCGGACTTTTCAATCAGAGGGAAAACCTCGCTCTCCACCCATTCGCGGCCGAGGGACTTCGGGCCCGACGTGTGGTAGAATTCAAGGTCGTTGAGCGCCTGAAGCAGAACTTCCGACACCTTTCCGGATGCCGCCATCTTTCCGTCGCGGTCAAAAGGCTGACCCTCCTTCTCCGCGAGCCTGTTCAGCACATAATTCACCGGAGAGATGTCATAGGCGAGGCGCCTGTCACCGGACGCGAAGGAGATGTTCGAGAAACCGCCCAGATTGAGGCAGTAGTCATAGTCGCCGAAGAGCACGGAATCCCCGATCGGGACAAGAGGCGCCCCCTGGCCGCCGAGAGCCACGTCCATCGTGCGGAAGTCGCAGACTGTGTCGACGCCGGTCACCGCGGCGATGCCTGCACCGGAGCCTATCTGCGCAGTGAACTTCACTGCAGGCTGGTGGAAGATTGTCTGGCCGTGCGATGCTATCAGGTCGACCTTGCCCTCAAGACCGTACTTGTCGATGAAACGCTTCACCGCCCCGCCGATATAGAGGCCGAGGTCGCTGCTGAGCCTTGCATACTCCAGCGCGCTCATATTCTGAGCGGTGTTGAGAGCATTGCGCAGTTCATCGGTGTACCCTTCGCTGTCGGCCCTGATGATATTGTAGTCAATCCTGCCGCCGTCGAAACGGAATTCCACATAGCAGATGTCCAGGCCGTCAAGCGACGTTCCCGACATAAGCCCTATAACTCTCAGTGTTTCCATAACTATTTGTTGAATTGTATTTTCTTCTCAACTGACGATTCATTGCCGAGGCAGTCGGTTGCCGTGATCCTGACAGTATGAATTCCATTGGGGATGGATTCCCGGTCAAGGAGAGTGACCCTGCCGCGCTTGAGCATCGAGAGATGCCAGACGCCGTCGATCTCGACCCTGACTGAAGCCGTGCCTGAGGCCGCATCGTAGACACGGATATTGTTGTTCTTGTCCACGGTGATCCTCGGAGCCTCAGTGTCGACAGCCACGCAGTATGTGCCGAAGCCCGCACGCGCCCCTGAGACGGGACCGACATACGAAAGCCCGTCGGGAGTGGCGATATAGGCCTTGTCCGCCAGTTCCTCAGGTATCTCGGCAGCGATTCTCAGCCTGCCGCTGCGGTTCAGCGGAATCGCCGGGGAGCCTATTTTCCAGATGTCGGAATATATGCCCTTTGACGGGTCTGGAGCGCCGACGATGGAATATGTGAAATTGATGGAGCCGTAGAGCGCACCGACTGGGAGCGAATAGCTCAGCGAGCTGTCGCGCACAGAGTTGGGAGTGCTCCAGAGCCAGGAGAGGGTCTTTGCTCCGGCCTCGGCGCGGGCCGCGGCGGCGGAGTCTCTGGCTGCCAGCAGAGGTTCCGCAACGGAGTCGTCTCTGCGGATCCTGTATCTGAGCGAAGCGCGGTTGCCGTGCTCGTCGGATGCTTCAATCAGGAGAGTGTGCTGGTCATAGTCATCAAGCACGATCATCCCGCCGTTGTCCGACACAGTTATCCTGTCCTCCAGCAGGTTGACCGGGTCGAGGCGGCTCTTGACCATATCCCCGCCCCCGCTCCAGCTTTCGCTGTACTGGATAAGCGACTTGATGTAGCTTCCCTCGCTGAAGCCGACGTCACCGACCTTGAATCTGAAAAGCTCTTCTCCGTCAAGAGAGACCCTGTACTCCTCAACAGCCAGCTTGCCGGTGGTCCCTTCCTGAAGGTCCACGGCATCCACTGCCACGTAACTCTCGCGTGGAAGCAGAATCTCCTCTGAAGTGCTCTTGGGATTCGGGATGCTGCATATCCTGTACGGTTCTCTGACTGCGGTGCTGTCCAGGCCGTAGAAGCAGACGCGGCGGAAAACAGGCCTGGTTGCATCCGCGGGCCTGTAATATCCCATAGCGATATAGTTCATCGGGACATTGCTCGCGGCGTCGCGCACCTCCATATGGAGATGGGGGCCCGCCGAAGCGCCCGTGTTGCCGACCTTCCCGATGACATCGCCCTGATGGACGGGATACTCGCCCGGAGCGAACTCCAGGTCCACGGAAAAGCTCTCCTGCTCATACTGCGCAGCCTTGACAAGCGATGCGACAGGCTCGGCGAACTCGAGCATATGGCCGTAGACGGACATCGTGCCGTCGTCGTGGGTCACATATAGGCCGTTGCCATATCCTCCCACAGAGACGCTTGCCCTGGAGATCCAGCCGCTCTTGATGACGTGGATAGGGTCGCCGGTCTTTCCGCCGACTCTCCAGTCGAGACCGCCGTGGAAATGGTTGTGGCGGAGTTCGCCATAAGTGCCGGAAAACGACATCGGCACATCGAGAGGCCGGATGGCCTTCTCCTGTGCCGTAAGAGTCGCGGAAAGCGCCACAAGCGCCGCCAATGCTGTCAGGAGGCGTCTCATTTCTTGACCTTGAATGATGAGGACTCGCGCATCTGCTCCATCATCTCCCTCTCCTTGCGGTCCAGTTTCTTTGGAATATAAACCTGAACCTCGGCCAGGATGTCGCCGGAGCCGTAGCTGTTCAGATACGGGATGCCCTTGCCGCGGAGGCGGAGCACCTTGCCCGGCTGGGTGCCTGGATCAATCTTTATCTTGAGAGGGCCGTCCACCGACGGAATCTCAGCCGTGCAGCCGAGGATTGCGTCAGGAACCGAGATGCTGAGCTGGTAGAGCAGGTCGTTGCCGTCACGGACAAGGACGCTGTCGCTCGGGTCCTCTTCGATGAGCACCAGCAGGTTGCCGTTGACGCCGCCGCTGCGGGCCGCGTTGCCCTTGCCCTGAACGGTGAGCTGCATTCCGTCCGAAACGCCTGCCGGAATCTTGAAGCTGATCTCTTCGGAATCCTTGACAAGGCCGGTGCCGCTGCACTTGCGGCAAGGATTGGTGATCTTCTTGCCTTCGCCGCCGCAGTACGGGCAAGGCGAAGTGGTCTGCATCGCACCGATGAGGGTCTGCTTCATCTGGGTGACGTAGCCGGAGCCGTGGCAATGGTCGCAGGTCTTGATGTCAGCCTCAGAGGCAGCCCCCTTGCCGCCGCATTCCGGACAGGAGACATTCTTTGTGATCTTGACGGTCTTCTCGACTCCGTGCATCACGTCGGCGAGGCCGAGCTTCACCTTGATGCGGATGTCGCTGCCGCGCTGGGTCCTTCTCTGCCCCGAGCCCGAACCGCCGAATCCGCCGAATCCGCTGAATCCTCCGAACGCGCCGCCGAAGATGTCACCGAACTGGGAGAAGATATCCTCCATAGAGAATCCTCCGCCACCGAAACCTCCGTTCCCGCCAAGCCCGGCGTGGCCGTACTGGTCGTAGCGGGCCTTCTTCTGAGGGTCGCTGAGGACACTGTATGCCTCAGCAGCCTCCTTGAATTTTTCCTCAGCATCCTTGTCACCCGGATTCTTGTCCGGATGATACTTGACGGCCATCTTGCGGTAAGCCTTCTTTATCTCATCTGCAGAAGCGCCCTTTTCTATGCCGAGCACTTCATAGTAATCTCTTTTATCTGCCATATTGTCCTAAATACCGACGACGACCTTTGCGTAGCGCACAACCGTGCCATTGAGGGTATATCCCTCCTGAGTAACGTCGAAGACTTTGTTCTTCTGTTCCGGGTCCTGTACCGGGAACTGGGCGACAGCCTCGTGGAAGTCTGTGTCGAACTCCTTGCCGACCGCATCGATCCGGGCGATTCCCTTAGAAGATAGATAGCCCATCAATTTATTCATTATCAGCTCAGTACCCTCAACTGCAGCCTGAGAGGCCTCCGACTCCTTAAGTACTTTGATAGCGCGCTGGCAATCGTCCAGAACCGGGAGGAAACCGACAAGGACATCCTTCCCTGCACTGCCTATCAGTTCGAGACGCTCTTTCGAAGTGCGCCTGCGGTAGTTGTCGAATTCAGCCTGCAGCCTGAGATACTGGTCCTTATAGCTGTCCACCTGCTGCTTCAGCTCTTCTATCTCCTTCTTTGCAGCCTGCATCTTCCTGCGGCGTTCCTGCCGCGGCTCGTGGCCGCACTCCTGTGGTTCAGATTCCTGCTGTACCTCAGGCTCTTCCGCCTGCTGTCCGTTCTTTTCTATATTTTCCTGCATAATATGAATCATTTAACGCCGCGGACTGTATCAAATTGTCTGCCATCGGGCAGGCAGTGACAAGTTGGCATATCGGTTTTATCTCTGCAAATGTACCAATATCTGATTGATTACAAAATGCGTTTTGAACATTTGTTGCGATGACGGCGTGGATTCACCGCTGGAACGGCACGATATAGCAATGTCCCCCGGGAGCTCGGAGTTTCCGGGGGACATTGCATTATAAAGAGCTGTGCCGTCTTTGCCGGCAAGGCAGTCAAACTGTTTGCGAGTTAATACTCATACATTACTATGGTAGCACCCTCGTCAGTTTGCGATGCAGCGGCGAGTTCAGACAGTTTCAACAGTTCACTCTCAAAACATTCGTATTCGTAGTCATAAAAGAGATAATCAATATCGGGTACATCATGTGTCCTGATTCCAATGAGTTCCCCCCCCTCATCATCATAGCGAATCTTTCCCTCTTCGTCAATATATAAATAAGATTCTCCACTAAAAATATACTGGTCGTAATAATCTTCATCACAAAGATAAAAATAATAGTCGGTTATTGGAGAACCTTCTTCATCCACAAAATGCACGTTGTTCCAATCGATGGTAAAACGGGACAAAATATTCTTCTCAACCTTAATCTCTTTAAATTCTTTACCGGTGAGCTCGAAAGAGGCTGTGGTAGCGTCCGGAGCAGGCATCACGTCAAGGAGTATGTTCTTTCCGGTGACGGTGAGTTCGTAAACGCCGTCGCCCTTGTCCTCGGCAGTGCTGATACCTGTCCAGCGAGTTCCGCGAACAAGGTTTTCAAGCTTGATGCTTATCTTTTTATCCGACGGTATTTCCTCGAGAGTGATGAATATGCGCGCTGGGTTGCCTGCAACAAGATATGTCAAGTCGAAATCCTCAGCGGCAACATTCGCTAGCATGGAATTCTGGAAATGAAG
>JAZRVT010000035.1:0-122188 GCA_045599325.1 Bacteroidales bacterium | reverse complement strand
GAGAGCAACGGTCTTGCCTTCGATAGATTTACCAGCGGTTTGCAGAACATGTTGAGTGAAGTACAGAGCACCAAAACCGGTAGCTTCAGGACGGAGGATACTACCACCCCATGTCATACCCTTACCGGTCAGAACGCCTGTATGATACTGACGGCTGAGCTTTTGATACATACCGTTGAGGAAACCGATTTCGCGGCCACCTACACCTACATCACCTGCAGGAATATCCTGGTCAGGACCGATGCAGCGCCAGAGTTCCAGCATGAAAGCTTGGCAGAAACGCATAATTTCAGCGTCAGACTTGCCTACAGGGTCAAAGTCACTGCCACCTTTACCGCCACCCATTGGCAGAGTGGTCAAAGCATTTTTGAAGGTCTGCTCAAAGCCCAAGAACTTAAGCATGGAAGGAGTAACAGCCTTGTGGAAACGGAGACCGCCCTTGTAAGGACCGATAGCAGAGTTGAACTGCACGCGGTAAGCCAGGTTTGTCTGGACATTGCCTGCATCGTCAACCCAGGTGACGCGGAAAGTGTAGATGCGCTCAGGCTCTACCATTCTTTCAACGATCTTGGCCTTCTCGAATTCAGGATGCTGGTTGTAAACTTCCTCGATTGAATTGAGGACCTCTTCAACTGCCTGCAAGTACTCGCTTTCGCCCGGGTGCTTAGCAGCAAGGTTAGCCATAATTTCAGCTACTTTCATGATTGATTTGATTTAAATGGTTGGTTGTTTATCGTTCTTTAGTTTGAATTATTCTACTGTCCAGGTAGCACCGCTGCGAAGAAGCTCGTCCATACAGGTGATTGATGACTTCTGCCTTACGTCCTCAACCTGATCGCGCACGCGGTCATCGTAGGTAGGCTCGTTGACATCGCGGATGACTCCGAGAGCGACAGGGAAGTCAGGATACTTCATATTGATGAGCTGGTTGTGGATTGCAGTGTCGTCGCTGTGTGAGTCGTGGACGAGGATGTCATTCTCTGTAATGCCGTTCTCGCCGATCTTGACCACCTTGAGCTTGCCGTTTTCAAGGACAAGACCCTTGTCGCGGTCCTTGCCGAAGATCATTCTCTCACCGTGACGGAGGACAATGGTACGGTCAGCGCGGTATGCGCGGTCAGCGAAGGTCATATGTGCGCCGTCATTGAAGATTACGCAGTTGGTCAGCATCTCGCAGACAGAGCAGCCGTCGTGGCGGGCCGCTGAGATGAAGATTTCCTGATTGAGGGCCATCTCGCTGTCCAGTCCGCGTGCGAAGAATGTTCCGCGTGCGCCAAGCACGAGGGATCCCGGGGTAAACGGATTCTCAACAGTTCCGTATGGGGAGGTCTTTGTAACCTGTCCGAGTTTGGAAGTTGGAGAATACTGACCCTTTGTCAGACCGTAGATCTGGTTGTTGAAGAGGATGATGTTGATGTCGATGTTCCTGCGGATTGCGTGGATGAAGTGGTTTCCGCCGATTGCCAGAGCGTCACCGTCACCGCAGGCCTGCCATACGCTGAGGTCAGGGTTGGCCACCTTGAGACCAGTGGAGATGGCGGTTGCACGGCCGTGGATGCTGTGGAATCCGAAGGTGTTCATATAATAAGGAAGGCGTGATGAGCAGCCGATACCGGAGACGAACACGATTCTCTCCATAGAATAACCTCTCTCATCGCACACCTGAGGAAGCGCTCTCTGGATGGCTGCCAGTACGGCGTGGTCGCCGCAGCCCGGGCACCAGCGGACTTCCTGATTGCTCTTGAAATCTTGTGCTGTATATTTCATGGCATATCCTCCTTAAAGAATTTCATTGACTGCGTCCTTGACTTCCTTCACGATGAAAGGCTGACCCTGGACCTTGTTGAACTGCAGATAGGTGAACTGAGGGAGCTTTGCTCTCAGGTAGTCTGCGAACTGGCCGCTGTTAAGCTCACAAACGATGATCTTCTTGTAGCGTGCGAAGATCTCCGCGGTGTTCTTAGGAAGCGGATTTACGAAGTCGAAGTGGCAGAGGGAGACGCTCCTTCCCTCCTCCTGGAGTTCGCGGACAGCTGTGTAGAGGTGGCCGAAAGTGCCGCCCCACCCTACTACGAGCACGTCAGCCTCATCAGCGCCGATGACTTTCTGCTCAGGGAGATAGTTGGCAAGGCGGGCCACTTTCTCGGCACGCTCCGCAACCATCTTGGCGTGGTTCTCAGGATCTGAGGAGATGACACCTGCGGTGTTCTTCTCAAGACCGCCGACTCTGTGTTCCAGACCGGCCTTGCCAGGGAACGCCCACATACGCGCGTAAGTCTCCGGATCTCTCTGGAATGGCTTGAACTGACCTTCGCAGGAGTCGATTACAGGAGGCTTGACAGCAGGGTAGTCCTTCATTGAAGGAATCTTCCAAGGCTCGCTGCCGTTGCCGAGGAAACCTTCTGAGAGAAGGATGACCGGCATCATATGCTCCATTGCGAACTTGGCAGCATAGAAAGCGGCGTCGAAGCAGTGGCTTGGGGAATGGGCGGCAACGATAGCGACAGGGCACTCGCCGTTGCGTCCGTAAAGCGCCTGATTGGGGTCTGTCTGCTCTGTCTTGGTAGGGATGCCTGTTGAAGGACCGCTTCGCTGGACATCGACAATGACGAGAGGAAGTTCAGTGATCATTGCCAGACCGAGAGCCTCGCTCTTGAGGCTGAGACCAGGGCCTGAAGTTGTGGTGACTGCAAGGTCGCCTGCATATGCGGCGCCGATTGCGGTGCAGATGCCGGCAATCTCATCCTCTGCCTGAAGTGTCTTCACGCCGAGGTTCTTGTGGATTGCGAGTTCCTCAAGGATTGCAGTTGCAGGGGTGATAGGATATGAACCGCAGAAAAGCGGGCGTCCGCTCTTTTCCGAAGCGGCGATGAGACCCCAGGCAGTAGCCTGGTTACCGCTGATATTGCGGTAGACACCTTTCTCCTGCGGAGCAGGTTTCACGGTATAGGTATTAGCTATCGCCTGGATGTTGGCCGCATAGTTGAAACCGTCGAAGAGAACCTTCTTGTTAGGTTCGATGAGAGCCGGTTTCTTCTTGAATTTCTTTTCAAGGTATGCGTAGGTATACTCAAGAGGGCGGTTGAAGAGGAAGAAGCACATTCCGAGTGTGAACATGTTCTTGCAGCGTACAATCGCTTTCTGGTCCATTCCGCTGTCCTTCAGACTTTCTTTTGTAAGAGAGGTGATCGGGGAATAGATGATGTTCCTGTCTTCAATCTTCAGTTCAGTGATTGGGTCAAGAGTTGCGTAGCCGGCTCTCTGGATAAGAGCCTCATCGAATGTGTCAGTGTCGATGATGACAGTTGCAGTCGGTTTTGCCCACTTTGCGTTGGCGCGGAGAGCAGCAGGGTTCATTGCAACCAATACATCACAGAAGTCTCCGGGAGTGTTGACTTCATTGCTTCCGATATGGACCTGGAAGCCTGAAACTCCGGAGACTGTGCCGTGCGGTGCACGAATTTCTGCTGGATAGTCCGGGAACGTTGAGATCTCGTTTCCGTAGAGAGCGGATGCGTCAGCGAACAATGTGCCCGTCAACTGCATCCCGTCTCCTGAATCGCCGCAAAACCTGATTACAACATCTTGAGTGTCGATAACTTTATGTTGCATAGGTATAAATTAAGTATAGTATTTACTGCTGTTGCTGTGTGAACTGTGTAGGCGCCACCTTTTCTGCAGGGATGCCGAGTTCCTTCTTGACGAGCGGGAGGAGGTCCACGCTGACCTTGTCGTCAAAGTAAATGAGGGAGCCGCCTGCGAGGTCGATCACGTGGCTGAGGGAGTTGGATTTTGCGACCTTCTCGATAGCCTTCTGGACAGCCTCGATGATCGGGGTGAAATAGAGCTGCTGCATCTGCTGCATCTCCTGCTGCGCGCTCTGCTGGAACTGCATCATACGGTTGTTGAGTTCCTGGAGCTCTTTCTCCTTGGCCTCTCTTACCACCGGAGCCCACTCGTTCATCTTCCTTTCATATTCTGTGTACTTGGTCTGGAACTCATCCTGCATTCCCTGCATAGTCTCGGTGAGGTCAGCTTCGTAAGCCTGCAGCTTGACTATTGCAGAGTCTCTCTCCGGAGTCAGATGGAGAATCTCCTGTGAATTGATGTGGCCGAACTTCAGGCCCTGTGCGGAAGCCGCAAAGCCGAAGGCCATAATACACATGGTAAGAAGAAGTGTCTTTTTCATAATCTGTCGTTATTGATTCTTTGCTTTGTAATTGTTGTACAGTTTGATGATCTGGTCTGTGACATCGAGGTTCTCGTTCTTGTAGACGATGCCCTGCATGGCTGCGATGTCATAGATGAAGTCCAGTTTCCAGCTTTCGGCATACGCCTTGAGAAGCTTGTCCACATTCGTTTTTATAGGGGTGAGGAGTTCATCAGACTTCCTGGCCATTATTCCGTCTTCTCCGAAGTAGATGCGCTGTTTCTCCTTGACCACCTTCTCCTTTGAGATGATCTCATTCTCAGCTGCCGTACGCTGCGATGCGGACATTGATGATTTCTTGTTCTGGTAGTCCTGATAGAGAGTTTCAATCTTGCCGAGTTCAGTCTCTATGGATGCCTTGTACTTGTCAGAAAGAGCGTTGAGCTGCTCCTGGGCCGCCACATATTCCGGCATTGCCGCAAGGATGGTGTCAGTGTTGACATAGGCGACGTTCTGAGCGCCGAGTCCGAAAGTGAATGCCAGAAAGGCTATTGCAGTGATGATTGATCTTTTCATTTCTTTTCGATTAGAATTGTTGGCCGATAAGGAAATGGAACTGGCTCCTGCTGTCCCTGTCAGCTGTGTCGAAGCCATAACCCCAGTCGATGCCGAGAAGACCGACGACAGGGAGGAATACCCTCAGGCCCACTCCGGCGGAACGTTTCATCTGGAACGGATTGAACTGCTTGATGTCGGACCAGCTGTAACCGCCTTCGAGGAAGAGGAGTGCGAAGATAGTCGAGCTCGGCTGCATGATGACAGGGTAGCGGAGCTCAACTGTGAACTTGTCATAGACATTGCCGGCATAGGCGCTGCCGATGTAAGGCGTCAGCGAATAGTTTTCATAGCCGCGGAGACCGATCACCTCGTTGCCGTAGGTATTGTAGCCGGACATACCGTCACCGCCGAGGATGAACCCCTCGAAAGGAGAGTAGCCCCACTTCTTGTTGTAATAGCCGAGGTAGCCGAACTGCGCGCGTGTCATCAGGACAAGGTCGCCGACGAGCCTTGTATAGAGAGAACCCTTGAATGTCCACTTGTGGTACTCTATCCAGCGGTAGTGGTCCTGGACTGTCTGGCTGTTGTAGTCGATGTTGCGCCAGTCCTTCTTCATCATTGACCAAGGAGGAGTGAGCGAGATGCCGAAACTGAAGTCAGAGCCCTGACGCGGATAGATCTGCTGGTCGGTGGAGACACGGCTGAGCGTGGTGGACCAGTTTATGTTGTGCGAGGTTCCTGTGTCATAGATGAAGTAGTAGTGCCAGTCCTGAAGGTTATAGGACTGCCAGCTGAGCTGATTGTAGAGCACAAAGTAGTTGTCAGGCCATTTGAGGCGGGTGCCGAGCCCGGCCGCCGCTCCGTAGATTTCCATGAACTGGTCGTCGTTGAGTACTTGGTAGTAATAGGTGGAGTAGGAGTTGGTCTGGCGTGTGAAGTAGCCTGAGATGTTGAGCGAGGTCGGTTTCTTGCCGGTGAGCCAAGGTTCAACGAAGTTAGCTGTGAAGGCGGTGTAGTATGAGCCGTTGGTCTGGAAACGGATCGAGAGGGTCTGGGCGTCTCCCAGAGGGACAGGGCGCCAGGCCTCCTTGTTGAAGAAATTGGCAGTGGAGAAGTTGTTGAAGCTGACGCCTACGGTTCCCACGAACATCTTGTTGCCCCAGCCTCCGGAGAGTTCCAGCTGGCTGTTCGCCTTCTCCTCCACGTTGTATGAGATGTCAGCCGTGTTGCTGACAGGATTCGGGATGAGACTGTATCCCTTCTCTGACTGTGCGTGTTCAGGTTCGAAATGGCCCATCGATGCGATTTCACGTATCGACCTCTCGAAGTCTGTCTGGCGGTAGAGGTATCCCGGACGTGTGAAGACAGCACGGCGGACCACCTTCTCGTTGGTGATGGTGTTTCCGTTGACGATGATGTTGTTGAGTGTCGCAGGCTTGCCCTCCACTATTCTCATTTCCACGTCCACTGAATCCTGGTCGATGTTGAGTTCCACAGGCGTCACGTGGAAGAAGAGATAGCCGTTGTCCGTGTAAAGCTTGTTGATGGAGATATCCCCCTCCTTCTCGCCGGAATAGAGGCGCTTCTCCATCGTGATCACGTCATAGACGTCACCCTTCTTGATGTTGAGTATCTGGTTCAGCTGTTCCTCGGTATACTCGGAATTGCCTGTCCAGGTTATGTTGCGGAAATAATACTTCTGGCCCTTGTCAAAGGTGATGTGGATGCCGAGCTTGCCGTCCTCCTCACGCCTGTAGAGCGAATCGCTGACAATTCTGGCGTCACGGTAGCCTGCCTCGCTGAAGACGTCGAGGAGCTTCTCGCGGTCACTCTTGTATTCGGACTGGAGGAATTTCTTGGAACTGAAGAAGTTGTACCACTTGGCATCCTTCGTCTTCTTCATCGACTTGTCAAGCTTGAACTTTGTGATCTCGTCGTTGCCGTCGTAAGTGATCTCCTTGATCTTGAGTTTCTTGCCCTTCTGGACATTGAAGGTGACGCGGACAGCATTGCGGATCACGGAGTCATTGGCCACCTCGACGTCCACGTCCACGTCAGCGAATCCTTTTTCCTTGTAATAGTCCTTGATGGACTTGACCGAGGCCTCTTTCACATACTCGGAGAGCTGGCCTCCGCGGCGGAGGTTGAGGCGCTCCTTGAGGTCGTCCCGCTCACTGTTCTTGACCCCGCTGTAGTTCCAGGTCACGACGCGCGGGCGTTCCTGAAGCTCTAGGCGGAACCAGGCGGTGTCCTTTGCCGCAGAAAGGGAATCCACATAGAATCCGATTGTCGATGCGGCACCCTGGAGCCATATGCGCTTTATGGCGGCGGAGATATCGTCGCCAGGAATGGTCACGCTGTCCCCTTCCCGGAGGCCGAGGACGGAAAGTATCTGTTTTTCACCGAGGTATCTAATGCCGTCAACACGGATGCCGCCGACCACGTAGGTCTGCGGTGCATTGTAGTCAACTTGAATGTTCTGTTTCTCTTCAGTCTCCTGATCCTGAGCCTTCACCACGGACGGAGCCATAAGCGCCGCCAAAGCGAACAGAACTGTCAGAATTCGTCTCATCAATCTATTTTCACTATAGAACTACAAAAATACACAAATTTTTGACTTATTCTATCTTACCGTACCTTCTTTCGCGATTATTGTATTCGCTGACGGCTAAGTCGAGGTCCGTTTTGCGAAAATCAGGCCAAAGCACCGGAGTGAAATAGAACTCGGTATAGGCGCACTGCCAGAGCATATAGTTGCTGATGCGCTGCTCCCCGCTGGTGCGGATCATAAGGTCCGGCTCCGGGATTCCGGCGGTCGCAAGCATCCCGGCGAAGGACTCCTCATCAAGAGGCAGCACCTCCCCCGCCCTGACACACTTCTCTGCATAGCGCCTCGCAGCGCTGACGATATCCCATTTGCCGCTGTAGCTCAGCATCACAATCAGCGTCAGGCCGGTATTTGAGGCTGTCTCCTCCTGCGCCGCGTCTATGTCCTTCAGCAGTTCCGGACTCAGACGGCTGCGGTCACCAATGACCAGGAATCTGATATTGTTGCGCCGGAATGTCTCGCGTTCCCCGAGCACGCTGCGCGCCATGAGTTTCATCAGTCCCTCCACCTCTTCTGCCGGGCGGTTCCAGTTCTCTTCAGAGAAAGCGAAGAGGCTGAGGTATCCGACCCCGAGCTCGACGCATCTCTCGCACACAGCCCGTACGCTGTCAGCACCGGCGTTATGGCCGAAAAGACGCTGTCTGCCCTGCTTTCCCGCCCAGCGGCCGTTGCCGTCCATTATGATTGTTATATGTCTGGGAATATTCATCTTACACAGAAATTTCAATTATTTGCAACTGCTGTTCCTCCGGTCCTCCCCCCAGAGCAGTTTCGAGCGAAGCGCACTGATGAAGCTGTCATCAGAAAGGGATGCGTACCGGAGAGGGAAATCCGCTTTCGAGATGCGGATCCTCGAAGCGGAGCCGATGATGGCCGAACGGTTGTCGACAGTGAGTCTGGCGCTCTCCTCGCGGGCGGAGAAAGTCATCTCTATCACGGAGGCGACAGGGACAACCAAAGGTCTTATATTCAGATTGTGAGGAGCGATCGGGACGATGGTCGTCACTTCGCTCTCCGGGAGGACTATCGGCCCTCCGACACTCAGGTTGTAGGCCGTGCTGCCTGTGGGAGTAGAGATCACGAGGCCGTCCGCCCAGTATGCTGGAAGTTCGCGGCCATCGATGCTTATGCCGATGGAAAGGACACCCGCACCGTTTCTCTGGAGAGATATCTCATTGAGGGCATAGGGATAGATATCTTCAGGAAGGTCAGTACACTCAGCCTTGAGCAGACTGCGTTCCTCAATCCTGAAACGGCCGGCGAGAAGGTCGTCGATCCACTGCTCCTCATCCTCCGACCGGGCGGTGGTAAGGAAACCGAGCCTGCCGAAGTTGATGCCTGCCACCGGAATCCTGCTGCCCCGGACGAAGGTCAGCGAGCGGAGGAATGTACCGTCGCCGCCGAGGGTCAGGAAGAGGTCCACGTCGCCGGGAAGGTCAGACCAGGAGCTGAAGTCCCCGCCGCAGCAGACGAGATTGACGCCGCGGCTGCGGAGACGCGCCTTGAAAGGCTCGATCCTGTCATCATCACCCCTGTTGTATAAAGCTATTTTCATAATCGATTCCAAAATTACTATTTTTGCAAATTATGACAAAATTAAGTGTAAACATCAACAAGATAGCCACTCTGCGCAATGCCAGGGGAGGCAATATGCCGGACGTCCTCAAGGCGGCATCCGACTGCGAAATGTTCGGCGCCCAGGGGATCACTGTCCATCCGCGTCCGGACCAGAGACATATCCGCTACAGTGACGTCACTTCCCTCAAGGAGCTCGTCACCACGGAATTCAACATAGAAGGCAATCCTATCGAAAGCTTCAACGATCTAGTACTCAAGACCGTGCCGACCCAGGTCACTCTCGTTCCGGACGCAGCGGACGCCATCACGTCCAATGCCGGATGGGACACCCGCAGGAACCTCGGATATCTGCAGGGCATCTGCAGGATGTTCAAGGATGCCGGCATCAGGGTTTCGATATTCGTCGACCCTGTCGTCGAGATGGTGCAGTATGCAGCTGAAACGGGATGCGACCGCATCGAGCTCTACACCGAAGCCTACGCAAGGGACTACACCATCAGCCGCGAACAGGCCATTGAGCCTTACTACAAGGCGGCCTGCGAAGCGGTAAGGCTCGGACTCGGGCTCAACGCCGGTCACGACCTCAGCCTTGTGAACCTCAAGTATTTCCACGATGTAATCCCGGGTCTCCTCGAAGTCTCGATCGGCCACGCCCTCATCTGCGACGCCCTATATATGGGACTTGAAAAGACCATAAAGGCATATTTGGGCGAGTTGAAATAAATACTTATATTTGCGACTTATACGAAATTATACAAGTAACATTCATACACAATGAAAAACACCACTTCACTCATTCTGAGCGCAATAGCTGTAGTCGCAGCTGCCATCGCAATGATTTTCACTTTCTCAAACCCTAAGGGCGGCAAGACCGGCGAGGCTGAAGAATCAGCAGGAGCCGCTGCAGGCGACATCGTATTCGTCCGTCTCGACACCCTTATGATGCAGTACGATATGTACAGCGACCTCCAGTCAGCATTCGACGCAAAGGCTCAGGAAGTTGAAAGCGACCTCAACAAGAGGGGCCGCAAGCTTGAAAGCGACATCAAGAACTTCGAGAACCAGATCCAGAAAGGCCTCCTCACCAGGTCAGCCGCTGAGCAGCAGCAGGCTTCTCTCCAGCAGCGCCAGCAGGATCTCCAGAATCTTGCAGCCCAGAAGCAGATGGAGCTCCAGGAAGAGAGCGCAGTCAACCTCAATGTCATTATGGACGCCATCCAGACCTATCTGGAGAAATACAACGAAGAGCACAAGTTCGCTGCTATCTTCACCACCACCGAGTCCGCAAAGACCATCATCGTCGCTGACAACGCACTCGACATCACTCAGGAAGTGGTCGACGCACTCAACGCCGAGTACATCAAGAACAGGAACAACACAGCCGAATAGAGCCTCTCAACAAGATGAAGCGGATCTTCCTCGCCCTCTTCCTCGCATTTGCACCTTTCTGCGCAGCGTTAGCGCAGGGTCCGTACTCGACCCCTGAGGTAACAATCTCAAGCGAGAAGGCCAACATCGGCGGAAAGATCTACTACATCCACAAAGTTGAGGCGAAGCAGACCATATTCTCGATCTGCAAGGCCTACGGCATCACCGAGGACGAGCTCGCCAAGGCCAATCCTGACGTCAGGAAGAACGGGCTGAAGGCGGGCTCGCTGATTTTCGTTCCTCAGAGCACATCCCTCGCCGAGGCGCAGGAAACCGCAGCATCGCCTGCCGAAGCGCCCGCAAAGGCTGATGACAAAGCAGCGGAGATTCAGGAAGAGCCGGAACAGAAACCTGAAGTGTCAGAGGAGGAGCCTCAGGGCGAACTCGGCCTGGTCAAAGTCATAGAGCACAGGATCAGATGGTACGAGAGCCTGAGGTTCATAGCCTGGAGATACAATGTCTCCGAAGACGACATCCTGGACTTCAACGGTCTGGATAACTCCGATATCAGGACAGGCGTCATACTCCAGATTCCTGTTTACGGAGAGGTCCTGGAGCAGGACGACAACGATGCCACTGATGCCGCAGCAGTCTCCGGGACGGACACTGACGGGAATGAAGTGGGAATCGATGAGAATCAGGAGACACTTCCTGCCAGAGACATCGAGCGTTTCAACGCATCGAACCCTCTGAACATCTCCCTCATACTTCCTTTCAACGCAAACAGCAGCAAACCGTCCGTCAATATGATGGACTTCTACAGCGGAGCCCTGATGGCAGTCAATGCCGCCAAGGATGCCGGTTCTCACGTTGTCCTCAATGTGTTTGACCTGGCAGCCGGCGCAAGCTCAATCCTTGCCGACAGCAAGTTCATCGGGAGCGACTGCATCATCGGTCCGGTAACCCCTGAAAGTCAGGATCCGTTCGCCGCCTTCGCACTTGAGAACAACATCCCGTTCGTGTCGCCTCTCGACCAGAAAAGCGAGTCCCACGCAGACGGCAACCCTTGTTACTTCTTCATCCCCGCCTCACAGGAGGTCCAGCTGAAGAATATGGTCGAAGACCTCGACGCCAAGTCCTCCGACCAGGTGTTCCTCTTCTACAACTCCTCCGGTGACGAGGCACAGTATGTCAGTCAGGTCAAGGCGCTCCTTGACAGTGCCGGGATAGCATACACCCCTGCCAGCTACGCCATAAGTTCCGGAAGGCAGCTCTTCTCCTCCCTTCAGGGCAAATTCTCAAAATCAAATCCGGCAAAGGTCATCGTAGCATCCGAAGCCGAGGCCTTCTCCGCCGACATCACCCGCAACCTCAAGCTTACAGTACGCAAGGATCAGGTTGCCACCCTCTGGTGCAGCAACAGGGTAAGGAACTACGACGCAATCGACCCTGAGGCGCTCTATCTGCTCCAGGCCCACATCGCAGCACCATATTTCGTCGACTACTCAAACGAAGCGACCAAATCCTTCATCCTGAAGTACCGGGCCCTCTTCAGCACCGAGCCGAGCGCATTCTCATACCAGGGCTACGACATCCTCACCTGGTTCATCACCGCGATGGACCGCCTCGGTTCTGCGGTCGTCGATGACGCTTCCTCCGTCAGGATGAGCCTCCTTCAGTGCAATATCGCCTTCACCCGTGAAGACGAAAATTGCGGATGGCGCAACAGCGCCACCCGCAACCTTGTCTACGACCGCGAGACCCTCTCTATTTCAACAGGAGACTAGGGTCGAGATTCTTCTTTTCAATATCCTTGAAATAGTTGACGGTTCCAACCTTCAGCTCCACCGTTGCAGCATCGTCGCAGACGATGATGCCCTTCGGGTGCATCTGGAGAACGGAGATTGTCCACATATGGTTGACTGCGCCTTCCACAGCGTGCGCGAGCGCGCGTGCCTTGTTGTGGCCGTTCGCGAGAATCAGGACCTCTTTCGCGTCCATGATTGTACCGACGCCGACAGTAAGGGCGGTCTTAGGGACCTTGTTGATGTCGCCCTCGAAGAAGCGTGAGTTTGCGATGATTGTGTCAGTGGTCAGGCTCTTGATCCTGGTGCGTGAGTAGAGTGATGAACCCGGCTCGTTGAATGCGATATGACCGTCAGGACCTATTCCGCCCATAAAGAGCTGTATGCCTCCGTAGGAAGCGATCTTCTTCTCATATTCCGCACATTCCTTCTCGAGGTCCTCTGCATTGCCGTTGAGAATGTTGACGTTCTCAGGCTTGATGTCGACGTGTGAGAAGAAATTGGTCCACATGAAAGTGTGGTAGCTTTCCGGGTGGTTCTCAGGGATTCCTACATATTCGTCCATATTGAAGGTGACTACATTGGCGAATGAGATCTGCCCTGTCTGATAGTAGTGGATGAGTTCCTTGTAGGTACCGATCGGTGTCGAGCCTGTAGGGAGGCCGAGCACGAAAGGTTTCTCCGGAGTCGGATTGAATTCTTTGATTTTCTTGACGATATATGCCGCAGCCCACTGTGACATTTTACCGTACGATTCTTGAATGATTAAACGCATTTTATCTTTAGGTTTATTGTTTTTCTTCTTTCAGCAGGACACGCGCATTGGCGACTGCCTCGTCTGTGAGACGTTCGCCCGAGAGCATCCTTGCTATCTCCATCACTCTCTCCTCCCCCTCTATCCTGCGTATGTTGGACTCGGCCGAACCGTTCCTGTTCTCCTTGAAGACAAGATAGTGGGCGGAACCTTTGCTGGCCACCTGAGGGAGGTGCGTTATTGCTATGACCTGCGCCGAAGCACCCATATCGGTTATCAGGCGCCCCATACTGTCAGCAATGCTGCCTGAGACACCCGTGTCAATCTCGTCGAAGACCATCGTAGGCATATTCCTGTATCGTGCCACCAGAGCCTTGATGGCAAGCATTATCCTGGAGATCTCGCCTCCGCTTGCACACTTTGAGAGATCCTGCGGACGTGAACCGTTGGCGTCGAAGAGGAACCTGACCTCATCGGCGCCATCCCTGCCGAAAGCAGGGCGGCAGGTGACTTCGGCAGCAAAAGTAGCGTGAGGCATCTCGAGCGACCTGATATTCTCCTGAAGGAGGGCAGAAAGACTTTCTGCCGCATCCTTGCGGGCAGCGTGAAGCCTCCTGGCGGAGGATTCACAGGCGGTGCGGAGCTCTTCAGCACGTTTTGCGAGGGCGTTCCTCCCCTCTCTGTCCTCCGACTGCCCCTCCAGCTGCTCTTTCATTGAGTCGCGGAGGGTGATGAGCTCCCCGACGGAGAGAGTGTTGAACTTGCGCTGAAGGTCGTAGAGCAGCGCGAGCCTGTCATCCACCTCCTGAAGTCTCTCAGGAGAGAATACTATCCTCTCGCCCCTGGCCTCCAGTTCATCGGCGATATCCTTGAGCTCAATTCTCGCCGACTCGACCCGCTCAGCGAGGGACGCGAGGCCCTCGACAAACGGAGCAGCCTTGGAAATGGACGAGGATATCTCCTTGAGCCTGGCCTCTACCGGACAGCCTTCGCTCTCGAATGCAGCGCCGGCGGCAAGTATGGCGCCCTTTATCTGTTCGCTGTTGGCGAGCAGGTTCTGCTCGGCCTCCAGCTCCTCAAGCTCACCCTCGCGCAGCGATGCGCCGGAAAGTTTGGAATACTGGAACTCCAGATACTCGCGGCTGCGCTCCGCCTCGGCAATCCTGCGGTCGGCCTCATCAAGAGACCTGACTGCATCAGCCCAGCTGTCATAGAGGTCGCGGTACGCGTCCAGCAATGGACCCAGCCCCGCAAACGAATCCAGGACTGACATCTGGAAACCGCTGTCGGAAAGTTTCTGCTGCTGGTTCTGGGAGTGAATGTCCACCAGATCGGCCGCCACTTCGCGGAGTTCCTCGAGAGCAACCGGGCAGTCGTCCACAAAGCAGCGTGAGCGACCTGCAGGGGTGATCACCCTTCTGAGGACCGGCTCACCGGTTTCTGTAACGAACTCAGCCTCGACCACGCAGTTGCGGTTCCTGTCCTTGATGGCGGAAGTGTCGCTCCTGGCCCCCAGTACAAGCGAAAGGGCACCGAGAAGTATGGACTTTCCGGCGCCGGTTTCTCCTGTGATAATTACAAGGTCACCTGGAAACTCGGTATCCAGGTGATCTATCAGTGCATAATTGTCTATGGTGAGCCTCTTGAGCATCAGGGTGCGCAGGCCTATTCAGCCACGCGGTAGAAGATTTTCCCGTCTTCGAACTCCTTCGTTGCGACGAGGGTCGGCTTCGGGAGACGCTCGTAGTATTTTGAGATCTCTATCTGCTCGCGGTTCTCGAAAGTCTCTTCGAGAGTGTCTGCGAAAGAGGAGAATTCCTCGAGTTTCTTGCTGAGTTCCTGCTTGACATCCGCGGCAATCTGGTTGGAGCGCTTGGCGATGATCATTACAGTCTCATAGACATTTCCTGTAGGTGCTGCGAAATCTGCAAGATTACGTGTCACTGTGTTGACAGGCACCTGATTCTTCTGGTTTTCAGTCGTCATTTTTATCTTCTTTCTTCAATATTTTCTGTGCTTTCTCATAAAGGGAGTCAAGTTCCTTGCGGTACTTGCTCTCAGGAAACTCGCTCACGACATTGAAATAGTCGTCCACAAACGTGAGGTAGCGCTCGTGCTGCTTCTCAGGGATGCTGTTGTAGGCATACTTGTATGCGGACATCGCAGTGTAGTATAGGATTTCCTCCCTGTAGCGGTTGTCCGCGTTCTCCTTGAGAACATTCTTCAGGGCATAGTGTGCCGCAAGGTAATCCTCCATATGATAATAGAGGTATGCTGACTTGTAGGCCTTCATCTCGAGACGGCCGTGGAGGTCGTCTGACATCTGAGCGACCTGGTCGTGATATTCCGAACCCGGATTCTCAATCTGGAAGATGCTCATCTCCGTCAGAGCCTTGTAAGTCGGGGTCTGGTCAAGCTCGTAGCGGTAGGTCATCTTGTAGAGGCAGTTGATCTTGAGGAACTTCGCCTGCTCTGTGAACGGGCTGAGAGGGAAAGTGCTGATGAACTGGCTGAGGTTGCTCTCCGCTGTCTGGTAATCTCCGAAACGGTAGTTGCTCAGACCCCAGTAGAACTGGACTGTGTCGTCCTGTGCAGTTCCCTTTGTACCCAGCGAGACTGACTCGAATACCTCCGCTGCCTTGGCATACTTGCCGGCATCGAAGAGTTCGAAAGCCATCTTGTATTTGGCCGGAATGTCGTTGCTCTGGAGAATTGTCTCATACTCGGACTTGCAGGATGATGCAAGGGCGAGAAGAGCGAGACCGATGATGATTATTCTTGTGCGCATCTTCTATCTGTTCAATAAAAACCTTTCAGCATCGAGGGCGGCACGGCAGCCGCTTCCGGCAGCCGCAATCGCCTGACGATACTTCGGATCCTGCACGTCACCCGCAGCGAAGACGCCCTCGACTGAAGTCTTCTGGCTCTTGCCGTCAGTGACGATGTAACCGTTCTCATCTGTCTCAACCCACTCCTTGAACATATCGGAAGCAGGATGGTGACCGATGGCGAGGAAGAAACCGTCAATCTTCTTCTCTACAGTCTCTGTTCCTCTGTGGAGAAGCCTGACGCCCGTCACTCCGCCCATATCCCCGAGCACCTCCTGTGTCGTGCACTCCCAGAGAATCTCTATGTTTTCAGTGGAAGCGACTCTCTCCTGCATAGCTTTGGAAGCCCTCAGTTCATTGCGTCGTACAATCATATAGACTTTCCGGCAGAGGTGTGCGAGGTAAGTGGCCTCTTCGCAGGCCGTATCGCCGCCGCCGACCACTGCAACATCTTTGCCACGATAGAAGAAGCCGTCGCAGGTCGCGCAGGCTGAGACGCCCATACCGCGGAACTTAGTCTCGCTCGGCAGTCCGAGATACTTTGCAGTAGCACCGGTCGCGATGATGACAGCCTCGGCCTCGATGGTCTTCTGACCGTCGACAGTAACCTTCAGAGGCTTGCCTGAAAAGTCCGTCGAATCGACATAGCCAGGCCTGACATCGGCGCCGAGATTGATCGCCTGTGCGCGCATATCAGCCATAAGTGCATTGGCGTCAACGCCAGCAGGAAAGCCGGGAAAATTTTCGACCAGAGTTGTGACCGTAAGCTGGCCGCCCGGCTGAAGGCCCTCATACACAACAGGATTGAGAGCTGCGCGTGCAGCGTAGATTGCAGCTGTATAACCGGCAGGGCCGCTGCCGATGATCAGACACCTTACTTTCTCATTTGCAGTCTCCATACAATGCGGATTTTTCAAACTGCAAATGTAATCAATTTATTTATATTTCAAATATTTATCCAGCCAGGCACCGGTCTCGTAAAGCATATGCAGAGTAGTCTCCCGGCCCATATAGGAATGACTTTCGTAAGGCAGCTGCAGATATCTCACAGTGGCTCCGTGATAGACGAGAGCCTGGTAGAAACGCTCACTCTGGACAGGGAAAGTGCCCATATTGTTGTCCATCTGGCCGTGGATGAGGAGTATCGCATCCTTGACTTTGTCAGCGTAGTTGAAAGGTGACATCTCGTCATAGACATCCTTTGCCTTCCAGTAAGTGCGGCTCTCGCTCTGGAAGCCGAAAGGAGTCAGCGACCTGTTGTAGGCGCCGCTCCGGGCAACACCGGCCTTGAAGAGCCTTGTGTGCGCCAGCAAGTTGCCTGTCATGAAGCCGCCGTAGGAGTGTCCGCCCACGCCGAGCCTCTCGCGGTCGCCGATGCCGAGGGTGTCGCAAACGAAGTCGACGGCTGCCTCAGCGCTCATTATCAGCTGGTCAAGGAAGACATCATTCTCAAGGGAGTCCTTGTCAGCGGCGACAATTGCCATCGTGAACCCGTCGAGCACCGCATATCCCTGGGAAGCCCAGATCATAGCGGAACTGTAAGTCGGCTTGACGAAGCCATAGCGGTCTGTCCTGTCCTTCTCGCACTCCGCTGCGCACTTGTATTCGTAAGGATATGTCCACATATATACCGGCAGCTGGCCGTCCTTCTCCTTGTCATAGCCGGCAGGGAGATAGAGGTTGCCGCAACATCTGAGGCCGTCCTTGCGGGTATACTCCACAAACTGGCGCGTGATCAGCCCCTCTATCATCGGGACAGGGTTCTCGAAGTGGGTGATCTGCCGGTCAGTGTGCTTCTTCAGGTCAGTAAGGTGATAGTCGGGCACCATCGTGTAGGCCTCACGGGTCTGTATGAAGGCGGGACGGGTGAAATCGGTGATGGCGGTGACGCGCTCTTTGTAAGGGGCTGCACCGGACCAGACATTCACGACACTGAGGTCCTTGAGGGTCACCTTGTCGATGAAGGCCATTCCGTCACCGTTCCGGTCAGGACGGGAAGTTCCGGTTTCATAGAAGAAGCGGCCCTTCGGGTCCAGCCCGAGGACTCTGCGGCCATACTGGTTGCAGACTGTGTAAGGAGCGCCATATACAGGGAAGTTGCCGAGAGTGTCGACTTCCGTGCTCTCTGTATAGATTACACGGCGCGCCGCTGCGGTATCGCCGGGAACGAAGGTCGAGAGCCTTCTGAATTTCTGTTTCGAGGAACTCTCGGTGAAGAGGGCGATGTCGTCGTTGCACCAGGTAATCTTGCCAAGCTTGTATTCCGGCGCGAGGACCAGTTCCTTGTCTGTCTCGAAATCGAACGGAGCGGTGCACTGGTACATCCTGTCGGTGAAAGTCCTTTCAGGCTTCTCCTCCTTCGCCCTGGCAGCGTCGCCGTCAGCGGAGCCACCGTCTTTGTCTTTATCCTTGTCTGCCTCTTCAGGAGCCGGAGTCACCTCTGTCCAAACAAGGGTGGCCGGCCTGTCAGGCCTCCAGCTGAAGCCGGCAGGCTTCGGGGTCTTCGGCTTTTTCTCATCCCTGCCAGCCTTGTCGGCCTCCTCTTTCTCCTTTGCCGTATCATTGATCATCTTCACAACACTGCCGTCCGCAACCGACATTATGAACTGTCTTGAAGGGAATGACCTATGGCGTTCGATGTATGAGAACGGGCGGTGTTCGGTGGTCACCATAAGAAAGCTGCCGTCAGGGGACGGGTCGATGGAACGGTATATGGCCTTCCCGCCGACAGTCCTTGTCGTCCCGCCTTTGAAGACAGCGAGCTGTGTGGTGCAGCAGTATTCGAAGAGGTCTGCGTCATAAGGACTTGAGATAAGGTCCTGATATGTACGGATACGGTTAGGCTTGCCGTTATGCTCCTGGACCACAGGCCAGGCGTGCAGTCCCTCTTCCGGCTTCATTCCCGGATCCGCCGGCACTGCCTTGTAAAGGACAGTCTCATCATCGAGGAAGAAGAACGGAGTGCCGAAAATAGTGTTGACAGGATATTCATTGATACGCTCGGCATCTGTGCTTCCTGCAGCGACCCTGTAGAGGTCGGTGCGGTTCTTACCCGAGGCGGTGAAGCAGAAATACCTGCCTGAAGGAGACCAGGCGACAAACTTCACCTTTGATCCGGCCGGTATCCCGGAGACCTGAGCAGTCCTGCCGGTCGCGACATCCAGCACCTCGAGCCTGTCAAAGAACGACTCACGTGTCTCGCTGAAATTTTCAGTGTTTATGCGCACACCGCCGATGCGGGCCTCGTTGGCTGCAAGTTCTGCCAGAGGCAGCAGCTTGCACTGGCAGTATCCCACTACAGCCTGCCTGGCGTCGTTGCTGAAATAGGTAGTCGGAAGCGGGCTTGACACAGCCAGCGTCTCAATCATCGGGTCCGGCTTCTGGAATTCAGTTTCCTGAGCCTTTACATTTCCGGCGGCCGCAACTGCAAGCAGCAGGACCAAGAGTCTCAAAGTCTTCATATTTCAAGTTTCAGTTATTGTAAGTTCTCAACTGGTGCGCCGCGCAGCTTCATCTCGAGACGGTGCTCCCACACCAGCGCTATGGACATTCCCCAGCGCGTCAGCAGCATTATCCACCAGACCGCACCGCAGGCAGTCAGCAGAAGCAGATCCTCGAGGTTGCTGTGCGATATGCTGATATGAGTGTCCAGCAGAAGCACGTCACGGTGGCTGATGCCTCCCCGGCTCATTGCGTCCAGCATGGCTGCAGCACCGTAGCCGAGACCGACTATGTTGGCTACAAGCCAGAGGAACACTGTGCTGTCAGGCAGGCCGAACACCTTCATCAGAGGCCTGAAGAAGGCGGAGATGCGGTCCATTATGCCGAATTCCGTCAGCAGCCGCTGTCCGATGTTGAGGGTGAAGATGATGCAGGTCATCATCACCACCAGCTTCAGGGTCGAGACGACCCACTGCCAGAGCACGGTCAGGAACGGGAGTTTGTCGGCAACTACAGCCATATCCGAGGAGAGGTCCGAGGAGCCGGGGAGCACAAGATTGAGGAACAGGCCGGTGATGAAAGCGCTCAGAGTCCTGACAATCACCATCCTGGTGCCGTTGGCGCCGGTCTTCTTGATGACTGCGGTCTCGAGGATCATCGAGTGGGAGCACAGCACCATCGTGCAGAGGATGGTGAGCGCCCTGGCATCGAGATTCAGAGTGCTGATGACTGCGATTGCGGAATAGACATTCACGAAATAGCCGCTCACATAGGCCAGCGCTGCGGAGCCGGGAAGGCCGAAGATGCCGAAGACGGGGCTGACGGCCCTGGAGATCCACGGAAGTATGTTGAAATACTTCAGAAGCATCATCGCAAATGAGACGCCCACGGTAATCTTGATAATCCAGATGCAGGTTTTTGCGGTGGTCGGGAGAGTTTCCCTGACACACGACCGGATATGGTCCTTCGTCTCCTGTTTCATTTCCCTGAGCCTGTTTAACAGATACAAATATAATAAAAGATTGATATCTTTGCACTATGAAACGCATCCTTATCATTGCGCTGCTCGGCCTGACGGTTTCGGCCTGCAGCAAAGAGGCTGAACAGCTTCCACAAGTCATCGCCCACCGCGGATACTGGGACACAGAAGGGTCCGCGCAGAACTCCATCGCAGCCGTAACCAAAGCCGGAGAAATCGGAGCATACGGCTCTGAGTTCGACGTCAATCTCACCGCCGACGGCGAGCTCGTAGTCAACCACGACTACACCTTCCACGGCATCACTATCTACGAAGCCGACTACGCAGCCATCAAGGACTCCACTCTCGCTAACGGCGAGGTCATCCCTACCCTCGACAAGTACATCGAAGCATTCCTTCCTTTCCCTGAGATGAAGCTTGTATTCGAGCTCAAGAGCGAGGGCGACAGCCTCTACGAGGCAGTGTCAATCCCGAAGTGCATCGAGACTGTCAAGAAATACGGTGTCGAGGACAGGACCATCTTCATCGCCTTCAGCCTATCAGCCTGCAAGGAGATCGCACGCCTGATGCCTGACAATATGGTGCAGTACCTCACCGGCAACATCGCCCCTGCAGAGCTCTTCGAGATGGGCATCAAGGGCATCGACTACCATTATTCAGTCTTCGACGAGCACCCGGAATGGGTCGCCGAAGCCCACAGTCTCGGAATGGTCTGCAACGCCTGGACAGTCAACAAGGAAGAGGACATACGCAGGATGCTCGACCTCGGTGTGGACCAGATTACAACCAACGCACCTGAACTCACCCAGGCAATCATCGCCGAGCGCGCTGCGGCAAAGAAATAACTACAGCGGATCGACATCTATCTTGATGTCGGCAAGACCGTTGAAATCACGTTCTATGAGCTCTATCCCCTCGGACAGAGCTCTTTTTTTCAGTTTCAGGTCCCGGTTCCGGTCGAGTCTGATGCGGAATTCAGCGATATGGAAGCCGCCGACCACCTCCACAGGGGCGGGCATCGGGCCGGCGACCCCCTCAATGCCGCACTCCCGGGCAAGTTCGCCGATCCTCCTGCAGACATTCCAGAGACGTCCCTCCCTGCGGTCGCGGACAGTGATCTGAATCATCCTCACGAAAGGCGGGAAGCCGAACTGCCGCCGTTCCTCAAGCAGCCCCGCCAGACCGGCAGGCTCCTTCGCCGCGAAACTCCTGAGCACAGGATGGTCCGGCTGCGAAGTCTGTATCACAATCTTCCCGCGGTTCTCTCTTCTCCCCGAGCGGCCTGTCAGCTGAGTGATGAGCTGAAGCGCCCGCTCGTCGCTGCGGAAGTCCTGGACGGAGAAGATGCCGTCGGCGGAGACGACCGCCACCATCGCCAGCTTCTCAAAGTCGAATCCTTTGGTGATCATCTGGGTGCCGACCATTATGTCGATGGCGCCTGAGGCGAACTCGGAGATGAGCCGTTCCTGCTGTATACGGCTCTGTGCGGTGTCAGCATCGAAACGCTCCACCCGCAGTTCCGGGAATGCCTCCCGCAGCTCCTCCTCCAGCTTCTCGGTGCCTGCCCCGCGTTCTTCGAGAGCAGGGGCGCCGCAGGCCTTGCAACGGGTTGTGAACGGGACTGTACAGCCGCAGTAATGGCAGGCAAGCGTATTGTTGAACTTGTGATAGGTCAGGCTGACGCCGCATTCCTGGCAAACAGCGACCGCCCCGCACTCGGCACACTGCACCATAGGTGCATACGCCCTGCGCGAACGGAAGACAAGCGTCTGTCCGCCGGCCTTCGCCACAGCCGCCATCTCCTTCAGCAGCTTTCTGGAGAAAGATCCCTGCATATTGCGGAGCCTGCGCTCGCGGACAGTATCTATGATCTCTATTTCAGGGTCCGGTGATTCGTGATACCTGACCGGCAGGTCAACCCGGTCATATTTCCCGAGCGAGACATTGAGAAGCGATTCGAATGACGGTGTGGCGCTGCCGAGCAGCACCGGCACCCTGCGCTGCGCTCCGAGCATTATCGCCGCGTCACGGCCGCTGTAGCGCGGAGCCGGGTCATCCTGCTTGTAGGAGCGGTCGTGCTCCTCGTCCACCACTATCAGCCCCGGATTACGGAGCGGGAGGAACACTGCCGAGCGGGTGCCGAGCACAATCTTCGCCCCCCTCTCCTTTGACCGGAGCAGTTCTGCAGCATTGCGTCGCTGAGGCACAGTCCTCTGCGAATGGAACACCACCAGCGAGGAGCCGAACACCCTTCCGAGCCTCTCCTCCAGCTGCCTGGAGACGGCTATCTCCGGGACCAGGTAGAGGACATCCCTGCCCGCCTTCAGCTGTTCTTCGGCAAGGTGGATGTAAATTTCGGTCTTGCCGCTGCCTGTGACTCCGCAGAGCAGGACATTCTTCCTGCGGCCGAATGCTTCCCGGATTTCTCCGGCAGCCTTCTCCTGGGCAGGCGAGAGCGGGCACAGAACCCTCTCTCCGCCATTCTCCGCATCAGATTTCTTTTTCCTGCGCCTGACAGGCTTTCCGCTGTCACCCTTCTGGAGCGAAACGTTGCAGGCACACTTGAAGACCTCGCCCACAGTGCACATATAGTACTCAGCCAGCGTATGCCAGAAATCAAGCTCACATCTTTCCACGGCAGGTATCTCAGGAGCAGGCAGCGCCTGCAGCAGTCTTTCCTCAGGAACCCCGTCAGGAACCTTATCCAGCACTTTTGAAACCACTCCGAGAGCCTTCCGGCCCCTGAGCGGGACACTCACCCACGACCCCTCAGATATCCCGTCACACTCTTCTGCACGGTAAGTCAGCGCTGTGCGCAGCCTCAACGGCAGAATCACCTCCACATATTTCATCTCTTTCTCTTGTTTTCAAAAGTAATTTCACGAAAGTAACAATATTTTTTGCAGATAAAAAATAAAAACATACCTTTGCAGTCCCGTTGGAGAAATCCAGCCAATGGTGCCATAGCTCAGTTGGTAGAGCAACGGACTGAAAATCCGTGTGTCCCTGGTTCAATTCCCGGTGGCACCACATAAACGCCCTTCAGATTTGAAGGGCGTTTTTTTTGAAATTTTGACTATCTTCGCTGAACAAACAGAACAGTTTCACTATGGCACTCGAACAACAGGTACAGAAAGACATTGTCACTGCGATGAAGAGCGGCGACAAGGTGCGCGCGACTGCGGTCCGCGCGATCAAGTCGGAGATCCTCCTTTTCAAGACCGCCGAGGGTGGCAACGGGGAGATTGAGGACGCCGATATCCTGAAACTCATCCAGAAGCTTGTCAAGCAGCGCAAGGAGTCAGCGGAGCAGTATTCCGCTGCCGGAAGACAGGAACTCGCCGACGCCGAACTTGCCGAGGTGAAGATACTCGAGGAGTATCTCCCGAAGATGCTTTCGGAGGAGGAGACAGAGGCGCGGCTCAAGGAGATTATAGCCGAGGTCGGCGCAGCCGCACCGTCCGATATGGGCAAGGTGATGGGCGTGGCCACAAAAAGACTCGCAGGCCGGGCTGACGGCAGGATGATCTCCGCAATCGTCAAGAGACTTCTCGCAAAGTAGCGGAAGATGTCCGGCAGCATTCTCCTCACAGCAGTTTTCCTGCTGGCCCCGGCATTCGTCCTCAGGGCCTGCAGGAGAGTGAAATGGCTTGGCAAGGTCGGTCCGGTGCTGGTACTCTATATCCTCGGCATCATAATCGGCAACATCGGTCTCATTCCGGGGCTCTCCCTTCCGGAAGGCACGGCGCAGATACAGGACATCATCAGCAGCGCCGCCATTCCGGTCGCCATCCCGCTGATGCTGCTGGGATGCAGCTTCAAGCGCAGTGAGACAAGAAGCCAGCTGCTCGCCCTTCTGACAGGATTCGCCGCAGTGGTGATTGCAGTCATCGGGGGCCACCTCCTCTTCGCCCGGGGACTGGACGCAAGCCTCAACCCTCCCGATACCGCTGCAAAGGTCGGCGGAATGCTGACCGGAGTCTATACAGGCGGCACCATCAATCTCGCAGCCCTGAAGACAATGCTCGGAGTCTCTGAGGAGACCTACCTGCTCCTCAACGGATATGATATGGTGGTCAGCTTCCTCTACCTGATGTTCCTGGTCGCGGTCGGCGTGAAGCTTTTCAGGAAATTCCTGCCGGTCGAAACGGCTCACGACGACAGCATCACACTCGGGAATGAGAATAACCCCTATGAGGGACTCTTTTCACGCAGGGGGCTTGCCACACTCGCAAAACTTGCCGGGGTAGTGGCCGTCGTATGCGGACTCTCCTTCGGATTGACGCTTCTCCTGCCGGAAGTGCCGTTCATGACGGTATTCATCCTGGCCCTGACCACATTCAGCTTAGCTGCATCCTTCATCCCGAAAGTGAGGACGCTCCCATACGCCTACGATGTCGGGATGTACTGCATCTATGTTTTCAGCATCGTGGTCGCATCGATGGCCAACCTCAGTAACCTCAACTTCGAGGGAGGCGCTGGGATGCTCGGCTACCTGACCCTTGTGATCTTCGGCTCACTTTTCCTGCAGATTCTCTTCGCGAAGATATTCAGGATAGATTCCGACACCGTGGTGGTCAGTTCCGTCGCATTCATCTGCTCACCGCCTTTCGTGCCGATGATGGCCGCAGCGATGAAAAACAGAAGAGTCCTGATTGCAGGACTCTCCATCGGTATCGTGGGCTATGCCGTAGGCAACTACCTGGGCTTCGCCCTCTCGCAGCTGCTTCAGCTATTCTAGCCTACAGCTCGAATCCGTAGGTTGTCTCATAGTCGTTCCAAGGACGCAGGTAGAGTTTGAGTTCAGTCTGGTCATAGACATTGCTGAACTGAGTATCCTCTACTGTGCCGTCCTCCCAGACAAGGTCCTTCCAATGAACCATCGAGAGGCACTCCTGCGCCTCGCCCACAGTCAGACTGTCGTTGTGCGCCTTGAGGAACTCGTCCACCACTCCGTAGCGCCACCAGCTCTTGCTGTGCGGGTTGCCGACTGCAATGTCAGGTTCTGTTGTGTAGTATGCAGGGCTGAGGAGGTGATTTGTGACGTGCATCGCCTTGCGGTCCTCACCCTTGCGCACGATGAGTGTCTTCCAGCCGTCCTCCTTGTCAAATTCCACTACAGCGCAGTCACCGTTTGCATCGGCAACCATATAGTGGTAACCGCTGCCTGCCTCCTGGTCGTGGCATACATCGACTGTAGCGAGAAGGTCGAGGGCCTCCTGTACAGTGGCGCAGCGGTCGAGCCAGAGACGCATAATGATTGATGTGCCCACCTTGTGCTTGCCGGAATTCTGCGCGGCAGGCTGTTTAGGGAGCGCCATGATAGACGTGCAGAGGCCCTTCTCGTTCATTCCGTCCATAGGGGCGTATACCGTTGCGACACAGAAGATCTTGTCCTTGAAAGACTGAGGGAGTTTCTCAAGGCTGTAGCCAAGATGTGAGAGGTCGCAGGTAGAAATTGAAGCATATCCGTTCTTCGGATGCGACTTGACCACCATCGTAGGGTTTTTCATCATATCATAATTGCGGCCGTAGAGGTAGCCCTCCCCGCCGGCGATGGCGGCCTGGAAACTTGTGCAGGCATCCTTAGGCTCAGCGGCAGAATCTTTCTCCTTCTTGTCGCCAGAGGAGAGCAGAGGCAGTCCGTGTGTGATCTTCCCTGCGACATAGTTGAGAAGCGCAGCGTTCCTGTCAATGTCAGACTCTATGATTTCATCCAGGTCATAGGATGCCTTGTACTCCATCTGGTAGAGGTATCCGCCCTTGTCAAGCTGGGCGACAGTGCGGATTGTTGCAATCTCCCTGCCCCAGAGGCAGGCAACGGCAACGGCGGCTATTACGATGATTGCGGCGAGAGTGCCGAAGAGATTCTTGAGGAATTTTTTCATATTGCGTGTCATTTTACTGTTTGTCATCTGCTACCTTTCGTCGTGATGAGAATCACACCGTTGGCACCTCGGACGCCATATATGGAGGCGGAGGAATCCTTGAGCACCTCAACGCTCTTCACGTCATTCGGATTGACGCCTCCGAGGTCCTTGATCTCCACTCCGTCCACCAGAATGAGAGGATCCGTGGAGCCGTTGAGAGTGCCCCTTCCCCTTATCAATATCGTCGGATTGTCGCCGGGACCGATGTAGAGGCCGGGGACCTTGCCTCTCAGATAGTCGTAGATATTGGAATATGCCACGATGTCCTGATCCTTTACATCAACCTTGCTGACACTGTAGGAGAGGTCCTTCCTGGAGACCTTGCCGTAGCCGATGTTGACCATTTCATACTCTGCCTGTGTGCTTCCGGTCATCTGGCGTGAGCTGGAGCAGGAAGAGAGCGCCGTCAGCGCGGCGGCCAGAGCAATTATTAAAAGAATACGTTTCATTGTTCAACTGAGAATCTGAATGATGATGTCTGTGTATATGTGTCTCCCGGGCGGAGGACCACAGGAGGGAATGTGCAGTGGTTCGGTGAATCAGGGAAGTTCTGTGTCTCCACCACAAGACCTCCGTTCTCGTTGCCGCTGTAGATCTGAAGTCCGGGCCTGTCGGTGAAGACCTCCATCCTTATGCCGGTACCGGGTTCGGAGAGTATCAGCGCCGGTTCCACAGCAGATCCCGCTTCGTGCGCGTTCAGAACGAAATTGATGTCCATATCTGTGTTGACCTGACGGGCGGTGCGGTAGTCATAGGTTGTATTGGCCACCGGAGAGATCTCCCCGGTCGGAATCAGCAGACTGTCCACGGGAGTGTAGTGCTCCGCATTGATGGTCAGACAGTGGGATGTGATGCTCTTTCTTTCGCCGTGAAGGTTGAAATAGAAGTGCATCGTCGGATTGAGGACAGTCGGAGCATCGGTTTCGGCGCTGTACTCTATGTCAAGTGAGTTCCCGTCAGAAAGAGTGAAGGTTACTGAAAGATTCAGGTTGCCCGGATAGCCGTCGTCACCGTCCTCTGAGAAACAGGTCATCCTGAGGGAGTTGCGGGAAAGCTGCTCTACCTCCCACATTTTCTTTGAAAAGCCTCCAGTGCCACCGTGAAGGTGGGTCTCCCCCTCGTTCTGTGTCAGCTGGTAAGACTTGCCGTCCAGTTCGAAACGCCCTGAAGCGATACGGTTGCCGAACCGGCCCACAACGGTGCATCGGTAGTTGCTGTCGGAGAGGGCCTCCTCAGGAGTGCCGCAGCCCCACACCACATTCTTCACTGTTCCATCCGCAGCGGGGACCTCAAGGCTGAGCAGCCTCGCCCCGACAGGGCAGAATACCGCTTTCATTCCGCCGGCATTCTCAATGGTATAGGTCGGAACGGAGTTTTCGGGACCGCTGCAGGAGAGAGCGAGCAGAACCGCTGCTGCAAATGAGCACAATATTTTGACAATCCTCATATTATCTGTAAATTTGTTCTGTTTGAAACCATAAATATATGAAAAAAATATATCTCCTGCTACTGCTGCTGACTGCTGCAGTCTCATCTTTTGCACAATGGCAGCCTGCCGGCTCCCATATCCGCACAAAATGGGCGGACGAAGTCAACCCTTCAGCACCTCTGCCCGAGTATCCGAGACCCCAGATGGTCCGCAGCGAATGGCAGAACCTCAACGGACTCTGGGACTACGCAATCCTCCCTGTCGGAGAAGAGTTCTCCGCAGGCCAGGGAAGGATACTTGTCCCGTTCGCGGCCGAATCAAGCCTTTCTGGCGTGGGGCTCAATGTAGGAGCCGGCAACAACCTCTGGTACAAAAGGTCCTTCACAGTGCCGAAGGAGTGGAAGGGGCGCCGCATCATACTCCATTTCGGAGCAGTGGACTGGAAAGCCGAGGTCTGGGTCAATGACATTTCAGTCGCCTCCCACTCCGGCGGTTACAGTCCGTTTGAGGCAGATATCACCGATGCTCTCGACTCAAAGGGGACCAATACCCTCACCGTCAAGGTCTGGGACCCTTCTGACAAGGGATTCCAGCCGAGAGGAAAGCAGGTGAGCAACCCGGGAGGCATCTGGTACACCCCTGTCACCGGCATCTGGCGCACAGTATGGATGGAGCCTGTCCCTGAGAACCATATCTCCGCGCTGAAGATAACCCCGGACCTTGACGGCAGGCGCTTCATTGTGGAGGCCGGCGGCTGCAGCGCAGGCATTGTCGAGGCAGTTGTCAGGGAATCAGGGAAAGTTGTGGCAAGAGGCCGCGCCATCGCAGGCAGGAGCGCATCTGTATCAATAGCGGAGCCGCACCTCTGGAGCCCGGAGGACCCGTATCTATATGATATGGAGGTGACACTGACAGTCGGTGGCAAGGTAGTGGACCGCGTGGACAGCTACTGCGCAATGCGCAAGATCTCAAAGATCCTGGACAAGGACTGCATCTGGAGGTTCGCACTCAACGGCGAGCCGGTGTTCCTCTATGGCCCGCTCGACCAGGGATGGTGGCCCGACGGTCTCTACACCGCCCCTACCGACGAGGCTCTGGCCTACGACATACAGAAGACCAAGGATTTGGGGTTCAATATGATACGCAAGCACGTGAAGGTCGAGCCAGACCGCTGGTACTACCACTGCGACAGACTCGGAATCATTGTCTGGCAGGATATGCCTAGCGGCGAATGGACCTCGCCTTGGCAGATGACCCGCTATTTCGACGGAAAGGAGAGCGCACGCACCCCTGAGAGCGAGTCCTGCTACCGCAGCGAATGGAACGAGATCATCGAAAGCCTCTGGTCTCATCCCTGCATCGCTGTATGGGTTCCGTTCAATGAAGGATGGGGCCAGTTCAAGACTGCGGAGATCACTGAATGGACCGCAGTCAAGGACCCGGAACGCCTCGTCAATTCAGCCAGCGGCGGAAACCATTTCGCAGGATCCGGTGACATCCTCGACCTTCACCACTACCCTGAACCTTTGATGTATCTCTTCGACTCCAACAGAATCACAGTCCTTGGCGAATACGGCGGCATCGGATGGCCAGTCGAGGGACATCTCTGGACTCCCGACAGGAACTGGGGCTACATCAAGTTCACTAGCTCCAATGAAGTTACGGACGAATATGTGAAGTATGCTGAGCAGCTCGGGAAGATGGTAGAACGGGGTTTCTCCGCCGCAGTCTATACTCAGACCACGGACGTGGAGATAGAGGTCAACGGACTGATGACATATGACCGCAAGGTCGACAAAGTTGACGTGGATCGCGTGAGAAAGGCTAACGAAGCAGTGCGCGCGCAGCTGAAACGCCGGCCAGAGCACCGGTAGAAAAAGCCGCCTGGAGGTTATATCCTCCCGTATCACCATCAAGGTCAAGGACTTCTCCTGCAAAGTAGAGGCCCTTGATTTTTTTTGATTCCATAGTCTTCGGAGAGACCTCCTTGAGGCTGACGCCGCCCGCTGTGACCACGGCACGGTCATAGCCCCTGTAGCTGCCGATGCGGAAGCGCCACCCTTTCAGGCATTGCGGCAGGTTCTCGACGGAGGCACCGGGGAATGCCCTTAGGAACGGCTCGATGAGAGCCTCAGGCATAAGACCGCGGAGCAGGCTGCGGATCTTCGGCCGTCCCGGAGAGGAGACCACATCCCTGGCTATCCTGGCTGCGAGCTTCTCCGGCGCCAGAGCCGGCTTCAGGTCCAGTTCCACCTCTACTTTCTGGCCGTTGACCATCGCCCAGACCGCCCTGCGTGATATCTTATATGCGATTGCGCTCTCAAGGCCGTCTTCCGTGAAGTTGAAATCACCCTCCTCCCTCTGAACCATATCCCTGTCCACAAAGAGGCTGAGAGCAGCGTTCTTTATCTCCATACCTGCCAGCGAGCTGTCGTAATCCTTGGGCATAAGGGCTGTCTCGGAAGGGAAAAGACGGGTCACGGTATGACCGAGGGCGGCGGCCATCTCATAGCCGTCGCCTGTCGAGCCGGTGACGGGATATGACTTGCCGCCTGTGGCGATTATCACAGCTGGCTCCGCTTTCACATCCTCGAGAGTGGCCGCACGGGTCTCAACCCTGATGCCCAGGCTGCGGACCCTGCCCTCAAGGGCCTGCGCCACATCGGAAGCTTTCATTGAGGCCGGGAAAAGCCTCTGCCCCTGCTGGATGGTGACAGGGACGCCAGCCTCTTCGAAAAAGCGGCTGACATCAGCATTGGAAAATGCGTGGAATGCGTGCTTGAGGAACTCCTGATTCGGATGGATGTGGGATGCGAACTCACTCCAGGGGCGCATATTAGTGATGTTGCAGCGCCCCTTTCCTGTGAGATATATCTTGCGGCCCAGCCTTTCGTTCTTGTCAACCAGAAGGATATGGCTTCCAGCATCCTCGACGCCGGCCTGCCGGAGGGTCTCAGCGGCCTTGATTGCCGCCATCATCCCCGCGGCACCGCCTCCTATTATGACAATGCGGCCGGAAGGATCCATTTATTTGTCGAAATGCCTGAAGGCTTCGCCCAGAATGATATAGAACGAGTCGTCGATGTCGTTAGGAGAGCTGAATCCCCAGCTGGTGTCCCAGCCGATCTTGTCGTCGTATGACCTGGAGTTGCAGACTATGGCTCCGCTCATCGGCTGCTTGTAGCTGCTCTTGTTGTCACCGGTGGCTCCGCCGACCCACATTGTCGCCGTGCCGGCTATGTTGCCGCCGTGGAAATGCGAATTGAAGAACCTCTTGGAGTTGTTCATCCTCCAGCCAAGGCCGTAGGTGTCGCGCGATTCGGCTGAGTACCTGTACGGGGTGTACATCTCGGAAAGTGTCTCCTTGGTATAGACATCAGGGACTGTCTCATCTCCGTCGATGAAAGTCAGTATCTTCATCATCTGGTTGGTGGAGGTGATGATTCCGGCGGCACCTGCAATCTCACGGAGAGGGTTCAGATAGCCGTTTCCGCCGCCCTGGGAGTAGAACTCGCACTCATTGGAACGGCGCTGGTTCTGATAGCCTCCGATATGGGTGTCGGTGATGCCCATAGGCTTGAGGACATCCTCCTTGAGGAATGTCTCGTAATCCTTTCCGCTCACCACTTCGACTATGCGGTGGAGAACACAGTATCCCACGTTGCTGTAGTTGTAGAGGGCGCCAGGAGTGTAGTATGAACTTCCGCTCTGATACGGAGCCCATCTTTTGTTGAGGGTGCGCTGGATCAGAGTGTCTGTAGGCACCGGCCTGCTGCTGTCATTGTTGTAGAACCTGTAGGAATTGCTGAAAGCAGGGTCGTCGAGACCGGCGCAGATGCCGCTCGAATGGCTGAGGAGATGGCGCACGGTGATATTGTCGTGGTACTCTGAGGTCTGGAAGATGCCCTTGAGGATTCCCTTCTCACCGAAGACCTTGTCATCCAGCCTGAGTTTGCCCTGTTCCTTGAGACGCATTATGCAGAGGGTGCAGAACTGCTTCGAGATGCTGGCCATACGGAAAAGATGGTCCGGAGTGACCCTTTCCTTGTCCTTGACAGCCCAGCCGTAGCCTTTTGAATAGACGACCTTGGTGCCCTGCATCACAGAGAACGAGACACCCGGGATCTTGCATTCGTCCATCAGTTTCCATATATAGCTGTCCATCCAGTTGTCGCCTGTCTCCCATCTGAGAGAATAGGTCTTTGTGGTCTTGCCTGACTCAGACACGATTGTCATCACGACCTGGTTGGTGAAATCGTAAGGGTCGCCGTTCTTGTAATCCTTTCCGTCGAGTTTGACCACAGCCTTGTCCGAGACAGATATGGACGGCACGAGCTTGGCCGGAGACATACCTTCCGGTATGGAGAACTTGATTTCATTGCCGGAGACATAAGCGATGACATTCTCGCTCAGTCCGGAGTTGGATGCTGCTGGCAGAACGAATGAGTTCAGGTCAGCCCTGTCGCTCTGAACGGGTTTTTCGGGATCGACATTGATAGGGTCATCGTCTCCGCCGCAGGATGCGAGGATGAAAGCCGCCGCAAGCAATGCGGAGAGTCTGATACAGATTGAAGCAAGTTTTCTCATTTGTTATACTGTTTTTATATCATTTCATTTTTCTATCACTCCACTTCCCACCATTTCGCCGTCAGGTGCATACCAGGCTGCGAACTGGCCCGGGGTTATCCCCCGCTGCGGCTCGTCGAAGAGTATGTAGAGCCCGTCCGGCCTGCGGATGAGCTCCGCCTGCTGAAGCGGCTGGCGGTATCGTATCCGCACCTCATAGCGACGGCTCCCGCCCTCTTCAAGTTCAAGGTCGGGACGGATCCAGTGGATCTCCTCAGGAAGGACGCGGAGAGCCCTGCGGTAGAGTCCCGGATGGTTCTGCCCCTCGCCTACGTATATGGTGTTGCGCTCCATATCGTTGGCGATGATGAAGACCGGCTCCTTGTGTCCGCCTATGTTGAGTCCCTTGCGCTGGCCGATGGTGTAATATTGCGCGCCGATGTGGCGGCCTATGACTTTGCCGTCCTCCGGACGGTACACTACCGGCTGAGACATCTCTTCAAGGGTCTCTGGTTCCCTGCGGCCCTCATACCAGTCGCGGAATATCTCAACCACATCGCCTTCGCGGCTGGCGAGCTTCTGCTGGAGGAAGACCGGAAGGTCCACCTTGCCCACGAAGCAGATGCCCTGGGAGTCCTTCTTCTCTGCACTCGGAAGGCCGGCTTCACGTGCAATGCGCCTGACCTCAGGCTTGCATATCTCCCCGATAGGGAACATCGCCTTCGCGAGCTGCTGCTGGGACAGCTGGCAGAGAAAGTAGCTCTGGTCCTTGTTAGGGTCGCTGCCGGCGAGGATACGGTATATTGTCCTGCCTGACGCATCCGTGAAGGAGTCCCTGCGGCAGTAGTGGCCTGTCGCCACCATATCCGCGCCGAGCTCCTCAGCGGCCTTCAGGAATGCGTCGAACTTGATCTCACGGTTGCAGAGGACGTCCGGATTCGGAGTGCGGCCTTTGGCATACTCGCTGAACATATAGTCGACGACACGCTGTCGGTAGACGTCGCTCAAATCCACGAAATGGAACGGAATGCCTATCTTGCGGGCCTCCATTTCCGCCACTGCCCGGTCCTCCTCCCACTCGCACTCGCCGTGGAGAGTCCCTGTGGTGTCGTGCCAGTTCTGCATGAAAAGAGCGAACACGTCATACCCCTGCTGCTTGAGCAGCAGTGCGGCTACGCTGGAATCGACTCCTCCGGAGAGGCCTATGCAGATTTTCATTTGTTATTCAAAAATAATAATTACCTTTGTGCCGGGGTAAGTCATATACGACCAGCTCCCACTGAACTCCCCCAGGGTCGGAAGGCAGCAAGGGTAAGTGGTTGTAGCGGTGCGATATATTCAGCTTACCCTTTTCTTTTTCTACAGGGAGGAACCCTGAAACCCCTGCTGTCAATTCCATCATACACTAGAGTTCATTGAACGTGAACGGCAGCAATGATGCCACTCCGGTGAGTATCTGTATCCTGCCGGCGCCGCCGAGGATAATCCGCAGCGGGGCGCCGCTCTCCCTTTCATACTGAGCCATCACCTGACGGCAGGCGCCGCAGGGATAGCACGGTGTCGTATGCAGTTCACCGTCGGAAGCACAAACCACAGCCAGGGCCTTGAAAGCCTTGCCGGGCCAGCCGGCACCGGCGGCGAACATTGCCGTCCGCTCCGCGCACAGTCCCGACGGGTATGCGGCGTTCTCCTGGTTGGCACCCTTGACGATGATGCCGCCCTCCAGGCGGACAGCAGCGCCGACATTGAAATTAGAATATGGAGCATAGGATCCAGCCAGGGCCCCGACCGCCGCATCGAACAGTTCCCTGTCCTCGGCGTTCAGCTCCGCAGCGCTCTCATACTCCTCATATTCCACCGTCAAACTCTTTCTGGTCATATGCAGCCGTTTCAAGTATCATACAAATATAATAAAATTTATGTTTGTATCTTTGCATTGATGAAACGGCTTGCCCTGACATTTGTCCTAACGTTGCTCTGCACTGCGCTTCCCGGTCAGAAAATGACCAGGGCCGAGTATATCGCCCGGTACAGCGCCCTGGCTGTGGAACAGATGGAGCAGACCGGAATCCCGGCCAGCATCACTCTCGCCCAGGGATGCCTCGAATCCGGCGACGGCAACTCCTATCTGGCAAAAGAGGCCAACAACCATTTCGGAATCAAATGCCACGGCTGGAAGGGCAGAAGCGTCCGCCACGACGATGATGCACGGAACGAATGTTTCCGGAGTTACGCAAGCGCGGAGGAATCATACCGTGACCACAGCGACTTCCTGCGCTACAATGACCGTTATTCAACTCTGTTCAACCTTGAGCCTGCGGACTACCGCGGCTGGGCATACGGCCTCCAGAAAGCCGGCTATGCCACAGCCGGGGACTATGCTGAAAGGCTGATCGGGATCATCGAGAAGAATTCTCTCTTCACCTACGACATCATTGACGATGCGCTCCTTCCCCCAACCCCTATGGAGGCTGAATTCAGCCTGAAGCTGAAGCCTCTCAGCGGGACGAAGCTCTACACCATCTCCCTCAGCAGGGAGATACTGCAGACAAACGGCACCGCATACATCATAGCGGAGAAGGATGACACCTTCCGTTCACTTGCCCGCGAATTCGACCTCTTCACCAGTGAGATCCGCCGGTTCAACGATGCAGGCCGCAGCCACGTCATCCAGCCCGGGGAAAAGATCTATATCGAAGCGAAGAAGCGTGAAAGCGCACGTCACCTCGACAAGCACGTAATGCAGGGTGGCGAGACGCTGCGCGAAATATCGCAGCGCTACGCAGTGAAACTGAAATATATCTACAAATACAACAATTTCAACCGGACAGGGGAGCCTGAACCAGGCACTCTTGTCAACCTGAGAAACAAGAAATGAAGAAGACAGCAAAAAGGATACTGGGCCTGCTTGCAGTATGTGCCGTCATCGGCCTGACCGCCTGCGCATTATACTGGTTCACCTTCTACAAGGGCAATGTGCGTGCACAGGAAAAGCAGCCGGAAATAAAGATATACCGCAATTCCGGCTATGATGCGGTGCTCGCCGCACTCCGGGAGGGAGGCGTGCTCGAGAATGAAGCATCCTTCCTCAGGGCAGCCAAGGCGATGGGCCTCAGCGGAAAATTCAAGCCGGGCCTCTATGTCTTCAAACCGGGGATGGGGAACAAGGCGGTTGTCCGCACTCTTGCAATGGGATGGCAGACGCCTGTCAATCTGGTGATACCGGGATATATCCGGTCCCTCGAACGCTTCTCCGCCGTCCTTGGAGAGAAACTGGAGGCCGACTCCACCGCTTTTGCCGCGACCCTGCTGGACGAAGGCGTGATGAGCCGCTACGGATTCGACAGCAGGACTTTCATCGGAATGTTCATTCCCAACACATACCAGGTCTGGTGGACATCCACCCCGGAGGAGATCGTCGAAAGGCTCAACAGAGAGTATGAGGCCTTCTGGACAGAGGAGCGCAAGGCAAAGGCAGAGTCCATAGGCCTCACCCGACAGGAAGTCAGCACCCTTGCATCAATCGTGATCGAAGAGACCAAATATGAGCCTGAGATGCCGGAGGTGGCCGGGGTCTACATCAACAGGCTGAACATCGATATGCCTTTGCAGGCCGACCCGACGGTCATATTCGCGACCGGCGAGACAGGAATAAGAAGGGTGCTCAAGCGCCACCTTGAGGTCGATTCTCCATACAACACCTACAAATACTCAGGACTTCCTCCGGGGCCGATAACAATGCCGCCTGTAGCCGCGCTCGACGCGGTGCTCAACTACTCGCACCACAACTATCTCTATTTCTGCGCAAAGCCGACATTCGACGGGCAGCACAACTTCGCCACCTCGCTGAGCGGGCATATGGACAACGCCCGCGCCTATCAGAAAGCACTGTCAGCTAAAGAGAAGGGAACTCCCCTTTCCAGTTCGAAATAATCTCCACAGCTTTTGCGAAATCTTCGTCCCTGCCGCTGTTGATCACCCGGTAGTAGCCTGTGGTACCCATAGGGCAGCGGGCGGCAAGCGCCTTAAGACGCAGCCTGATGAGCCCGCCGCTCCTGGCCAGCTGTTCTTCGTCAGGCTTCAGGCCTTTGCTTCCGCAATATTCCACAAGTCCGTCGAAGGCCTCTTTCTCCAGTTTTTTCCAGACTTTTTCGAATTTCTTCCAGTCAAGACCTGAAAGTTCGCTGCGGTGTGAGTCTATGAAGTCGTTCGCATATTCGGTCATCAGGCCGAAAGCCACCATTTTGCCGTAGTAGTCGCTGTAACCTGTGGTATCGCGTTCGACGGTCACGTCTGGCCTGATACCGCCGCCGCCATATACGGTGCGGCCAAGTTTCAGCGTCTGATAGCAGAGGCTGTCAGGGACCGCGGTGGAATCTGCCTCAGCTGCTGAGCCGGTGAGATACCTCTCCTCTGCCCTGCGGTAATATTCCTCCCGTCCGCCCTGCTCATACGGACTCTGGACCACACGGCCGGTCGGTGTGTGGTAGCGGGCCACTGTCAGGCGGACAGAGGAACCGTCATCCAGCGGGAACTCACGCTGGACCAGACCCTTGCCGAAACTCCTGCGCCCGACAATCACTGCCCTGTCCCAGTCCTGGAGTGCTCCCGCAAGGATCTCGCTGGCGCTCGCACTCCATTCGTCAATCAGGACGACAACAGGTCCCTTTCGGTAGAAGCCCTTGCCGGTGGCCTTCTGGGTGAAAGGCCGTGTCCTGAGACCCTCCACAGAAACGATTGTCTCGCCTTTATCAAGGAAGATGTCGGAGATCATCACGGCAGCCTCCATAAATCCTCCGCCATTGCCCCTGAGGTCAATGATGAAGCCCTTCGGGCGCTTTTTCACTGAAAACGATGCCTTGATGAACTCCTCCATTGTGGTCTGGGAGAAACGGCTCATCTTGACATAGAAAATACCGTCTTCTGTGGAATATGCAGCATCCAGACTCTCTATTGGGATTCTGTCGCGTGTAACTGCAAACTGAAGCCGGTTTTGTCCGCGGACCACATCGACCGTCACTTTTGTACCGGCAGGGCCACGGAGACGGCGCCGTACGCCATCATTGGTAAGCCCGGATGTGATATCCTCACCGTCTATGGCGACTATCTTGTCGCCGGCCCTGATTCCGACAGCCTCCGAAGGGCCGCCGACCACCACGGACTGGACAGTCAGGGTATCAGCTATTATGGCGAACTCCACCCCTACACCCTCAAAGGCACCGTTCAGGCTCTCATCCTCATCCACTGTTTCCTCGAGCCTCCTGTATGCAGAATGGGGGTCCAGCTGGGACATCATCACCTCAATGGTCCTGTCAACTATTTTATCCAGGTCAACCGTGTCGACATAGTTGTTGTAGATATAGGTCAGCGCATTGCCGATCTTCTCCATATTCCGGTTGAAGTCAGCGCGTGACTGGGCGGCGGCCCCCTCAAGAGAGGCCGCTGCTATCAGTGCTGTCAGGAGTGCAGTTCTGCAGAATCTCATATTTCAAATACCTTTCCCTCTTCAGCCAGTTCAACTGCAGGGAAGACCTCGCGTGCCTCTGCAAGAAGCAGGCCCGGATCCGCATAGCGTGAAGAGAAATGACCGAGGACAAGCTTCTTGACCCCCGCCTCTGCGGCCACTCCCGCCGCCTGGCGCGCTGTGGAATGGAACAGTTTGCGGGCCAGGTCATTATGCTCCTCCGAGAAAGTAGATTCATGGAAAAGAAGGTCACACCCTCTCACCCACTCTGTCTCCTCAGGGAACGGAGCGGTGTCGGAGCAGTACGCTGCGCTCAGATGCTCCATCCTGCTCTCATAGTCGAGCCGGAACCCGAAGCAGTCGATTCTGTGCTGCAGCGGGAACGCGCTTACACGGCAGTTCCTGAATTCGGCAATCGTCTCCATTGTCTTCATCGTCAACGGGATGTGGTGAATCTCAAATTTAACCCCCTCGCCAAAATGGTTCAAAAAGAAATTGAGGATGGAACTGAAATCGCGTGGAGCATAAATATACAAAGGAGCTGTGCGCCCGTCAAGCGCCATTGTCGACAGGAGTCCGAAGATGCCGAAAACGTGGTCTCCGTGGAGATGGGAGATGAGGATGTTCGACAGCTTGGCCCTCGAAACGCCACAGCGCTTCAACTGCACCTGCGTCCCTTCGCAACAGTCTACCAAAAACAAGCGCCCATGCAGGTTGAATACGTGGGCGCTCTGGTATTTGTCAACTATTGGTCGGGCAGACGCCGTTCCAAGTGTTGTCAGGGTGAAATTCACTATTTGTTCGCGTTTTCTTCAGCTTCGAGCCTGCTCTTGAGGTCAGCGAGGTCAGAAATGTCACCGAGAGTGGTCTTCTCAAGATTGTCCTTGAGCTTCTTGACGACCTTCTGAGTAGCGTTGGTCTCGTTGTCACGCTCACGAGCTTCCTTGCGGGCCTCTTCTCTGCGGACCTCTTCAAAAATCCTTGAGTGTGAGACTATGATCTTCTTGCTGTTCTTGTTGAACTCGACGACCTTGAACTGGAGTTTCTCACCTTCCTTTGCAGAAGTGCCGTCCTCCTTTACAAGATTCTTCGCTGAGCAGTAGCCTTCGATGCCCTCTGCGAGAGTGACTGTTGCGCCCTTCTCACCTACAGCTGCAACTGTTCCTTCGTGAACTGAACCTACTGAATAGGTTGACTCATATTCTTCCCAAGGGTTCTCCTCGAGCTGCTTGTGACCGAGGCTGAGACGGCGGTTATCCTGGTCGACTTCGAGGACGACAACCTCGAGAGGTTCTCCGATTGCGGTGAACTCTGAAGGATGTTTGATCTTCTTGGTCCAGCTGAGGTCGCTGATGTGGACGAGTCCGTCAACGCCTTCCTCAAGCTCTACGAACACACCGAAGTTGGTGAAGTTGCGTACAGTTGCGGTATGCTTGGAATTGACAGGATATTTCTCTGCGATGGTTGCCCATGGATCCGGTTTGAGCTGCTTGATACCAAGGCTCATCTTGCGCTCCTCGCGGTCGAGGGTGAGGATGACTGCCTCAACTTCCTGTCCGACTGTGAGGAAGTCCTGTGCGCTGCGGAGGTGGAGGCTCCAGCTCATCTCTGAGACGTGGATAAGACCTTCAACGCCCGGCTGGACTTCGATGAATGCGCCGTAGTCAGCGATGACGACGACCTTGCCCTTCACAACGTCACCGACCTTGAGGTTCTGGTCGAGAGCTTCCCAAGGATGTGGAGCAAGCTGCTTGAGACCGAGAGCGATGCGCTTCTTGGTGTCGTCGAAGTCGAGGATGACGACATTGATCTTCTGGTCGAGGGATACAACCTCTTCTGGATGATTGATGCGGCCCCAGCTGAGGTCTGTGATGTGGATGAGTCCGTCAACACCGCCGAGATCGACGAATACACCGTAAGAGGTGATGTTCTTGACGGTACCCTCAAGGATCTGGCCCTTCTCGAGACGGCCGATGATGTCAGCCTTCTGTGCCTCGATCTCAGCCTCGATGAGTGCCTTGTGAGATACAACCACGTTGCGGAATTCCTGATTGATCTTGACGATCTTGAATTCCATTGTCTTATTTACGAATACATCGTAATCTCTGATAGGCTTGACATCAATCTGGCTGCCTGGAAGGAATGCCTCGATGCCGAATACATCGACGATCATACCGCCCTTGGTGCGGCACTTGATGTAACGCTTGGCGATTTCGTCCTTTTCGAAGGGCTCGTTGACGCGGTCCCAGGACTTCATAGTGCGGGCACGCTTGTGTGAGAGGATCAGCTGGCCTTTCTTGTCTTCCGCATTCTCTACATAGACCTCAACCTTGTCGCCCACTGCGAGCTCAGGGTTGTAGCGGAATTCGTTGATTGAGATGATGCCTTCACTCTTGTAACCGATGTTGACAATCACCTCGCGCTTGTTGAGGGCGACTACTGTACCTTCAACAACTTCGTTCTCGCTTACGCGATTGAGAGTCTGTACATAACTTTCTTCGTTTGCAGACTTCTCGCTGGCATCAAAGCCGTCGTTTTCGAATGCATCCCAGTCGAACTTGTCGTTTGCAATTGATGCATTGCTTTTTTTCTTTGCGGGTGCAACCACAATCTGCTCTTCAGCCTCTTCAACTGGAGCAATTACGTTTTTCTCTTCTTCCATTTTAGTTAAACAATTAAACAGTAAGGAGTTAGACTTTATTTATAATCCGCGCTCTGCGCACGGGAGCGCAAAGGTATGCAATTTATTTTGATTTTCAGCACTTTCGCGCAGAAACAGGCCCTATTTTTTCTTCTCTTCTTCAGATTTTTCAGAAGAGAAGAAACGCCACTTGAAAAGGATGAGATAGATAGCGCCGCAGGTGATGCAGCTGTCAGCGATGTTGAATATCGGCTGGAAGAACACGAAGTGGCGTCCGCCCCAGACAGGGAGCCAGGACGGGAGGTATGTGTCGATAAGCGGGAAATAGAGCATATCCACCACTTTTCCCTGAAGGAACGGTGCATAGTCGAAGATGACGCCGTAGAAAATACAGTCGATGGCATTGCCTATGGCACCGCAGAGAATTGCCGCCAGTCCGACAAGGACCCCGGTCGGAGTGTCCTCCCTCTTGAGCAGACGGCGGATGTAGATGATGAGAAGGGCAATCAGAGCAAGTCTCAGAATCGTGAGGGCGAGTTTGCCGATAACGCCTCCGAACTGCATCCCGAACGCCATTCCGTTGTTTTCGATGAAAAGGATCTGGAACCAGTCGCCGAAGACGTGGATGCTCTGGCCGAGACCCATATTAGTCTTGACCAGAATCTTCACGACCTGGTCGATAACAAGGAGCAGTACGACAAACAGCGTAATTTTCGTTCCCTTGGAAACCTTCATCACGCCTGTGTCCTACTTGTTCATGTTGTTCTTCGCCTCAACGCTGAGGGTAGCGTGCGGCACAAGCATCAGACGGGCTTTCGGGATAAGTTTCCCGGTCTCGCGGCAGATGCCGTAGGTCTTGTTCTCGATGCGGACGAGAGCTGCCTCAAGGTTCTGGATGAACTTGTACTGGCGCGCCGCCAGCTGGCTTGCCTCTTCCTTGGCCTGAGAGTAAGAGCCCTCTTCCAGAACCTTGAAGGACGGGGATGTATCCTCAGTGTCGTTGCTGCCACTGTGGTCTATCTGAGACTGAAGCATCTCATACTCTGCCTTGGCCTTTGCAAGCTTGTCAAGGATCAGTTCCTTGAACTCCTGCAGTTCCTCATCGCTGTAGCGGAGTTTCTCCTTCTGCGGTTCCACTTTCTTCTTTGCCATAATCAGTCTGTTTTTGTTGTATTGAAAAAGTAAAATTAACCTTTTTATTTAACTTTTGCAACTGCAATTTTCAAAGTCGAGTCCTCCCATTCGACCTCAGCGGCACCTGCAGGAGACTCTTCGAAGGAAATCCCTTCTGCAAGGGTCTGGGAGCAGACATACCCTCCGAACTCCTGGAGTGCCTCCTCGACCTGGGCATTGCACCCAAGAATGACGTTGATGCGGTCGGTCACCTCGAAGCCGCTCTCCTTCCTCAGGTTCTGAATGCGGTTGATCAGTTCGCGGGCCACGCCCTCCCTGCGGAGAGAGTCTGTAACTGTTACGTCGAGAGCTACTGTAAGTGAGCCTTCAGAGGCGACGAGCCAGCCCGGCATATCCTCAGAGGTTATCTGGTAGTCCTCCTTCTCGAGAGCCACCTCACCGTCAGGGAGGGCAAGTGTATATGCGCCTGCACGCTCAACTGCGGCAATCGTCTGCTGGTCCATCTCAGCGAAGAACGCGGCAATCTGCTTCATCCTTGCGCCATAGCGTTTGCCAAGAGTCTTGAAATTCGGCTTTATCTTCTTGGTTATCAATCCTGTAGTATCTTTGATAAACTCAGCTTCCTTGACATTCACCTCAGTCAGGACAAGCTGCTTCACCTTGCCGAGCTGCTCCTGCACCTTGTCATCGAGGACTGGGATCACAATCTTCGCGAGAGGCTTTCGGACATTGATGTTGACCTTCCTGCGGAGGGCGAGCACCATCGAGCAGCACTGCTGGGCAAGAGCCATCCTCTCTTCGAGGTCGGTGTCGATGAGAGTTTCGTCGAAGTCCGGCATCTGCTCGAAATGGACTGATTCGGCGCCAGGCACGAGGTCGCACCACAGCCTGTCCATATAGAACGGAGCGATAGGCGCCGCGAGCAGCGCAACAGTCTTGAGCGCACTGTGGAGGGTCTGATAGGCGGCCATCTTGTCAGTGGTGAGCCCGCCGCCCCAGACACGCTTGCGGTTGAGGCGCACATACCAGTTGGAGAGGTCGTCGCAGACAAAGTCCTGGATCAGACGGCCGGCAGTGGTGATGTCGAAATCCTCGTAAGATGCCCTGACCTTCCTGACAAGCGAGTTGAGCAGGGAGACAAGCCAGCGGTCGATCTCCTGGAGCGCGCTGCTTTCAACTGCGGGCGCACAAGGGTCGAAACCGTCCACGTTTGCGTAGAGGGCGAAGAATGAATATGTGTTGTAGAGTGTTCCGAAGAATTTGCGGCGGATCTCGTCGACTCCGTTCTCGTCGAACTTGAGGTTATCCCAAGGCTGTGCGTTGGTAAGCATATACCAGCGGAGGGCGTCGGCGCCATACTGGTCAAGGGCCTTGAACGGGTCGACCGCGTTGCCGAGGCGCTTGCTCATCTTGTTGCCGTCCTTGTCAAGCACGAGGCCGTTCGAGATGACATTCCTGAATGCGCACTTGCCGCTGACCATTGTATTGATGGCGTGGAGTGTGAAGAACCAGCCGCGGGTCTGGTCGACACCTTCGGCGATGAAATCCGCAGTCTGGCCGAACTCAGGACTGCCGAGTTTCGCGAGGCCCTCCTGGGCATAAGGCATCGAACCTGAGTCGAACCATACGTCGATGAGGTCCTTTTCCCTGTACATCGGCTTCCCGTCGCTGCTGACGAGGATTATATTGTCCACATATGGGCGGTGGAGATCGATCTTCTCATAGTTTTCCTTTGAGAAATCGCCGACATTGAAGCCTTTCTCCTCCAGAGGGTTGCTGCTCATCACACCGGCGGTCACAGCCTCGTTGACCTCATCATAGAGCTCAGCCACGCTGCCTATGCACTTCTCTGAGGACCCATCCTCGGTGCGCCAGATCGGAAGCGGTGTGCCCCAGTAGCGGCTGCGGCTGAGATTCCAGTCCTGAAGGTTCTCCAGCCACTTGCCGAAACGGCCGCTGCCAGTTGACTCAGGTTTCCAGTTGATGGTCTTGTTGAGCTCGATCATCTTCTCCTGTACTGCAGTGCTGCGGATGAACCAGGAGTCGAGAGGATAGTAGAGCACCGGCTTGTCGGTTCTCCAGCAGTGAGGGTAGCTGTGGGTATGGCGTGCGATGCAGAAAGCCTTTCCCCGGCTCTTGAGGTCGACGCAGAGGTCAACGTCAAGCGTCGGAGCATCGGGAGCAAGAGTGCTGTCGTAGGCATTCTTCACTGCCCTGCCGGCATACTTGCCGTACTCTTCGACATTGACCTTGTCAGCGACGAACTGACTGTCAAGAGCATCAATGCGGAAGAACCGGCCAGTACGGTCAACCATAGGCTGGTTCACACCGTCGGCATCCACCATAAACAGAGGCGGGACTCCTGCAGCCTTCGCCACTTTGTCGTCATCCGCACCGAAGGTAGGAGCGATATGGACGATTCCGGTACCGTCCTCAGTGGTGACATAATCGCCCGGAATCACGCGGAAAGCGCCTTCGCCCGGATTGACCCAAGGCATCAGCTGCTCATATCCCACACCCACGAGGCTGGTGCCAGGGAACGGCTCCCCGACCACCTGCCAAGGATTCTTGTCATTGAAATGGGACTGTACGAGAGCCTTGGCGACCACATATCTTGCAGGTTCCCTGGTGTATGGATTGACGCTGTCGACAGTCACATACTCAATCTTGGGTCCTACACAGAGCGCAGTGTTGGAAGGGAGCGTCCAAGGTGTGGTTGTCCAGGCGATGAAGAATACCGGGAGGTCTGTCCCCTTGAAAAGGAACTCGCTCCTCTCATCGCGGATGACCTTGAACTGAGCCACGACTGTGGTGTCCTTCACATCCCTGTAGCATCCCGGCTGGTTGAGCTCGTGAGAACTGAGACCGGTGCCTGCGGCAGGGGAATAAGGCTGGATAGTATAGCCCTTGTAGAGATAGCCCTTGTCGTAGATATCCTTGAGGAGATGCCAGAGAGTCTCAATATAGCGGTTGTCGTAGGTGATGTAAGGGTTGTCGGTGTCCACCCAGTATCCTATCCTTTCGGTGAGGTTGACCCACTCCTTCGTATATTTCATCACCTCGCGGCGGCAGGCGTTGTTGTAGTCCTCCACCGATATTGTCCTGCCGATATCCTCCTTGGTGATCCCGAGCATCTTTTCGACTCCCAGCTCGACAGGGAGGCCGTGGGTGTCCCAGCCGGCGCGGCGCTCGACAAGGTGGCCGGTCTGCGTCTTGTAACGGCATACCGCATCCTTGATGGACCGTGCCATCACGTGGTGGATTCCCGGCATTCCATTGGCGGACGGAGGTCCTTCGTGGAAGATGAACCTTGGAGCGCCCTTGCTCAGGCTGAGCACTTTGTGGAAGGTGTCATTCTTTTTCCAGCGGTCGAGAACATCAGCGTTCACCTCGACGAGATCAAGTTTCTTATATTCGGCAAAACTCATGATTACAGGTTCCTTATTTCGTTCTTGAATTTGCAAAGATACGATAATTCACTAATTTTGGGCAGCAAACGAATCAATAATTATGGGAACGATTGATATTGTAATCCTATGCTGTTTTCTCCCGGCAGTCTACCTCGGTCTGAAGAACGGCCTTGTCAGACAGCTGATCAGCGTAATGGCCATCTATTTCGGCATCACTCTCTCACTGAAATTCTCGCCGCAGGTTTCCGAATGGCTGCTCTCGTTCCTCAAAATCTCTGACTTTGCCGCTAAAGCCATCTCCTTCTGCATTGTCTTTTTCGCAATCGCACTCGGACTCGGACTCATCGGCAAGTGGATTGAGAAAATTCTTAAAATTTCCAACCTCGGATGGTTCAACAGGCTGCTGGGTCTGGTGGTGGCGCTGATTGTCTTCGCAATGATAATCTCAGTCCTGGTCTATATCCTCGACTCCATCAATAACAATCTGGAATTCATATCAAAAGAGAAACTCGCCGAGTCCCGCCTGTATCCTGCGGCACTCGAATTCTCACAGAAGGTATTCCCGTTCCTGAAGGAACTTTTCGCAAAGTAGTTTTTCAAATTCGCACTTTTCCGGCCACTCTCTGAAGTTTTGCCTCAGGGAGTGTCCCGCCTGCCGTATTCTTGTGAGATTTGCTTCCGGGAAAACACTGAAGCGATGAAACGGGAAAAGAGATACCCTGCGGCGACCGAGGCTGAACTGACTGCTGAGCGCATTCTTTATCCGACGCGTTCTGCGTCAACCTTTTTCTATTCTATACTTCTTGCAACCACTCTGCTCCTGTCAGCAGTGGCGGTCGCCGTGATTTTCAGCTGACCCGGGAGGGGGCGGTGTGAGAGATGGCCTTTTTCGGCGCAAGGCCTGTGGGAAAGACCCCCCTCCTATTTTTATTATGAAAATGAGACTGAAGACTGACATACTCCAACACGACCGTTCCGACTGCGCGTCGGCCTGCATAGCTTCCATTGCAAGGCACTACGGATTTGACATCCCTCTGGCTCTCATCCGGGAGGCATCAGGAACCACTCTGCAGGGAACCACCGTGCAGGGTGTGCTGGACGCCTGCTCGAAAACGGGTTTCAGAGCACGCGCCTTCAAGTCTGCAGAAAAGGATCCGGCACATCTGAAAGGCATCACTCTTCCGGCGATACTCCATATCCTCAAACCTGACGGAGTCCTGCATTTCGTGGTTATCTACTCCCTGAACGGAAAAAGAGCGGTATTGATGGACCCCGCTGAAGGCAGGCACGTCAAAATCTCCATCTCCGAACTGACCGAACTGTGGACAGGATATCTGGTGACGGTCACCCCTGAAGAGGACGCCGTCCACCCTGTCCTTGCAGACAACAGCATACGGAAACCATCAGGATTCATAAAGTATCTGCCTTTCAAGGAGATGGCGCTCGTGCTGGCCGGCAGCGCAGTCTATATGACCGCCGGCATCTGCACCGCACTCTTCCTGCAGCGTATCATCGATTCGGTGATTCCGTCAGGTGACAGAGGCTCTCTCGCAGCCACCGCCCTGCTTATGCTGGCAGTCATGGTCTGCACTCTGGCTGTCGGCTTCGGCAGAGTAATCTATTCCCTGCGCATCGGGGTGCAGTTCGATGCCAGGGTCGTGCTCCGTTTCCTGGAGCATCTCTTCAGGCTGCCGGCAGATTTCTTCAGCCGCCGGGGAGCCGGAGAACTTTACTCCCGCATCCGGGACATCGCTGACATACGGACCTTCCTGACAGAAGGCATCTCTTCGATAATGACCAGCATACTCATTCTGGCTGTCTCGTTCACCTTGATGTTCACCCGCCACTGGAGGTTGTCACTGTTAATGCTGACCTTCATTCCGATCTACCTGTTCCTATACCTGTCAGCAGGCAGGGTGAGCAGAAAGGTGAACCGGGACATTATCGAGAGTTCGGCAGCCTTCGAGGAGAAGGCGGTCGAGAGCCTCTCCTCTGCAAGGATGCTGAAGCACTTCGACGGTGAAGGGTCTTTCCTGAGGGCCATCGAGAAAAGGTATGTCACAATGGCCGGCAAGATGCTTGACGGGGGGCGCAGACTCGCCGGTTTCGCCTCCGCAACTGATGCTGTCAGCAGAATGATGAGCCTCACTCTGCTGACTGCAGGGTCGATATATATATTCAGAGGAACGCTGACTGTCGGAGAGCTGGTCTCGTTCTGGTCACTTACATCATATTTCTCGGCGCCTCTCGGAGAAATCGTCACCCTCAAGCAGCAGGCTGAAGAGGCCGCCGTCTCTGCGGAAAGAGTCGGCGACCTGCTGAGCCTCCCGCCTGAAGATGAAGCGGCTTCAGGGTTCACCCCCACTGGTGGAAGGGACATCATCTTCAGGGACATCAACTTCTCCTACCCGGGCAGGCCGCAGTTGCTCCGCGGCTTCAACCTCACCCTGAAGCACGGTTGCATAACAGCAATCCAGGGAGAGAGCGGCTGCGGCAAAAGCACCCTCGCGGCACTGCTGATGAGGGACTTCAAGCCGTCCGGAGGTGTCATAACCCTCGGAGAGACCGACATCGGCCTGTATAATCTGAAAGAGTGGCGCCGGTTCGTCTCCATTGTCCCGCAGGAGCCGAAACTGCTGAACTGCTCCATCCTCGACAATATCACCTGCCTCGATCCGGAGCCGGACCTCGACCGCACTGCGGAGATTCTCCGCTCGCTCGGACTGGCGGAATTCATACGCAGTCTCCCTATGAGCATCCTGACGGATGCAGGAGAGGGCGGATGCATACTCTCGGGAGGCCAGAGACAGAGAATCGCCCTTGCGCGGGCGCTCTATGCCGACCCGGAGGTACTGATACTCGACGAGGCCACGTCATCGCTGGACGAGGCTTCTCAGAAGTATATCCTTGAGGCTGTGAAAGGGTTTCGCGACAAAGGCAGGACTGTGATGATGATAACTCACAAGACAGACAATGCCGCAATGGCAGACACAATCGTGAACATAACTGAAACTGATAAAAACAAGTGCGCGCTTGGAGGCTGCCCGGACGCCTGAAAGGACGGGAAAAACAACTTAAAACACCTATGCTATGGAAGAAACATTGAGAAAATGGGGTTTGTGCGAGATTATTGATTCTTCCGAACTCCAGGTTATGGGAGGGGCAGCAGCGTCTGACTCGATCTTCACCAAGATTTTCGAGAAATTCCGCAATCTTGTGGACTTTCTCTCTGATTACATCCCGAAACTTCTCGAGGGGTTCAAGGACGGACTGCTCGGAAAGAGTCTGGCCAAATGAATGAGGAGGACCATCAGATGAAAGAGATCTTATCAAACAGCGGACTCCTGCCTCTTGAGGTTCAGGAAGCGGCTTATGTCATCGGAGGCACTGACAAGAAGGCTCAGGACGCTCTCTACACTATCGGTTACATAATCGGCGTGATCGTCAAGTTCATAGGCAGCCTCTTCATCTTCAACGGTGAGAAGAGAGCGGCCAAGAAAGCTGTCGAATAACAACTGATGAATTATGAAACGGCTTGTCCTGGCAATCATCACTCTTGCATCCGCCATCCCTCATTCCAGCTTCGCTCGTGAGAGATGGGCCCTGGAGGAATGCATAGAATACTCGCTCCAGCATAATCTTTCGCTAATGTCAAAACAGGTGGAGGTCTCCCTGCGGCAGAATGAACTCACAGCAAGGAGATTCGCCCTCCTTCCCTCCGTCGTCCTCTATGCCGGACGTGACTGGAACTGGGGAAGAAGCGTGGACGTGCAGGAACTGATGATTGTAAAGGACAGGCTCTCAAAAGCGACAAGCGTCTCTGTCAGCGGCTCGGCTGAGCTTTTCCACGGATTCAGCGGACAGTATGCGAAGCTTGCCTCGGCAGAGGCTCTCGAAGCAGCAAGACTGGCAGCGGAAAGCGTGGAGGAGCAGATAAAGGTCAGTGTCACACAGGCGTATCTGCAGCTTATGCTCTCCAGGCAGCTGCTGGAGTTCAGCGAGAAGAATATGGAGTCCATCACCCTTCAAAGATCAAGGACCTCCCTTCTCGTCGAGTCCGGCAGAGCGCCTATGAGCGCACTGAGCGAGATAGAGGCGCAGGTCGCAACTGAACGCGCCTCCGTTGTGGAGGCGGAATGCAATGTTAGGAATGCGGAGATGGAACTGCGCCGGCTGATGAACCTGCCGGACGGAGAGCCGATGGCGGTAGAGGTGCCTGAGGCGGCAGACACACTCGCCCCTCCTGTCAGGGTTCCGTCACCGGATGACATAGTGCTTGCCGCGGACAGAGCGGCAGCTGTCAGGAGTGCAGTCAGGTCCATCAATGCAGCACGTCACCGTCTCGCCTCCGCAAAGGGGCTCCTTGCCCCGGCGGTCACTGTAACGGCGGGCTACGGAAGTTACTTCACCTCCACTGTCTCATCGAAGCCCGCCAGACAGCTTGAGGAGAACCGCAACCCTTCACTCTCCCTGGGGATAACCCTGCCGCTCTTCACTGGCCTGGAAGCTTTCACATCAATCCGGGCGAGACGTCTTGAGGTGAAAAGTGCAGTACTCGAGGCAGAGCAGGAGCAGAAAAGCGCCTTTGACAGGATATCGGCTGCAGTCCTCGAGGCCGGGAACTGCTATCAGAAATATCTCGCAGCATCGGAGAGTCTGAAATCGATGGAGGCCCTGCTCCGTGTCAACCAGGCCAAATTCGATGTCGGGGCGGCAACCGCCCTGGACTATGTCATAGCACGGAGCAACCTCAACAGGGCTGTGTCGGAGTGCCTTCAGGCAAGATGGCACTACATCTACCAGATGAAGATAATAGAGATATATACGCAATGAAGAAGTTTATAGCTGACTGGCCGGTCTGGCTCAAAGGGCACCGGCGGGCCGGGATCGCCGCTGCAGCGGCGCTCGCCGTTCTTATCCTGATTCTCTGTTCAGGAGGAGGCGGTGCCGTGGAAGCGGAGTGCGAGACTGTACTCCCCGGAAACATCGAGGAGACAATCCCGGCCAACGGCCGTATCCAGCCCGTGGTCGAGGTCAAGGTTTCACCGGAAGTCTCGGGCGAGATTGTGGAACTGAACTTCAAGGAGGGCGACCACGTTGAAAAGGGTGACCTCATCCTGAAGATCAGGCAGGACCTCTATCTCTCGCAGCTCGCCCAGGCGGAGGCCTCTCTCGGCAATCTGAGGGCCCAGCGCCAGCAGCAGAAGGCTGAAGCCGGACAGGCCGAAACGAATCATCTGCGGAATGAAAGGCTGTATGACCAGGGGGCCATCTCCAAAGCGGAGTTCGAGAAATCGAAGGCTGACTTGGAGATGCTCCAAAGCGGTATTTCAGCGGCGAATTATGCCGTACGCAGCGGTGAGGCACAACTTGCGGCAGCCCGCAACAACCTTCTGAAGACAACGGTCTACGCTCCTATGTCCGGCACTGTCTCGAGGATGAACGTTGAAATCGGAGAGATCGTGGTTGGCACAAGCCAGATGGCAGGCACTGAACTGCTGAGGATCGCAGACCTCAGCAGGATGGAGGTCGTTGTGGATGTAAGCGAGAATGATGTGGTCAGGATATCTCCCGGAGACAGGGCGATAATAGAGATCGACGCCTACCCGCAACGCAAATTCGAGGGATTTGTGACCCAGATTGCAAATTCAGCCAAAAATATTGACCTTTCCTTCAATCAAGTTGCTAACTTTGAGGTCCGGATTGAAATCCAGCCGGACGAGGCAAGGATTTACCCAGGAATGTCTGCTTCCGTATCCGTCGTGACACTCTTCAAGGAGGATTGTCTGACGGTGCCTCTCCAGAGCGTGAGGAGTTCGGGACAGGAGGAGTTCGTATGGGTTGCCGGCAGGAACGGATCCGCTGAAAAAAGAACAGTCAGAACAGGCGTGCAGAACCTGGCACGGATTGAGATTCTGGAAGGGCTCGAGCAGGGTGAGACCGTCGTGACAGGTCCCCTCCCGGCCATAACGGAAGAAATCACTGAAGGAGTCAGGCTCAAGGTCGCCGACATATAGAAGAACTGATACGATGGAAAGGATACTGATGATTGAAACCAGCACCGAATGCTGCTCGGCCGCACTTGCGGAGGACGGAAAAGTCATTGCCAGCCGCAGATGCGACACCCCTAAACTCCACGCCTCCACTCTGGCGCCGTTCTGCGCGGACGTACTTGCAGAAGCGGGCGTCACTGCTGCAGAGTGCAGCGCAGTTGCCGTCAGCGGGGGTCCGGGATCCTACACCGGACTGAGGGTAGGTGTCTCGACCGCCAAGGGCATCTGCTTCGGAGCCGGCATCCCCCTCATCGGAGTGGACACCCTCCGTATCCTCGCACTTTCAGCGGAAGGCTCCTTCGACAGGATAGTGGCGATGATAGATGCCAGAAGGATGGAGGTCTATGCCGCATTGTTCGACGGCAGAGGGACGAGGCTCGGAGAGACGGCCGCCGTCATCCTCGATGAGAACAGTTTCGCCAAGGAGCTTTCGGAAGGCACGGTCCTTTTCATCGGCACAGGAGTGGAGAAATTCAAGACAGTCTGCAGCAGCCCCAATGCATCCTTCCAGACCTGTTTCCCGGCGGCGGACAGGATGGTCGTCCCGGCGTTTGAATCATACGCAAAAAAAGAGTTCAAAGACGTTGCGTACTTTGAACCCTTCTATCTCAAGGAATTCGTTGCCGGTATCAGCAAGAAGTCCGTTCTCTGACCCTTACAGGGCCTTCTTCACGATAGCCTCGAGAGCCGCACTGTCATAGACGTCGCTGCCGAGGATGTCTCCGTTTCGGCTGATCACGTACATTGCAGGGATATGGCCGATGTTGTAGGTGACAACTGAAGGAGACTGTGTGCCGAGGCCGTCGTTCACATTGACCCAAGGAAGATTCTGATTCTTCACGGAAGCGGCCCAGGATGGCTTGTCGATGTCGAGACTGACCTGATATACTTCAAGGCCCTGGTCGTGATACTTGCCGTAGAGGTCGAGAAGCTCATTGTTGAACATCTTGTGCTCGGTCTGACCCACACTCCAGAATGAAAGGATTATCACCTTGCCGTCAAAGTCGGAGAGCTTCTGCTTCTGACCGTTTATGTCAGGCATCTCAAGGTCCGGGAAGTTGATTGTTTCGACATTCTGGAATCTGTCTGACATCTCAAGAGCATTCCTGCGTACGGAGATGGCGTCACGCATCGCGAGCAGCAGTTCAGCCTTCGGATAGACTGTCTCAAGGGAGTCGAGAGTACGCTGGAAGATGATGCCGTCGGTATCATTGCCGAATACAGGAAGTCCGTCGTTGAATTTCTGGAAAAGAGTGACAGCGGATGCGATGGAGAACGGGTTCTCGATCACGAAACGGGTTGCGGCCCTCTTGTAGTCCACATAGATGCGGCTGAGTTCTGCGTTTGAATTCTTGATCGAAGCCTCGTCCTCGGATGTCCCGTCGAGGACCTTCTTCATCTTGAGGGCAGCCTCCGCGAACGCGTCGTTAGTCTGCTGGAGAAGGGATGACTCCTTCGATCCCTCAATGGTGAATCTCCCATTGGTGGATGCCTCAATATTCACCTCGTCAGAAGGGAGGAGCACCATAGAAGCAATCGGTGATTCACCGAAATAGATATAATAGAAGTAAGGCTCGTTGCCTGTGAGCTTCACCTTGTAGGAGAAAGCTCCTTCAGAGTCAGTCTTAATTGTATCAATGACTGCCAGGCGGTTGAAATTGAGTTTCTGAAGGACGACTGTGGTGTCAGCAGCACCGCTGACCTTCGCGTTGATCCTTGCAGTAGGAGCGTTGTTGCAGGAGACCGCGGTGGCGATGACAGCTGCGAACAGCAAAAGTCTTTTCATTAGGTTTCAGGTTAAAGTTTGACGAACTCTGCGTTGATCGCTGCAGCTATCTCAGCGAACCTCTCAGGGGAAAGATGCTTTTTCTCGTTTGCGAAGTTGAGGTCACCTTCGTTCTGGAGCGGAACGACGTGGATATGGGTGTGCGGCACCTCCATTCCGAGGACAGCCACACCGACCCTCTTGCAAGGGATGGCCGCCTTCACGGCCTTGGCCACCTTGGATGCAAACTCCCAGAGTCCGGCATAGGTCTGACCGTCGAGGTCGAAGATGTAGTCCACCTCTTTCCTCGGGATTACGAGCGTATGGCCCTCCGCAAGAGGATTGATGTCGAGGAATGCGTAGAATTCCGGACTTTCGGCGACCTTGTATGAAGGTATCTCGCCGGCTGCTATCTTGCTGAAGATCGATGCCATGGATTATATTCCGATTTCGAGGATTTCGAACTTGATGATGCCGGAAGGGACAGTCACTTCCACCTTGTCACCTTTGCGGTGTCCCATCAGTGCCTTTCCGATAGGAGTGGTGGCAGCCAGCTTGCCCTGCATGATGTTGGCCTCGCTCTCTCCGACAAGTGTGTAGCACACGGTCTTGCCGGTTCCGAGATTCTTGAGGGTCACCTTGTTGAGAATCTGGATCTGCTCGGTGTTGATCTTGGATTCGTCGATCACCTTGGCGTTGGCGATGAGGTCCTGCATCTTGCTTATCTTGAGTTCGAGCAGCCCCTGTGCTTCGCGCGCGGCGTCATATTCAGCATTCTCAGAGAGGTCACCCTTGTCGCGGGCCTCTGCAATCGCCTTTGAAATAACAGGGCGCTCGGCAATCATAGCTGCGAGTTCCTCGCGGAGCTTGTCGAGTCCTTCCTGTGTTACATAGTGTACAGCCATTTCTAAAAAAGTTAAAAAGAAAAGAATCCCATCCGTATGGGACCCTTTCGTTATCCGTTATCTTAAATTCTAAGCAAAGATAATAATTTTATAATTACCAAACAATTATCTTCTCTGCAAGTTGACAGTCAAGCCGCAGCTGCTCCTTGAGGGCCTCAAGGGAATCGAAGCGTCTCTCATCGCGAAGGCGGGTTACGAAACGCATCTTCAGGTCAAGCCCGTAGATGTCGCTGTCGAAGTTGAGTATGTGGACCTCGATGGTCCTTCCGCCTCCGAGCCCCACTGTCGGCCGGGTCCCGATGTTGCAGACACCCTTGTAGCGTTCGCCCAGCACCTCAACGGTCACGGCATAGACGCCGTTCCCAGGCACGAGCTTCAGAGGTTCGTAAAGCTGGATGTTGGCCGTCGGGAAGCCGATGGTCCTGCCGATACGGTTACCTGCAACAACAACTCCGTGAAGTCCATAGCGGTAGCCCAGCATTGCCTTGGCACCATTGACATCACCTTCAAGCAGGCAGTTGCGGATTCTGGTCGAGCTGACGGCAGTCTCGTCCATAGAGAATTCCGACACTCTCACCGGTTCCACTCCGCAGGAATCCACCACTTCCATCATCTGCTCCGGAGAGTCGAATGAGTCGTGGCCGAGGCGGTGGTCATACCCGAGGATGAGGGTGGAGACGCCGAGCTGGTCGACGAGGCACCCCTTGACGAAATCTCTGGCGGACATAAGGCTGAACTCCCGGCTGAACTGCAGCACACGGAAGCTGTCGACACCCAGTCCGAGGCAGAGCTCCCGCTTCTCCTCCAGGGTGGTCAGGAGACGGAGCCTGTCTGCATCCTGCTGCAGGACACTGCGCGGATGGGGCCAGAAGGTGACGATCATACTGCCGCACCCCCTGTCAGAAGCAACCGAGCGCATCTGGTCGATTACCATACGGTGTCCCAGATGCACTCCGTCAAAGAATCCCGTAGCCGCTACAACCATTTCACAAGTTCGAAATCCTGGCGGTGAGGGAGCTTCGCATTCTTTGCATACAGTCTGCAGGCGAGTTCGTATGTACCAGAAATCTCAGGTGATATCTTTGCGCGGTATGTAGCGACACCGTCCTTGCACTCAGCAGCTTCGAATTCGTAGAGCTGAACGATGTGGTATTCACCTTTCGCGTTCTGCTCGGCCTGAAGGATCTCCACTCCCAGGTCCTCAGGCTCGATATCGCCGATTCTGAGCACAAGCTCGGAGGTGTACTCCTTGCCGAGTACAAGAGGGTTGCGCTCCATTGAAGGGCGGGTGAAGGAGATGACCTCGAGATGGTGCCACTCGCGGCGCATACGCTTCTTCCAGAAAGCGATGTCACGGGCCAGTGCATAGTCGTCCTCAATCAGGGAATGATAACGGGCCTTGAGAGGTTCGTAGTACTGGTTGCAGTAGTCAGTCAGCATACGGTTGGTGGTGAAGTTGCAGGCAACCTGCGCCACAGTGTTCTTGATGGTCATTATCCAGTCTGATGAGAGACCGCCGTTGTCATTGTTATAGAATGTCGGAGCTATTTCGTTCTCAATGATATTGTAGATTGTGGACGAGTCAAGGTCATTCTGGAATGACTGGTCATCGTAGGTGCGCTCCATCTTCAGAGCCCAGCCGGCGCCCGGCCTGTATCCTTCGACCCACCATCCGTCAAGGACGGAGAAGTGCATCACGCCGTTCATCACAGCCTTCTCGCCACTGGTGCCGGGAGCCTCCTGCGGGCGTGTAGGGTTGTTCATCCATACGTCAACTCCCTGGACGAGAAGCTTCGCGATAGAGATGTCATAGTTAGGTACGAACACAATCTTGCCTATGAACTGAGGCATCTTGGAGACCTCTACGATATGCTTGATGAGGTCCTGGCCCGCCTTGTCAGCAGGATGTGCCTTGCCGGCGAACAGGAACTGTACAGGACGCTCCGGATTGTTGACGATTTCGTTGAGCCTGTCAAGGTTGCTGAAGAGAAGGGTCGCACGCTTGTATGTGGCGAAGCGGCGTGCGAAACCGATGGTGAGCACGTCATCGCGCAGTGTCTCACGGATCTTGACAATCTGGCCCGGAGAGTAGTGTCTGGTCGCCGAGGTGTCGGACATACACTCCTTCACAGCGTCAATCAGGCGCTTGCGGAGTTTGGTCCTGGCAGCCCATATCTTCTTGTCAGGCACACGGTAGATTCCTTCGAAGCAGGACTTGTCATAGTGATGGGTCTTGAACTCCTCACCGAAGACTTCGGCGTGGATGGCTTTCCATTCCGGCGCGGTCCAGGTAGGATAGTGGACACCGTTGGTGACTGAACTGACATTGAGCTCCTCAGGCAGGTATCCCGGCCACATCGGTGCGAATATCTTCTGACTGACGCGTCCGTGGAGCCAGCTGACACCGTTGATCTCCTGTGAGAGGTTGGCGGCGAGGAAACTCATCGAGAACTTCTCGTTAGGGTTGTCGACGTTGATCTTTCCGAGGCCCATGAATGTGCGCCAGTCTGTCTTCATCCTGTCAGGGTAGTGCGAGATATAGACGCGGAGCATATCTTCAGGGAAAGCGTCGTGACCTGCAGGGACAGGTGTGTGGGTTGTGAAGAGGGAAGATGCCCTAACGACCTCCAGTGCCTCCGGGAATGAGAGGTTATCGTTCTGGATATACTCTCTCATACGCTCGAGCCCGCAGAAAGCAGCGTGACCCTCGTTGCAGTGGTATACCTCAGCCTCGACGCCGAGGGCGCGGAGTGCGCGGATGCCGCCTACTCCAAGGAGAAGTTCCTGCTTGAGACGGTTCTCCCAGTCGCCTCCGTAGAGCTGGTGGGTGACGTGGCGGTCTTCAGGGAGGTTGTCCTCATAGTCCGTGTCGAGGAGATAGAGGTCTGTGCGGCCGACCTCGACTCTCCATACACGCGCGTTGATGTTACGGCCAGGGAACGCCACACTGATCTTCAGCCAGTTGCCGTCCTTGTCGCGTGCAGGGGTTGCAGGAATCTTCGTGAAGTCCTGAGGTTCATAGAATGATATCTGGTCTCCGTAGGCTGACAGCTGCTGCGTGAAATAGCCGAACCTGTAGAGAAGACCGACCGCAGTAAGGTTGACCTTCATGTCGGAAGCCTCCTTGAGGTAGTCGCCGGCAAGGATGCCGAGGCCGCCGGAGTAGATTTTCAGAGATGTGTCGATGCCGTACTCCATACAGAAGTAAGCGATCTTCGCCCCCTTGCGGTCATCCTTCTGGGCCATATAATCAGAAAACTCGGCATAGACTGAATCGAGACGGGCAAGGAAGGCGTCGTCCTTCTCCAGCTTGCGGTAGAGTTTCAGAGGAATCTTGTCGAGGAGGAGCAGAGGGTTGCCTGAACTCTTCTTCCAGAGTTCCGGGTCAATGCTGCTGAAGAGGTCGATGGCGCTCTGGTTCCAGCACCACCAGAGGTTCTTGGCAAGGACTTCCAGGTGCGCGAGCCTTTCAGGAAGCTCGCGGCCGATGAAGACGCTGTTCCAGGCAGGACGGCTGCTCTCGATCTTGGCATATGACTGAGGCTTGTCGTCGGCTATCTCGACATAGTCGGCCCTTGCAGCGGACAGTTTCTCGATGGCATCCGAGTATGCTTCCTTATAATAGGTTATGTTGTTCTTCCAGAGTGCGATCTCTGATACCTTCCTGGCATTTTCGTGATATTCAACCCTTGCAGCTGCATCGAGGGATGCAATCTCCAGGATGCGGCCGGCGACCTCTGCAACCACCTCATTGTAGTTGGAGTCATCTCTGTCGATGACCTTGATGCCGGGATGCTCTTCAGCGCAATGGTCGCGGACCCAGAGTCCGAAGCCTGCGAGGGATGTTGTGGTGGTCGGGACGTGGAATGCGAGAGACTCGAGCGGAGTATAGCCCCAAGGTTCATAGTATGAAGGGAATACTGTCAGGTCCATTCCTGCGAGGAGGTCATAGTACTTCACATTGAAAATGCCGTCCTCCCCGTTGAGATAGGTCGGGAAGAAGAATACATCTACCTTGTCCCCCTCCCTGTTGCAGAGATCAAGCTGACGGAGGCGGCGTGTCACCACGTCGAAGTCGTCCATCAGACAGTGGCTTACCTGTGTCGTATGCTTCGAGTCAGAACCGGCAAGGCGTGCGACAAGCTCCTTGTCAGGGCCGTTGTTGCCTGATGGCACCATTATGAAGGCAAGTATCTTCCTGCCGGACCAGTCGCCCGAATTGATTTTTGCAAGCGCGTCGATGAATACGTCGATTCCTTTGTTGCTGTATTCGTACCTGCCGCTGATTCCGACAAGGATGCTGTCATCAGGGAAAGGTTCGCCCGCCATCGCGGATGCCGTGGCGATGAGTTTCCTGCGGGCGCTGGCCTCGCAGTCAGGGAACTCCTCAGGTGAAGGGGTGAAGCTGTTCTCGAAACCGTTCGGAGTTATCACGTCGCATTCGCGGCCGAGGAAGCGGCTGCACTCGCGGGCAGTGATATCACTGACAGTGGTGAACACGTCTGCGGCCTTTGCAGCGGCCTTCTCAAGCGAGTGGCGTGCCACCACTCCGTACTCGTGGGCGAGCTGGTCAGCGTTGATACTTTCCAGACGGTCGTATAGAGGAAGGTTCTTCTCTGCCACGCAACGGCCGATGACTGTGGCGTGGGTGGTGAAGATGGTGCCCACAGGGAGACTGTTCATCTTCAGGTAGAGGAGGCCGGAGCCGGTCATCCATTCGTGGAACTGGGCGACAACCTTGTCGTTAGGTTTCACATTGAACCTCATGAAACTCTCAATCACCTTTCCAGAAGCATATCCGAAGAGAGCTGACTCGATATAGTCCCAGTTGCCGCTGATGGAGTCAACCCCGAAGCGGTTCCAGAAGTCTGCCAGGATGTTGTCCTTGCGTGAGATGAAAGTAGTGTAGTCCACAAGGATGGCCACAGGCTTGCCTGCGACGTTCCAGTGGCCCACCCTCACGCGGAGACCTTCCTCCGCCGCAGTCAGGCGCCAGGAGCGGAAGAGGTTCGGATCCTCGGTGAATTCCGGATTCTTCTCTGTATTCCTCCAGACATCAGGTCCGATGTGAATATGATTTTTCTTGAATTCTTTTCCTAAGAATAGAGATTTTGTGGCGATGACGGTATGTATCCCGCCGACCTTGTTGCAAACTTCCCAGCTTATCTCGAAGAGATAGTCCGGCATCTTATAGTTGTTCTGCATCTGTTATCTTGATTTCTTGTTTTTCAGTTTAAGTTTCTCCTTCACTCTGATCTCAAAGTCAGAGAGCACGTTCATATAGTTGATGAACGCCTCGTACGGAGTGTCGTACGGGTTGAAATAGCTGTGCACGCTGCCGTCGGAGAAGAACTTGGTGCACATATAGTAGAAGTGGTCGCTCTCCTGCAGTTTCCTGTAGATGCCGATCAGCTTCTCATCCTTTGTCTTGAGGACATCACTCTCCATTGCGGAGATTTTGTTGAAGGCCTCCTCCTGGAGCTCGTTGCCGAGCCAGGCGCTGGTGTCACGCTCCTCGTCCGCCCAGGAGATTGGGTACGGCACGTGGAGAGGAGCCACCGGCTGATGCTTCACCACCGCCTCAGAAGGCGTGCAGAAGCCTATTCCCCTGCTGAAGAGTTCAGCAGGCAGGGCTTTCATGAAGTCGAAGATCCCTGAAGAAGCGCTCTGGTGCTCTCCGAAAGTCTCGTAGTCCATGAAGAGGTTGACTATCTCACCCTCCGCGAGGGACTCGGCGACCCAGCCGGCATATTTGTCGGCTGTCAGAGGCCAGGATGCCCAGTTCTGGTTGGAAAACCTGAATGCGATGTCATCGCTGAGGCCGAAGTTCCTGAGAAGGAGTTTCAGGCGCGGGTTGATAGCGTTGGTATAGACAAAGTCCGGACTCTTCCATCCGAGTATGTGCTTCGCTCCCTCAGCCAGCATCACGTTGAAGCCCAGGTCTGCCACTGCGGCACCGATGGCGTCGGAATAGATGAGCTCGGTGTTGCGGAAAGTGGTCGGCTTGACACCGAAGAGGCTGCGCACAAGTTCGGCGTGCTGCTTCACCTGCTTCTTGAACTCAGCGGTCGAAGAAAGGGATGCCAGCGAGTGGGAGTAGGTCTCAGCGAGGAACTCGACGCATCCGGTGGCGGCAAGCGCCTTGAAACTGTCGATGACTTCCGGCACATACATCCTGAACTGCTCGATGGCGGCTCCGGAGATGGAGAAGGCGACCTTGAACTCACCTTTGTGCTGTCCGATCATCTCGAGCAGCATCCTGTTTGCAGGGAGATAGCATCTGTCAGCGATGCGGCTGACAATCGTCCTGTTTGCAAAATCGTCCAGATAGTGGTAGTCGTTGCCTATGTCGAAGAAACGGAACTGCCTCAGACGGTCCGGCTGATGGACCTGGAAATAAAAGCATACTGACTTGTTCATATATATCAATCTTTATTTTTCATTGATGGCTGACTCATAGACAGCCTTGACCTTGACAGCTGCGCTGTCCCACTTGAGGCTGTCAACCTCCTCCCTTCCCTTCTCTGTCGCGAACGGTGCGAGGGACGGATAGTTGAGCAGACCGTACATTGCGTCCGCGAGAGCGTTGACATCCCAGAAGTCCACCTTGATGGCGTATTTCAGGACCTCAGCCACACCGGACTGCTTGGAGATGATGGTCGGAACATCGGTCTTCATCGCCTCGAGCGGCGAGATTCCGAACGGCTCAGATACGGAAGGCATCACATAGACATCAGAGAGGGCGAACATCTTCTGGACGTCAGTCCCGCGCAGGAATCCGGTGAAATGGAAGCGGTCAGAAATGCCGAGCTTCGCAACATAGCGGATGCAGCGGTTCATCATATCACCGCTGCCGGCCATCACGAAGTGGGTGTCAGGACACATCTTGAGCACCTTTGCGGCGGCCTCGATGAAATACTCCGGACCCTTCTGGAAAGTGATGCGGCCGAGGAAGGTGATGACCTTCTCCTTCACTCCGCGGCTGACCTCCATATTGCTCCTGCCTGAGAAATCGACAGCATTGTGGACAGTCACGACCTTGCGCGGGTCAATGCCGTATTTGTTTATCACAATGTTCCTGGTCAGGTTGCTGACTGTGATGACCTTGTCTGCCTCCTCCATTCCCATCTTCTCTAGACGGTACACTTCGGGATTAGGAGAAGTACCACGATCGTACTCTGTAGCGTGGACGTGGATCACGAGCGGCTTGCCGGATACTCTCTTCGCCGCTATGCCGGCGAGATAGGTCAGCCAGTCGTGGGCGTGGATCACGTCGAACTGCTGCTCGGCGGCGATGGCGCCGGCAACCATTGCGTAACGGGAAACCTCCTCCATCAGGTTCTTTCCGTACTTGCCGGAGAATTTGTACTTCTGGCGGAAGTACATCTTGAACTCCTCGCTCTGGAACTTCTGCTCCTTCTCGACCAGTTCGGTGAAATCGACCGGATCGATGTATGGGTGGAGGTTTGAGCCCACCCTTAGGAACTGAACTTTAGTAAGGAACTCGTCCACATTGTGGCAGGTGTCATATACCGCCACGTCACTTGCGTTGATTATCTTGACTGCGCTCTGGTCCTCGTCTCCGCTTGCGGACGGCATCACGAACAGGACCTCGACGCCGCTGTGCGCGAGCCCCTTGGTCATTCCATAGCAGGCTGTCCCGAGTCCGCCGGCAATGTGCGGAGGAAACTCCCAGCCGAACATCAGTACTCTCATTGCTCTTCCTCCCTGTATTTGTTTATGAGATACTTGACACGGAGAATCTCAGCGACGCTCAAGGCGGAGTTGATGGCTCCGTGAGGCATATACTGAGGGTCACCGTCATATATTTCTGCCACGGCGCCGATGCCGTGGATATTCATATCTTCCTGGAATCCGTCAATCAGTTCCTGCGCCTGTCGGATGAAAGATGCACCGTAGAGCTTGAAGGAGGCTTCTGCATAAGGACCGAGAAGCCACGGGCGGTTGCATCCGTTATGGGTTGCAGTGTCACGGTCAATCTGGTTGCCTTCGTATCGCGAACGGTAGAGCGGATTCTTAGGTGAAAGCGTGCGGATGCCGCGGGTAGTGACAAGTTCACGGAATACGGCCCTGAGAATCTGGGACTGCACCGTCTCAGGGACGGGGCTGTATGCCAGAGAGCAGGCGTACAGCTGGTTAGGGCGTGTGAAGACGTTCTGGCCCTTCTCGTCAACATAGTCTGCAAGGTGGTGGCGGGCCTCAACCCAGAAGAGATTGAAGAAGTTCTCATCTATGCGGCGTCTGATGTCAGCGCACTTTTCAATGAATCCCCGGTCCTTGCCGAATGTGCTCTCCATATCGAGGGCGAAGCAGACAGCGTTGTACCACAGGGCGTTGGTCTCAACCTGCCAGCCGCGGCGTTCAGTGACAGGACGGCCGCCGACGTAAGCGTTCATCCAGCTGAGCGCGACACCAGGCTTTTCAGCCCATATCATTCCGTTGTCGCTCAGCCTTGCCTCCGGACGGCCTGCGGCATAGCTGTCCACTATGCCCTTGAGCAGGGCGCCGTACTTTTTCCAGGCTCCGGCACCGTTGCCCGTGAAGGAAACGAGATGCTGCACGGCCTCTGTGACACGGAGAGGGGACTCGACCTGGTCGCATCCTCCGAGGAGCTGCTCCCTGTAGTCTTTCAGCAGCCCGCCGAGTATCTTCTCGAAGAGCTTCACGTCACCGTTGTTGTATATCGTCAGACCTGCAAGCGAGATCAGGGTCTCGCGGAGGCCGCCTATCTCGTGCCAGGAGAATCCCGTGCAGACGTGAGTTCCGCGGACATCGTATGCTATGAGCTGGCTTGCAGCAGCCTTGAGGCAGCTGTCGAAGTCCTCGCGCGGCTCGATGTTCTTCACCTCGCGGGTGAACTGAGCCTTGAGTCCCTTCGGGTCTATTTCAGAGGTGGAGGCGGAGAATACTATGCTCTCGCCCTTCTCGATCGGCATCTCGAAGAAGCCGGGAACCATCAGGTCCTCACGGCAGTCAAAGCCGCGGCGGTACTCTTCAAGATAGGTCACTCCCCTGTACCAGTCCGGGCAGTGGACATAGTCGCACGGCTTCGAGCACTGCAGGTCGAGTTGCGGGAGTTCGCTGTAGAGCCTGAACTCTGAGCCGTTCTCAACCTGCCTGTATCTTGTGTCGGCGTTGCCGTTGGCCATTGTCAGAGAGTGGATGGCCCTGAATGCCAGATAAGGTTTCAGACGGAGGATGGTGTTGGAGTGGGCGTCAAGAAGAGTGTAGCGGATGAGCAGCTGTTCGCTCTTGTGCACGAAGACTATCTCCTTCTTGAAAAGCATTCCGCCGACCCGGTAGGTGATTGTCGGGATGGGATCCATCTCGAAATCGACGATATATTTGTGACCGCGCGGTTCATAGATACCGCCATAGCAGTGGATGCCGAGGTTGAACGGCATTCCGTGCTGGACGAGGGTCTCGTCGAGCGATGAGAGGAGGATATGACGGTGACCTTGGAACTTTTCAACAGGGACTGCGAAAAGTCCGTGGTATTTCCTTGTGTTACAGCCGACTATCGTAGTGTTGAGATATCCTCCCGCACGGTTTGTGGCAAGAACTTCACGCTTGAATGCATATTCGAGGTTGACCAGTTCCGCCTTATTGAATTTCAGATAAGCCATACCTATTGGATTTTGTCGCAAATTTACGACAAAATCTTAATAAATAGAAGTATGGCGGCTATTTTATCCTTAAAACCTGGACCGTACGGGCAGGCAGATAGAGCTGTAGAAGGGTCTTGCCGTCTCTTTCCAGAGTAAAGTGCGGAACCTTGCTGTCCAGCCGCCCGAAGCCGCCGAATCCGGTGTTGTCGCTGTCGAGCAGAGTCTCATATTTTCCTGCAGGAACCTCGAAGGCATAGTCCTCAAAAGAGTTCTCAGGATTGAAGTTGAATGCGAAGACCAGACCGGCCCTTCTGATCAGAAGGACTTTCTTCTCCTCATCACAACGCAGGCATTCTGGCCTGCCGTTGAAGAGGCCGCAGTCAGCGGCCATATGGACCATCGCCTCGTCGAAGGCCTGCAGCGCGCAGAACCTCAGGTCAGGGTCATCAGCGATCGACCACTGCCTTCGGGCGTGCTGGAAGGACCATCCGTTCCCCTCCCTCGGGAAATCTATCCACTCAGGGTGCCCGAACTCATTTCCCATGAAATTGAGATATCCATCGCCGGCCGTGGCCAGTGTGACGAGTCTTATCAGTTTGTGGAGAGCCACTCCGCGGTCAACCGCAACATTCTTCGAAGCCTTGTCCATCGACCAGTACATCTCCTTGTCTATCAGACGGAAGATGATTGTCTTGTCGCCCACCAGGGCCTGGTCGTGACACTCGGCATAGCTTATGGTCCGCTCATCATCGCGCTTGCGGGTGAGCTCGTAGAAAATCTCCCCCATGCTCCACTGCCAGTCCGAAAGTTCCTTGATCCACTTGATCCAGTGGTCTGCCACTCCCATACTCATCCTGTAGCCGAAGCCGGCGCCGCCGTCCCTTACCGGAGCGGCGAGGCCCGGCATCCCGGACATATCCTCTGCGATTGTTATGGCGTTCCTGTCAAGCTCCTTCACAAGGATGTTGGCCAGACCGAGGTATGCCAGTGCGTCCTCATCCTCCCCGCCTGTGAAATAGCAGCCGTAGTCGGTGAAGTCGCGTCCCAGCCCGTGGTCCAGATAGAGCATGCTTGTGACACCGTCGAAGCGGAAGCCGTCGAGATGATACTCCTCCATCCAGTACTTGAGATTCGAGAGCAGAAAGTGTATTGTGGCGCCTTTTCCGTAGTCGAAGCAGCGTGACCCCCAGGCGGGATGCTCCCCGCGCGGTCCCTCGTGGAAATAGGTTGTGTATGAACCGTCAAGACGGCTCAGTCCCTCGACTTCGTTCTTCACGGCGTGACTGTGCACCACATCCATTATCACTGCTATCCCCATACCGTGCGCGTCGTCAACCAGGGCCTTGAACTCCTCCGGTGTGCCGAACCGGCTGCTGAGCGCAAAGAAACTCGAGACCTGGTAGCCGAAGCTGCCATAATAGGGATGCTCCTGCAGCGCCATCAGCTGCAGAGTGTTGTATCCTAGCTTTCTGACACGGGGCAGGACATTGAGCCTGAACTCCTCGAAGGTGGAAACCCTCGGCTCTTCGCCGGCCATTCCTATATGGGCCTCGTAGATAAGCGGGTTCTTAACCCTCGGACCGCGTTTCCTGCGCCAGCGGTAAGGTTCCTCCGGATCCCAGACCTGCGCGCAGAAGGCCTTGGTCTGGTCATCCTGGACACATCTCGTGGCATATGCCGGAATGCGCTCGCCGCCTCCGCCGGGCCATTCGACATACCATTTGTAAAGGTCCCCGTGGCGGATTGCCGCAGCGGGCACCATCAGTTCCCAGGTGCCGCCGCCAATTGGATGCAGCGCCCATTGCTCTGACCTTTTCCATCCGTTGAAATCCCCGATCAGATATATTCTCGAGGCGTTCGGCGCCCACTCCCTGAAAGCGTAGCATCCGTTCTCCCGGTGCAGGCAGTAATACAGTTCGCCGTTGACGGCCAACTTGAGCGGGCCGCTGCCGGCTATCTCCTCCTTACGGGTGAGGATCAGCCTGTTGCGGCGATCAATCGCCTCCTTGAACGGCTTGAGCCACTGGTCGCTGTTATATATCTTCATCTGTACCTCCGTTCAGAAGCCGTTCGGCATTCTCCTCCCCCTCCTTGATATAAGCCTTGCACCACTTTGCAAGTTCCACAGCCTTCTTCACCTCTTCGCCGACGGCGGAGAGGTCATTTGCCGGGTCCTCGATCTTTGCCACAAGAGCCTCAAGCTCCTTCACGGCATCCTCATATTTCATATCTTTGTTCATATCACAATAACTTCTGTTCTGCCGTCCTTGAAAACGAGTGTCAGCCTGTCGCCGGACTTCACCTCAGATGCCGACGAAATCCTCCTTCCGTCCCTGACAGCAAGCGCGAAGCCCTTCTCCAGCACATCTGCGGGGCTTGCGGCAGCTATCCTGTGACAGAGCCGCTCGATACGCAGAGTCTCTGAAGCATAACGCAGGACCGCTGCAGTACGGACAGCCGCCAGCAGGCGGTCTATGACAGCGTGTTCCCGGCCGCTCTTGCCGGAAAGCGCGGCCCTGACCCTTGCGGCAAGGGAATCGACGGCATACTCCTCGTCACAGAATATGCCGACAATATGGTCCGCCAGTGCGGTAGGTGTCTTGACGGAAGTGTGGGCCACCATATCGATGATGTGGAGGTCATGGTCGTGACCGATGCCCGTCAGCACAGGCAGCGGGAACTGCGCCACATTCACGGCCAGCTCATAGTCGTCGAAGCAGACCATATCCACAGCCCCTCCTCCGCCGCGGAGGATGAGGACAGCGTCAAAGCGTTCCTGCTCCGCCGCAACTCTGTCGAGGGCGGCAATTATGCTGGCGGGGGCGGCATCTCCCTGCATCACAGCCTGGAACAGTTCCGTCCGGAAGCGGAAGCCGTATTCATTCCCGTGCAGCTGCCGCTCGAAATCACGGTACCCGGCCGCGGTGGCACTTGTCACGACAGCAAACCTGCGCGGCAGACGCGGAAGTTCCAGGGACGGGTTCATATCGAACATACCCTCCTCCTCCAGGCGGCGGATGGTCTTCTGGCGGGCGGCCTCCAGGGCTCCCACGGAATAAGAAGGGTCGATGTCGCAGATGATGAGCGAAAGGCCGTAGAGCGCGGTGTACTGCACCTGGACGCGGGCCAGGATATTCATCCCTGCGGAGAGAGGCTGTCCGGTCTCCGACTCGAAGCAGGCTCTGACGAGACGCCAGGTGGAGGCCCATATGACAGCGGATGCCCTGGCCAGCAGCCTGTAGCCGGAAGGATCCTTCTCGACCAGAGTCAGATAGCAGTGGCCGCTCGGATTGACCTTCATCTCGCTGACCTCAGCCCTCAGCCACAGCCTGGCGGAGAATGAGCCGTCGATAGCGGCGGCCACCATTTCCTGCAGCTCGAGCAGGCCTATGTTGCTGTTGTCATCCATTCCTACAAATATAGCAATTAATCTCAACTTTTTTTGTACTTTTGTAAGCTATGGAACAATTCATCGTATCTGCCAGAAAATACCGCCCTTCCAGTTTCGGGGCGCTCCTGGGGCAGGAGAACATCGCCCGCACTCTCAAGAACTCCATCGAGCGCGGACAACTTGCTCACGCATACCTCTTCTGCGGGCCGAGAGGCGTCGGCAAGACCAGCGCCGCCCGCATCTTCGCCAAGATCATCAACTGTTCCAACCCGGGGCCCGGACTTGAGCCGTGCGGCGAGTGCGAATCCTGCCGTTCCTTCGCCGAGGGACGTTCCTACAGCATCCACGAGATGGATGCCGCGTCCAACAACTCGGTGGATGACATCCGCGCCCTGACCGACCAGGTGAGGATACCTCCGCAGATCGGACGTTACAGCGTCTATATCATCGACGAGGTCCATATGCTCTCACAGGCCGCTTTCAATGCATTCCTCAAGACCCTCGAGGAACCGCCCGCACACGCCTTCTTCATCCTGGCCACCACAGAGAAGCACAAAATCATCCCGACCGTGCTCTCACGCTGCCAGACCTTCGACTTCAACCGCATCCGCATCGAGGATATGGTCCGCAACCTGAAGCACATATGCTCGCAGGAGGGTATCACGATGGACGAGGATGCGATGCACATCATAGCCCAGAAAGCTGACGGTGCGATGCGCGACGCCCTCACACTCTTCGACCAGACAGTGGCGTTCTGCGGGCGCGAAGTGACCTACGAGCAGGTCATCCGCAACCTGAACGTCCTCGACTACGAATACTATTTCAGCCTTACTGACGACTTCCTGTCGGGCAACTGCTTCCACGCGCTGCTCACTTTCGACGAAATTCTCAGCAAGGGGTTCAACGCCCTCGGCTTCATAGGCGGTCTCAGCTCCCATTTCCGCGACCTTATGGTCTGCAAGAACGAGGCTTCCCAGACTCTGATGGAACTCGCACCTTCGGTCGCTGCCAAATACAGGCAGTACGCGCAGAAGTGTCCTGTCGGATTCATCTTCGAGGCACTCGGCCTGACCACTGCGTGCGAGGCCGGCTACAAGCAGAGCGGCAACCCCCGCCTCTCCATCGAGTTCACGATGATGAAGATATGTAATCTCATCACCCGCTTCGCCGCACCTGCGGCACAGCCTCAGCCGGCACCGGTGACGACAGCCCCGCAGGCACAGCCTGCACAGCAGACGGTTCAGCAGCCGGCTGCACAGCCTGCCCCTCAGCCTGTACGCAAGAGCGGAGGCATTTCCATCAAGGCAATGATGCAGGAACTCTCATCCAAGCCTGCGGCAGAAGCTCCCGCCGGAGCCGCCCCGGCCGCAGAGGCAAAACCGGCCCTCACCCTGGCAGAGGCCTGGAAGGCCCTGGCAGAGAGCGAGTCCAAGATGCCGCGTCTCTCCTCAGCCATCTCGGGTGCTACTCCTTCCCGCGACGGAGAGGGCAACATCCGGTTCGAGGTCGGCAACGCCGCACAGAAGGAATGGATTGACCGCAACTGCCGCACTCGCCTTGAATCTTTCCTCCGCAAATGCCTCGGAGAAGATTCCGTCATCCTCGCCGTGGACGTCAAGGCGGCGGAGCAGGTGGAGCGCGGACCTTATATGCCTTCAGAAAAGGCGAAGTATTTGCAGGAGAACTCCCCCGAATTCAGAGCACTCAGCAACGATTTTGAATTAGAGACAAACTGACGATGAAACTTTTCTGCACAAACCTTGTCAAGAAATACGGCAAACGCACTGTCGTGAAGGGCGTTTCAATAGAGGTCAACCAGGGCGAGATCGTAGGTCTCCTCGGGCCTAACGGAGCAGGCAAGACCACCAGTTTCTATATGATAGCAGGACTCATCAAGGCCAATGCCGGAAGGATATTCCTTGATGAAACCGAGATAACGGACTTCCCGATGTACAAGAGGGCTCAGATGGGCGTGGGGTACCTTGCACAGGAGGCTTCCGTCTTCCGTCAGATGAGCGTCGAGAACAACATCCTCTCAGTGATGGAGATGAAGGACTACACCCGCGCAGAACGCGAGGAGAAACTGGAGTCACTGATTGAGGAGTTCGGCCTCGGAAAGGTGCGCAAGAGTCTCGGCATCCAGCTTTCCGGCGGTGAGAGGCGCCGCTGCGAGATAGCCCGCGCGCTCGCCATCGACCCCAAGTTCATAATGCTCGACGAGCCGTTCGCAGGCGTCGACCCTATTGCCGTGGGAGACATCCAGCACATCATCGCCAAGCTCAAGACCAAGAACATCGGTATCATCATCACCGACCACAACGTCCACGAGACGCTGGCAATCACCGACCGCGCTTACCTTCTGTACGAAGGCGCGATCCTTGAGAGCGGCACTGCCGAACAGCTTGCCAACAATCCTGAAGTGCGCAAGAAATATCTCGGTCAGAACTTCGAACTCAGGAAGGCTGTCCTGACTGACTGATCTGATTGAAAGCGCATCCCTCACAGCCTCCTTCCGGGCAGTCGTGAGGGATTCCGCCCTTATGGTTCTTCTTCCTGCCCCAAAGGCGGAGCTCCTCCTCCTTCGCGCAGATGATCCCCCGCTTGCGGAGTTCCCTGTTATGGGATATCTCGCCGTCCGGGAACTTGCCGTCTTTCTTGACAATGATTGTGACCGCCATTCCGGCGACACCGACTGCGAGTATCAGAGCTGCAAGGAGGAATGTCTTCATTAAATCAGATGCATTTGAACTCAGGGACAATCGGCTTCGGGCCGACTGCAATCACCGGAGGGATCTGGAGGGTCTTGAAAGCGGCGCCTCTCTTGAGACGGAGGACTCTGTCAACAAGTTCGCGGGATGCGCCGCGGGCCACCACCTCGTCTGCCGGAAGGCCCTCTTCGTGCAAGGCGTGGAGGACCGGGTCCAGCTCCTCATATGCAGGGAGGGAGTCGCTGTCCTTCTGGCCAGGACGGAGTTCGGCTGACGGAGCCTTGGTGAGAATCGACTCAGGGATGACAGGCTTCTCCCCCAGTGTGTTCTCGTATCTCGAGAGCTCGTAGACCTGGACTTTGTAGAGGTCGGCGATGACCATCATAGCGCCGCAGAGGTCGCCGTAGAGGGTGCCGTAGCCGGTGAAGAGCTCGCTCTTGTTGGAAGTGTTGAGCAGGAGGGCGTCAAAGCGGTTGGAATAGGTCATCAGTATCGTGCCGCGTGTACGCGCCTGGAGGTTCTCCTGGGCAACGGACCACTTCCCTATCTCGAAGTACTCGTGCATCTCCAGCATGAACCGCTTGTATATCTTCTCGATGGGAATCACATCGTAGGAGATGCCGAGGTTGTCTGCCAGGTCCACCGAGTCGGAGACGGAGTGGAGGGAGGAGAACTGCGACGGCATAAGGATGCCGTGGACGTTCTCAGCTCCGAGAGCGTCCACGGCAAGCGCCGCCACTATTGCAGAGTCAATGCCGCCTGAGAGGCCGAGGACGGCCTTCTTCTTGCCTGCCGATTCAAAATAACCGCGTATCTTGCCGGTTATGATGTCGTGGACCCTGCCTGTTTCGAGACTTTCTTCAAGTATCATATGTTAGAACATGAACATTCCGCTCACGGCCTCGTTGTGGTAGACTCTGTCGATGACGTCGGCGAAGAGAGATGCCATTGAGAGGACGGTGAACTTGCTTGTGTCGACATCAGTCCTCAGAGGGATTGTGTCGGTTACTACGAACTGCTGGAGGGCCGATTCGTTGATCTTGTCGTATGCTGCTCCCGAGAGGACCGGATGGGTGCAGACAGCGCGCACGCTGAGGGCGCCCTTCTCCATAAGAAGGTTGGCGCACTTGGTGATAGTGCCGGCGGTGTCGACCATATCATCCACAATCACCACGTTGCGGCCTTCGACATCACCTATGGCGGTCATCGAGCCCACTACGTTTGCCCTTTCACGGGACTTGTGGCAGATGATCATAGGGACGCCGAGATGGCGGGAGTAGATGTTGGCCTTCTTGGCGCCGCCCATATCAGGAGAAGCGATGGAGAGGTTCTCGAGATTGAGCTTGCTGATATAAGGTATGAAGAGGGAACTTGCGTAGATGTGGTCGACAGGGAAATCGAAGAATCCCTGGATCTGGTCTGCGTGCAGGTCTGCAGTCATGACGCGGTCGCAGCCCGCTGCGTGAAGCATATTTGCCACGAGCTTCGCACCGATGGAGACGCGCGGACGGTCCTTGCGGTCCTGACGCGCCCACCCGAAATAAGGGATGACGGCGTTGACCTTATAGGCGGAAGCACGGCGTGCCGCATCAATCATAAGAAGGAGTTCCATCAGATTGTCGGCAGGAGCGAATGTGCTCTGGACGATGAACACTGTAGCGCCGCGGACGCTTTCCTTGTAAATCGGCTGGAATTCACCGTCGCTGAAAGCGGTCACTTCAGATTCACCGAGTTCGATGCCGAGATGCTTTGCTATCATCTCAGCGAAATAACGCGAGCCCCTGCAGGCGAAAACCTTGATTTTGTGTACGTATTGTTCCATAAGGGTTAGAGAGTTTATAAAGTTGAGAGTATTTGTCCGATGTAATCCAGAATCTCCTCACGGCCGGCCGAAGTCTCGGCGGAACTCTTGAATATTGGAGGAAGTTCCTCCCAGTTCTCGAGAAGCTCCGCGGAATTCCTGTCGATCTGTTCCTGGAGAGCCACAGGCCCCCTCTTGTCGCATTTGGTGTAGATGATAGCGAAGGGCACACCCTCCTCACCGAGCCGGTTGATGAAGTCGCGGTCAATCCTCTGGAGGTCGTGGCGCGAGTCCAGCAGCACGAAAAGCAGTATTAGGTCCTCGGAAGAGGTGATGTAGTTGTCGATGGTCTTCTCCAGCTTCTCGCGGCCCTCTCTTCCGAGGCGGGCATAGCCGTAGCCGGGAAGGTCGACCAGATACCAGCTGTCGTTGATGAGGAAATGGTTCACAAGCTGCGTCTTGCCGGGAGTCGCGGATGTGTGCGCGAGCCCCTTCCTGTTGCAGAGCATATTGATGAGGGAGGACTTCCCGACATTGCTCCGCCCTATGAAAGCGAATTCCGGATACCGTGCCGCAGGCTTCTGGGCAACGTTCTGACTGCTTCCGGCAAACACCGCCTGCTTGATTGTCATCATTGTCGGGATTAGGATTTACAAAGGTACGAAAATATATGTACTTTTGCCCCATGATTCACACAAAAACATTCCCCTGCGGGCTGAAGTTCGCTTCAAGGAACACAAGGTCCCAGGTCATACATATCGCACTGACCGTCAAGTCCGGCACAAGGAACGAGCCCGAAGAACTGGAAGGCATCGCCCATATGACAGAGCATATGCTCTTCAAAGGCACTGAGAAACGCACCCCCAAAGAGATAAGCGACAGGCTGGAGAAGTGCGGAGGCGAGCTCAACGCCTACACAACCAAAGAGGAGACGGTGCTTTACGCCACCGTCCTGAAGGAGGATGCCGCGAAAGCCGCAGACCTCCTCTTCGAGCTCGCATTCACCTCGACTTTCCCTCAGAAGGAGCTTGAGAAGGAGCGCTGCGTAGTGATAGACGAGATCAATATGTACAAGGACTCCCCTTCCGAGTGCATCTTTGAGGACTTCGAGGCACTGCTCTTCGAAGGGCATCCGCTGAGCAGGTCGATCCTCGGCACCGCCAGAAGCCTCAGGAAAATTTCATCCGAAGATCTGAAGGCATATGTCAGGACCGGCTTCAGGCCTGAGAACATGTGTCTGTCCATTGTCGGCGGCCTGTCTCCCCAGCGCGCTGAAAAGATTGCAGCACAGGCAGTTGAGAAATATGTCCCGGCAGGGTACGAGCCAGCCTCAGGAGCCTTTGAGGAACCGGTCTCCTCAGTTGTCGACGGAGCCCGTTTCTTCAAGGAAGTCTCCAAGAAGAATCACCAGACCAACTGCATAATCGGGACCACCGCCTGCTCCTTCTACGGAGAGAGGAGGCTGTCCCTCATACTGCTGGCCAACATACTCGGCGGGCCGAGTTCCAACTCCCGCCTCAATCAGGTGCTGAGGGAAAAGAACGCCCTTGTCTACGGCATCGACTCCACCTTCACCCAGTATGCCGACAGCGGTTCCTTCCTCATCTATTTCGGGTGCGAGAAGCCGAACCTCGAAAAATGCATTGAACTCGTCGGCAGGGAGATATCGCTGATGCGCGACAAGCCGCTTGGTGACAAGGCGCTGCGCGCAGCCAAGAAGCAACTGCTGGGTCAGCTGGCAATCTCCTCCGACAACGGCGAGTCGCAGGCCCTCTCAATGGGCAAGAGCCTTATGGTCTTCGGCAGGATTATGGATGACGACGAGGTCCGCCGCAGAATCAACGCCATCACATCTGAAGAACTTCAGGAAACGGCCCGCACAGTGCTTGCACAGGACCGCCTCTCAACCCTCATCTACAAATAGCAATGGACCCGCTCGAACAATACCTCCGCGACTTCTCGTCCCCTGTCTCCGAAGCCCTCGACTGGCTGGAGCGCGAGACCCATCTCCGCACAAACCACGCAAGGATGCTCTCCGGAAGGAGCGTCGGAGCGCTGCTGCGCCATTTCGTGCTGATGCTCAAGCCGCAGCGTGTCCTTGAACTCGGCGTCTTCACAGGATACTCCACCATCTGCCTGGCAGGCGCGCTTCCGGAAGGAGGCCGGGTGGACTCCGTGGAGATAAACGACGAGATGGAGGACCTCATCCGTGAGGGTCTCTCGAGAGCCGGCGTGGAGGAGAAGGTCAACCTCATCTTCGGTGACGCCAAAGAGGTGGTCACCGAACTGGACGGGACCTACGACCTTGTCTATATTGACGCCAACAAGCGGGAATATGTGGCCTACTATCAGACAGTTATAGATCTGGTCCGCCCGGGCGGCTACATCCTTGCCGACAATGTGCTCTGGGACGGCAAGGTCTACGAGAAGGAGCCTCCGCGCGACCGCCAGACCCAGGGTATCCTTGCCTTCAACGACCTCGTGGCCGGGGACTCCAGAGTGGAGAATTTCATACTTCCGGTCCGCGACGGAATCAACATCATCCGCAAAATCTGCTAAACCCCTGTGGCTCCGCAGCGGAGCAGAGACGTGGCCACGGGAACCTGCTGCGGCTTCGCTTGAGGCCCTGGCAGGTTTTTGAAATAGCAGCGGTGCTTGACCTTGGCGCTCCGCTGCTTTCAGCTCATACAATCAACTCTTGCCAGAAGAAGAGGATGACCCTTTCGGCCATCCTCTTTTCGGTCTGTTTTGAACCGTTGTTCATTTCTTGTGTAAAAATTTGTAAAATTTTGTAAGAAAGTGGAAAATTATCCTTAATTTTGCGTTACACATCACAAACTATAAAGGAGCACGGGCAGAATGGCAAAATTCATCGGCAGCTACAAGGCAAAAGTTGATGACAAGGGGAGACTGATCTTCCCTTCCGCCTTCAAGTCCCTGCTCGGAGAGAATGCCGACCTGCGCTTCGTGGTCAAGAAATCCCTCTTCTCCGACTGTATCGAGATGTACACCTACGAACAGTGGGAGAAAGACTCTGAAAAAGTCAGAGAGAGACTCAACCTCTTCAATCGGGAGAACGCCATCTTCTGGAGGGAGTATATGAGAGGGACAGCTGTTGTCGAACCGGACGGCAAACTCGGACGTATCATGATTCCGAAACATCTTCTCGACAAGGTAGGAATCTCAAAGGAGGTCATTTTCGCAGGCAACAACGACATCATCGAGGTCTGGGACAAGGACAAATACGAATCCGGAGAGATGGAGAGCCAGGAGTATGTGGCTCTCGCCGAGAAGATACTCGGATAGGCGGAGAGGGTGCCGGGATGTCTGGATATCACACACCCGTCCTTCTTCGTGAGAGCGTGGAAGCCCTGGCCATCAAGGAAGACGGTGTCTATGTGGACGCCACTTTCGGCGGAGGGGGCCACAGCAGGGCGATACTTGAACAGCTCGGTCCTAAAGGCCGGCTGATCGCCTTCGACAAGGACGCGGACGCTGTCGCGAACGCCCCTGACGACAGGAGGCTCACAGTAGTGCACAATGATTTCAGGTTCGTGCACAACTTTCTGAGGTACCTGGGCTGCAGCGGAGCAGACGGAATACTTGCTGACCTGGGGGTCTCCTCCCACCAGTTCGACACAGGGGAACGGGGGTTCTCCTTCCGTTTCGAAGACGCTCCGCTGGATATGAGGATGAATGCACTGGCGCAGAAGAGCGCCGCAGATATAGTAAATAGTTATAGTGGAGAGAAGTTAGAGAGTATCTTCTCTCTTTATGGGGAGCTGGAAGGGAGCAGGAGGATTGCGGAACTGATTTGTGCAGCAAGGGAGAAGGAACCCATAAAGACCACTGCCGATTTAGGCAGAGCCATCGAAAGCGTTCTGCCTAAATTTTTAGAGCATAAGTATTTGGCTAAAGTATATCAAGCTCTCCGGATTGAAGTCAATGGCGAGATGACTTCCCTGGAAGGGTTTATGAAAGGGGCTTTGAAATCGCTCTCCCCGGGCGGTGTCATTGCTGTCATAACATACCATTCTTTGGAGGACCGCATCGTCAAGAACTCGATCAGGGACGCCGTACAGGCGGGACTGCTGAAACGCGGCAACAGGAAACCGATTCTTCCTTCTGAGGAGGAGATCTCTTCCAACACCCGCGCACGCAGTGCGAAGCTTCGGGTTGCCGAAAGGCTTGTTGACGATGACGAAAGGTAAAATCAAATCTCTGTTTGACCGGCTGGTGGACTACCTCAGCGGCGATGCCATAATCAAGCACGGCTGGGACCGTCAGCTTGGTTTCATCGTCTATATCTTTGTCTTCGTCTGTCTCAGCATAGGCTGGACCCTCGGCGCAGAAAGGAGACTCGTGGAGGTGCGCAACAACGAACGCATCATCCAGGAACTCCGCATCAGCTACCAGCAGCGCACCCTGGACGTGGTCGGTATGAACAACCGAACCAAGGTCGACAGGATGCTCAAAAGCTGCAACTCTTCGCTCAAGGCACCGTCCGTGCCGCCGAAAAGAATCGTTCTGGAGGACAGGAAATGAAAGTCAACACCAGAAGGATAGGCGTCGCATATGTTGCGATCCTCGCAATAGCAGTGATTGTGATTGCAAGGATCATCGACCTACAGTTCATCCACAGGCCTGAAGACAGAAGCGTCGTCAAGAAGACCAGGACAGAGAGCGTGCTACCGTGCACACGCGGCAGCATCCTCTCGGACGATGGCAGATACCTCGCCTTCTCCATCCCGGAATACAGGATGGGGATGGACTGCGTTCAGGCGAAGGACACAGTTTTCAACAGCGGCATCGACTCCCTGGCCATCTGCCTCTCTGAGTTCTACAAGGACAGGAAGCCGTCTGAATACAAGAAGATGATTGTCGAGCGCAGGGCCGAAGGGCTCAACAAGGGGTCCCGCTATCTTGTGCTCAACCGCCGTCTTCTGACCTATCAGGAAATGCAGGAGGTCTCCTCCTTCCCTATCCTGAGAGAAGGACGTTCCAGGGGAGGCCGCAGCGAGGAGAAGGTTGACCACCGCACCTACCCTTACGGCCGTCTCGGCTTCCGCACCCTCGGCTACATCAAGTCTCAGGACGAGACCCCGACCATCGGCATCGAGGGAGGCCTCGACTCCATTCTCCGCGGCACCAACGGATCGCGGCCGCTTCGCCTGACAGAAGGCAATCAGTGGATTGACGACTACGACCGCGAGGTGACCGAGCCGGTCGACGGCATCGATGTCCAGACCACTATCGACATTGACATCCAGGACATAGCACAGAACGCTCTCCGCAACACTCTCAACAAGAACGACGACCTTCACGCGGGGACTGTCATAGTGATGGAGGTGGCCACAGGCGAGATCAAGGCGATGGTCAACCTGGAAAAGACCAACGGAGGCTTCGACGAGACCTACAACTACGCCATCGGTCGCAAGGGCGAGCCCGGCTCTGTCTTCAAGGCCACAGCGCTCACAATCCTGCTTGAGGACAGGAAGGTCACTCTCGATACTGAGATGCCGGCCGTCGTCAACTGGAGTTTCAAGGGCAAACCGCTGCCTGCCGACACATATCTGCGCAACTACAGTTCCATAAGCGTCCGCCAGGGATTCGCCATTTCCTCCAACAATGTCTTCAGGATGCAGGTTGGCAACAACTACGGCAACAACCCTCAGGAATATATAGACAAGCTGCACGCACTCAGGATACTCGACTCCATCCCTCTGGAGATAAGAGGACTGGCGAATGCCGGGGTCAGGGGTCCGGAGAATCCTCTGTGGAGTCCGACCGACCTCCCTCAGATCGGGATGGGCTATGTGGTAGAGGTCACTCCTCTCCATACGCTGAACTTCTACAACGCGCTGGCGAATGACGGAGTGATGATGAAGCCCCATCTGGTGAAGAACTATCAGAAGGACGGTGTCATCATCAGGGACTTCCCGCCGGTCGAACTCGGAAGAGTCGCATCAAAGGAGACTGCAGCCACTGTCCGCGAAGCAATGAGAGGCGTCATCACCAATGAGCGCGGGACCGGATACCGTGTGTTCAAGGGCTGCCCGGTCGAAGTAGCCGGCAAGACAGGAACCTCGAGGGTCGCTCAGGGAAGACGCGGATACTCGGCAGCCAACGGCCAGTTCATGCACCAGGCCACATTCGTGGGAATCTTCCCGTACGACAAGCCGAAATACTCGATGATAGCAGTGGTCTACTCGGAACTCACCAGCCACTATTTCTATGGCGCGACCTGGGGAGGACCGGTGTTCCGCGAAATTGCCGAGAACATATATGCATATGCAGTGGACTGGCAGGAGCCGGTCAAGGCGGGCGACAGGCTGCCGGAGAAGCAGGACGTGAAGGATGTCGACCGTGCACAGGCCTGCTCGGCGGGACTTGTCCCCGATGTCAGGGGACTCGGGCTCAGGGATGCCGTCGCGCTTCTTGAGAAAGCCGGATATGCCGTGGATTTTGAGGGAAAGGGAAAAGTGGTCTCCCAGACGCCTGCCGCAGGCGCACCGAAGAGCACAGATATAAAACTCACACTTAAAGAGGGGAACGTCAGAAATGATACTGGAAAAGATACTGAAGTCAATTGAGTGTACAGCCGTCAGCGGCAGCACTGAAATAGAGATCGGGAACCTGACTTTCGACTCCCGCACCTGCACTGCAGGCTCGCTTTTCATAGCGGTCTGCGGGACAGAGGCGGACGGGCACCGCTTCATAGGCAAGGCCGTCGAGGCCGGCGCTTCTGCCGTAATCTACCAGGAAGGCTGCTTTGCAGCGCCCGGTGACAGCGCCGCCACATATATCGGGGTGAAGGACAGCCGCCTGGCTCTCGCCCTTGCTGCTGACAACTTCTATGACCATCCATCCGGAAAACTCAATCTGGTCGGAATCACAGGGACCAACGGCAAGACCACCACTGTCACCCTGCTCTACAACCTCTTCACCAATATGGGATGGAGCTGCGGACTCATCTCAACGATAGCGAACTATGTTGACGGAGTGAAGATCCCTACCGAACACACCACTCCGGACCCCATCTCCCTCAACCGGCTCCTTGACAGGATGGCCAGCAAGGGATGCTCCTACTGCTTTATGGAGGTCAGCTCACATTCCATAGACCAGGAGCGCATCGCAGGCCTCGAGTTCAAGGTGGCCATCTTCTCCAACCTGACACACGACCATCTGGACTACCACAAGACCTTCGCGGCGTACCGCGACTGCAAGAAGCGATTCTTCGACCTTCTTCCTGAAGATGCCTCAGCCCTCGTCAACATAGACGACAGGAACGGCGAGGTGATGGTTCAGAACACCAGGGCGAAAGTAAGGACTTATTCCTGCACCCGCCCTGCAGAATTCCGCGCGAAGATGGTGGAGGAGAGCATCGAGGGGATGGAACTCAATATCGGAGGCACAAAAGTTTGGACCCGCTTCATCGGGGCCCACAATGCATACAACCTGCTGGCAGTCTACTCCTGCGCAGTGATTCTCGGGGCGAAGCCGGAGGAGGTGCTCGTCGGCCTGAGCGCGCTCGGTCCGGTGGCAGGACGCCTGGAATACCTCAAGGGAGGCAGCGACATCACCGCAGTTGTGGACTACTCCCACACTCCTGACGCACTCGAGAATGCGCTCAGGACCCTCAGGGACACAGGACGTGACCGCTGTCTCATATGCGTGTTCGGATGTGGCGGCAACCGCGACAGGAGCAAGCGGCCGGAGATGGGTGTCATTGCGGCGAAGTATGCCGACAAGGTGGTTGTCACCTCGGACAACCCGCGCAACGAAGACCCGGAAGAGATAATCCGCGACATCAAGGCGGGGATGGACATCAAGGCCCGCGCAAAGAGTCTCTTCATCACAGACCGACGGGAAGCCATACGCACCGCCATAATCACTGCCCCGGAGGGAGCGGTGATACTCGTCGCCGGCAAGGGTCACGAGGACTATCAGATAATAGGAACAGAAAAACGCCACTTCGACGACAAGGAAGTGATTGCTGAAACATTCGCAGAACTCTCATAAAATGCTATACCACCTTTTTGAATACCTCAGGAACTCAGGCGCCGACTTCGCCGGTTCGGGACTGATGCAGTACATTTCAGTGCGAAGCATCCTTTGCGCCGTCACCGCAATCCTCACATCCCTGATTGTCGGGAAACGCATCATCGCGCTGCTCCAGAAAAAGCAGATCGGCGAGACCATCAGAGACCTCGGGCTCGAGGGACAGCTGCAGAAGAAGGGCACTCCGACAATGGGCGGAATCATCATCCTCATCTCCATCCTCGTCCCGGTGCTCCTTTTCGCCGACCTGACGAACGTCAACGTGCTGCTGCTCGTGCTGACCACCGTCTGGCTAGGATTCCTGGGCTTCATGGACGACTACATCAAGGTGTTCAAGCACGACAAGAACGGTCTGAACGGCAGGCTCAAGATTGTGGGCCAGGTAGTTCTCGGCATCGCCGTGGGGCTCACCCTATACTTCACCTACAGGAATTCGGGCGGAGACGTGACATACAGTCAGACCACCATACCTTTCGTGAAGAACAACGAATTCGACTACAAGTGGCTGGTTCCTTTCAACGGTCAGTTCGCCAGGGTGCTCCAGGGCGGAGTCTATGTGCTTGTCATCACCTTCATCATAACCGCCTGCTCCAACGGAACCAACCTCACTGACGGAATGGACGGACTCGCAACGGGCGTCTCCGCCATCGTCGGCGCAACTCTCGGCATTCTCGCATATGTCTCAGGCCACGCAGGATTCGCTGAGTACCTCAACATAATGTATCTCCCGGAGAGCAGCGAGGTGACAGTATTCCTCTGCACTCTTGTCGGAGCCCTGCTCGGATTCCTCTGGTACAATTCATTCCCGGCACAGGTCTTTATGGGCGACACCGGAAGCCTCGCGCTCGGCGGAATCATCGGAGTGGCCGCCATTCTCATCCGCAAGGAGCTCCTTCTCCCGATGCTCTGCGGCATCTTCCTGGTGGAAAGCCTATCGGTCATAGCACAGAGATGGTATTTCAAGTACACGAAGAAGAAGACCGGTACCGGAGTCAGGATATTCAGGATGTCCCCCCTCCACCACCACTATCAGAAGGAGAATCCGGACGCCCTCATCCAGAAGCCGCACCAGATCCAGCCTGAGAACAAGATTGTCGTGAGATTCTGGATTGTCTCCATTATCCTGGCATTCCTTACAATAGTCACATTGAAAATACGTTAACCAGAAATATGAAAAGAGCAGTTGTACTGGGTGGAGGCGAAAGCGGCGTAGGAGCGGCAGTCCTCGCAAAAGTCAAGAATTATGATGTGTTCCTTTCCGACAGCGGTGCGCTGAAAGAGAAATTCAGAAGCGACCTCGAGAAATGGGAGATTCCTTTCGAGGAGAAAGGACACACTGCAGAGAAGATTCTCAACGCGGACATTGTGGTCAAGAGCCCGGGCATTCCTGACACCGCCCCGATGATTGTCAGCCTGCGCAACGCCGGCATCCCAGTGATTTCCGAGATCGAGTTCGCCGGATACTACGACACCGCGAAGAAGATCTGCATCACCGGAAGCAACGGCAAGACCACCACAACGTCGCTCATCTATTACCTGCTCCAGAACGCAGGTCTCAACGTCGGCCTCGGAGGCAACATCGGCAAGAGCTACGCAATGCAGGTGGCGACCGAGCAGCACGACATCTATGTCCTGGAGCTCAGCAGCTTCCAGCTCGATGGAATGTACGACTTCAAGGCCGACATCGCTGTCCTGCTGAACATCACCCCGGACCACCTCGACAGATACGACCACTGTATGCAGAACTACATCAACGCGAAGTTCCGCATCACCCGTAATATGTCCGAGGACGACTGCTTCATCTTCTGCTCGGACGACGAGGTCACAATCGGCGAGCTCAACAGGATTGTGGTCCAGGCCAAGAAACTTCCTTTCAGCCAGAACCATATCGAGCCGCAGGGCGCATATGTAGAGAACGGTGAGATTCACGTCAACTATGGGGAGAACTCCTTCGATATGTTCGTCAGGGACCTTTCCCTCGAAGGACGGCACAATGTATATAACTCGATGGCGGCAGCCATCACCGGCAAGGTGATGAGCATCACCAACGACAAGATCAGGAAGGCCCTCACCACCTTCAAGGGAGTGGAGCACAGGCTCGAGAAGACAATGACAGTGGGCGGCGTCCTCTACATCAACGACTCCAAGGCCACCAACGTGAACTCAACCTGGTACGCGCTCGAGAGCATGACCGCCCCGACAATCCTGATTCTCGGCGGAACGGACAAGGGCAATGACTATTCAGAGATCGCTGACCTTGTCAGGGAGAAAGTCAAGGCGATTGTCTGCCTTGGTGTGGACAACAGGAAGATACGTGAGGCTTTCGGCGACAAGGTGGCCGCCGAGACACACAGCGCCAGGGAATGTGTGGAAGTGTGCGCTTCACTGGCGAAACCGGGCGACACGGTGCTCCTCAGCCCGTGCTGCGCAAGTTTCGACCTTTTCAAGAATTATGAAGACCGGGGCCGCCAGTTCAAGGAGGCTGTAAGAAACCTGTAGAGACATCCATATGAAAGAGGCTCTGAAACTGAAAGGGGACAAAGTGATCTGGATCATCGTCGTGCTTTTCGCGATGACCTCCATAGCTGCTGTGTTCTCCTCAAGCAGCTTTCTTGCAGCCTCACGCGGCACAACCCGCGAGGCGATTTTCCTGGAACAGTCCAAATCTGTGATTTTCGGACTCATAGCCCTGTTCCTGGCCTATCTGGTCCCTCTGAGGTGGTACAGGTTCCTGGCGATACCTATCTTCGGACTCTCTGTCGTTATGCTTCTGATGCTCTTTGTGCCCGCCTTTCAGGCCAATCTTAACGGTGCTGTCAGAGGATTGAAGATAGGTGGACATACCTTCCAGGTCTTCGAGTTCGTCAAGGTTGGTGTAATACTCTATCTGGCCAAGGCGCTGGAGCTGTGGGAGGAGGTCACTGTCGACTTCAAGCAGTTCGCACTGAAGATAATGCTTCCATTGGGAGCAGTGTGCCTGATGGTGATGGCCAACAGCTTCTCGTCCGCACTGCTGATAGCCCTGGTCAGTTTCCTGCTGCTCTTCTTTATGAATGTCAGCTGGAAGAACCTTGGTCTGACCATCGCCATAGTGGCGTCAGCCATCGCGCTTATGTTCGGCATATATCACGCTTTCTTCGCCGGCAGACCCGAGGCCCAGAAGACATCGGTCGGCAAGCTGTTCAACCGCTTCGGCACCGCTGAGGGCAGAATCGTGGACTTTGTCAACGACATCAAGGGCGTGGAAGAAGTCCAGACCGCTGAAATGACCGAGATTGAGAAGCAGGTGATGCTGGATGAAAAACGTCAGAGCGACAATGCGAAGGTGGCTATTTCCGAGGGCGGCCTGTTCGGCAAGGGGCCTGGCAAGAGCACACAGCGCTACTCTCTGTCAATGGCTTTCTCAGACTTCATATACGCATTCATAATAGAAGAATACGGGCTTCTGCTGGGAGGAATAGGAATCCTGGCCCTCTACCTGATATTCCTGTTCAGGTGCATCAGACTGTGCAGGCGCTGCAACACCACGTTCAGCGGCGCGCTTATAGTGGGCCTCTCTTTCCTGATAGTATGCCAGGCTCTTCTGCATATACTTGTCAATGTAAGGCTCATCCCTATCACAGGCCACACGCTGCCGATGATCAGTCACGGAGGCACAGCGTACATAATGCTGAGCGGCGCAGTGGGGATGATCCTCTCCGTCAACAAGCAGCTTGACAGACAGGACCGGCTCAAAGCCCTCGAACAACAGCAACAAGAAGAACAGCCACAGGAGGAACAGACAGATGAACAATCCTAGAATCATCATCAGCGGCGGCGGGACCGGAGGACACATCTTCCCCGCCCTTTCAATAGCGAATGCAATCACCGCCATCTGCCCTGACGCCGACATACTCTTTGTCGGGGCGGAAGGCAAGATGGAGATGGAGAAGGTGCCTGCAGCCGGCTACCGCATCATTGGGCTTCCAGTGGCAGGCCTTCAGAGGAAATTCTCCCTCAGCAACCTGGCACTCCCGTTCAAGGTGCTCAAGAGCATCAGAAAGGCAGGAAGAGTCATCAGGGACTTCAAGCCGGACGTGGCTGTGGGTGTAGGCGGATATGCCAGCGCCCCTCTTCTCTGGAGTGCATCCCGCAGAGGGATTCCCTGCCTGATCCAGGAGCAGAACTCCTATGCCGGCCTCACCAACAGGATCCTTGCCAAGAGAGCGAAGAGAATCTGCACTGCCTACGAGGGAATGGAGCGTTTCTTCCCGGCAGACAGGATCATCCTCACCGGCAACCCTATACGCAAGGAGATCTCACCTTCCACACTTGAGCAGAGGGAGGAGGGATACAGATTCTACGGGCTCGACCCTGAGAAGAAGACTCTCTTTCTTGTAGGAGGAAGCCTCGGTTGCGGCACAATAAACACAGTAATGCGCAAGTGGGTTGAAACCCGCTGCGCCGACGCCGGCTACCAGGTGATCTGGCAGTGCGGCAAGTTCTACAAGGAGGGCGTCGACCGCTTTATGGAAGGCAGGAAGGCCACCAGGGTATTCTACACAGACTTCATCAGAAGGATGGACCTCGCCTACGCCGTGGCGGACGTGATTGTATCAAGGGCGGGTGCAGGCACTATATCGGAACTCTGTGTGGCCGGCAAGGCCACCATTTTCGTTCCATCGCCGAATGTCTCTGAAGACCATCAGACCCATAACGCGATGGCGCTGGTCAACAAGGATGCGGCATTGATGGTGAAGGATTCCGAAGCGGGCGAAAAACTCATTGAAGTAGCGGAAGGGCTTCTGGCAGACGACGCGAAGATCGCTTCACTGGAGCACAACATCTCCCTTCTTGCCAGAAAGGACGCATCGGAAGTCATCGCACGCGAAGTGCTTTCATTGATAAAATAGAGGGAATGAACTATACTCACTATTATTTCATCGGCATCGGCGGCATCGGCATGAGCGCCATAGCCCGCTACTTCAAGAAAAAGGGCTTTGAAGTCTCGGGGTATGACCGCACTCCTTCCTCCCTCACAAGAGAGCTCGAGGAGGAGGGCATCAGCATCCACTACGAAGAATGCATCGATGCAATCCCGAAAGATATCCCGACGACATTCGTAATCTACACGCCGGCCATACCGGCGGACTTCGGTGAACTGGTCTATGTGAAGAGCAACAGTTACGCTGTCTGCAAACGGTCACAGAGCCTCGGAAGGATTGCCGACGGACAGTGCTGCCTCGCCGTGGCAGGAACCCACGGCAAGACCACTACAAGCACGATGCTCGCACACATAATGCAGTCAAGCGGACTCGGATGCAGCGCATTCCTGGGAGGGATATCGAAGAACTACGGCACAAACCTGCTCACAAGCAGCAACCCGGTGCTCGTGGCCGAGGCGGACGAGTTTGACAGATCCTTCCTCCAGCTGCACCCTCATATAGCAGTCATCACCTCGACCGACGCCGACCATCTCGACATCTATAACGACCGCGGCCATATGCTGGAAGCATTCGGAGAATTCGCCTCCCAGGTAGACTCAGACGGTTGCCTCATCATAAAGGAGGGAGTGGAGGTCCCGCTGCACAAGACAACCGCGAAGGTTTACAGATACGCATACAATACTGCGAGCGCTTTCTATGCATCGGACATCGTTCCTCTTCCGGGAGGAAAGTTCGACTTCACCCTGAGACACCCGGCAGGCGCCATCGAGCACTGCACGGTAGGTGTCCCGGGATGGGTCAATGTGGAGAATGCAGTTGCGGCCTCCGCCATCGCCCTGCTCCACGGAGTGGCACCGAAGAGAATCCACGACGCACTTGCAACGTTCCAGGGCGTGAAACGCCGCTTCGACATCAGGGTCAACACCCCTGCACGTGCATACATTGACGACTACGCGCACCATCCTAACGAGATAAAGGCATCCATCAGTTCTCTGAGGGACGCCTTCCCGGGCAGACGGATCTGCGGCATCTTCCAGCCTCACCTCTACACCCGCACACGCGACTTCGCAGATGAATTCGCGGAAGCGCTCAGCGGTCTGGACTCCCTCATAATGCTGCCGATATATCCGGCACGCGAACTGCCGATCCCGGGAGTCAGCGCGGAGATGATTCTGGAGAGAGTCACAATCGCAGACAAGGTCCTTGTCGCGAAAGAGGACCTGATGCATTACCTCGAAGAAAAGCAGCCGGAGTGCCTTGTAACTCTCGGAGCGGGAGATATCGACCGCTTCATAGGTCCGATTGAAGAAATGATGGGGAGACAGAAGTGATATGGTGAAACGGATATTGATTGTCACGGCCCTCTGCCTGCTTGCTGGAGGTCTCTTCGGAGGATACTTCTACCACGTCCGCAGCTTCATAGGCGGCGAACGGGACGGCAGGGTGTGCAGTGCAGTCAGCCTCACTGTACTCGACTCCCTTGAAAGTTCTATAATCGACAGGGACAGACTGCTCGAATCGGCAGCGGATATGGTGCTTGACCGCCGGTGCGACAGCATAGACATATTCGCCCTCGAGAAGAGCATCAAGGCAATGGGAGGAATCCGTACTGCCGAAGTCTATACTGTACGCGGCGGCGAGAAGGTTATGGTGGAGATCACACAGCGCAAACCTGTCATCAGGTTCCAGAACGGGTCTGAACGCCACTATGCTGACTGCGACGGTTATCTTTTCCCGGTGAGCAATGCTTCGGACGTGCAGATTGTGACAGGGAACCTGCCTATCGGGCTGCCTGACGGTTACAAGGGCTTCTCGAGCGACCAGTCCGCCTGGATAAGCAGTATGATAGATCTGGCAGAATTCATCGACAGCAGCCCGTACTGGAAGAAGACCATCGAGCAGATTGAGATTGACGCCAGCGGGGACGTTGTTCTCTATACTGCAGTCGACAGCCGCAGGATAATCTTCGGGCAGCCTTCCGACATCAGCACAAAGTTCAGCAAACTGGAGGCGTTCTACAGGAACATCCTTCCGGATGCCGGGGAGAAAAGTTACACCACAGTTAATTTGAAATACAAAAATCAGATAATTTGCAAATAATTTACAATGGGAAGAGTAGCATCATTGGATTTCGGGGCATCGAAGATAGCCCTTGCCGTGGGGGAGCAGGTCTCAACCGGCATCAGGATCATCAGCTACCACGACGCGCCGGCGACAGGCATTGTCTGCGGTGAGATCTTCAACGACGGCAAGGTCAAGGCCACCGTCAGCGATCTGCTTGACAAGGCACAGAGGGAGATCGGAGAACCGATAACGGAGATCGTCGTGGGTCTCTCCGGAAAGGCGATCCACTGCAAGGATGTCCCTTGCCAGGGACGCCGCCGCAACCCTGCGGACTACATCTCGCAGGAAGAGGTCGACCACCTCACAAAGACTCAGTTCAACACAGCGCTGGAGAACGGCGATTCTGTCTATGAGGTCTCTCCTCAGAAATACAACATCGACGATGTGGTGGGAATCCCTCAGAGCGACATCATCGGAATGACCGGCAACACAATTGAGGCCGAATTCAAGGTCTTCAGCGGCAAGCGTGCAATAATGGACCACCGCAGAGTGGTGCTTGACGGCTGCGGCATCAGAATTTCCAAGGCAGTGCTTGCCAGCGTTGCATCAGCCCGCGCAGTCCTCACCCGCCCGGAGATGGAGAATGGAGCCGCACTCGTGGATATCGGGAAGTCCTGCACCGAAATCGCAGTGGTCAAGGACAATATAGTCAGACACGTCGCAGTTGTCCCGTTCGGTGGCGAATCGGTCACCAACGACATAAAGTCTGTGGCGAACATCACATCGGACTGGGCAGAGACCCTTAAGATCCGTCACGGCAACTGCTGCGAGGAGTACACTCCGGACAACAAGAAGCTCATTCTCCGCAACGAGAACAAAGGCATTGACGGAGAGGTCGAGCTCTGCCAGCTCACACGTATCATCGAAGCGCGCCTGAGCGAGATATTCGATGCTGTCCGCTATGTCATCGAGCAGTCCGGATATGCATCCAGACTCAACTCAGGTGTAGTCATCACTGGCGGCTGCAGCCACCTCGACAACATACTCCAGCTTGCTGGTGCCATCATCGGGCAGAAGGTCCGTCTTGGCGCGCCGCGCAACTCCATAGACGGCCGCAGTGTGGATGAGGCGTTCGACGTCTACTCATCAACCGCAGTAGGTCTGGTGCTCGAGGGAATCTCCCCTCTCCTCTCCAATGCCCGCAAGCAGGGAAGCATTTTCAAATCAATAGCTGAGAGGACTCAGCCTGCACCTGCACCTGCACCACCGGTATCAATGCCTCTGATCATTGGAGCGCCACGGGAGACAGCCCCTGTCCGTGAGCAGCAAGTACGCCCTGAAGAGCAACCTGCCGAACCAGTACAGCGCAATCTCTTCGGAAACGACCCTGAGGAGACCGCGCGCGACCAGAGGAGGGAATCTGAAAGGATGAAACGGGACGAGGAGCGGAAACGCAAGGAGCAGGAGAAGGCACGCAAAGAACAGATGAAGAAAGAAAAGAAAGAGGAGGAACGCCGCAGAAAGGAGAACAGAATCAGCGGCCCAAGCCTCTTCGACAAATTGTTTGACCAGAAAGACGACGCATAAGCCATGGACGAAGATTTAATACCTACCACTTGGGAAAAACGCGGAAATATCATCACTGTCATCGGAGTCGGAGGCGGCGGATGCAACGCGGTGTCATATATGTACTCTCTCGGCATCAAGGAGGTTGACTTCTATGTATGCAACACTGACCAGCAGGCGCTGGAGATGAGTCCTGTTCCCAACAAGCTTCAGATCGGAGCCGTTCTCACCAAGGGACTTGGCGCCGGAACCGACTATCTCATCGGCCGCAAGGCTGCGCAGGAAAGCTATGAGGAGATCAACCAGGCGCTGGAAGGCGACTCTCAGATGGTCTTCGTCACCTGCGGAATGGGCGGCGGCACCGGTACAGGCGCAGCCCCTGTAGTCGCAGAAGCGGCAAAGGCCAAGGGAAAACTCACTGTCGGCGTCGTCACGATACCTTTCCGTGACGAGGGGAAGGAGGCGCTCTACCGTGCAGTGGAGGGCATAAAGGAACTCAGCAAGCACGTTGACAGCATCCTGATCATCGACAACCAGAAACTCTACCAGCTCTTCGGCAATATGAATATCTTCACTGCCTTCCCTAAGGCGGACGAAGTGCTCACCACTGCGGTCAAGAGCATTGCGGAAATCATCACCAGCCGAGGCTTCATCAACGTGGACTTCGCCGACGTGAAGAAGGTGATGCAGAACAGCGGTGTAGCGATAATGGGCATCGGAGTCGCCGAGGGCGAGGGCCGCGCCGTCAAGGCGGTCGAGCAGGCTTTCAAATCCCCTCTTCTGAACGACCTCAACCTGAAGAGCGTCAAAAACGCCCTGATCAACATAACCTGCAGCGGTGACGAGACCAACGGCATCACAATGGAGGAACTCTCGCAGATTATGGACACCACCGCCAACTATACCGGCGCCACCATCAATTTCAAGCGAGGCATAGTCAAGAACGACGAGATGGGCGGCAAGATCAGTGTAACCGTGATTGCCACGGGATTCGAGATGTGGCAGCTGCCGGTCATCGATGAGAACGAGGTGAACCGCGACAACCGCATCGACGTCAAATATGAATGCAATCTCTTCTCACTCCGCAAGAGAGGTCTCCCTGTTGCCGCCGACAACGGCAAGCAGCTCAACAAGCAGCGCATCGGGGGCGTGCCGCCGATGATCACCGAAGACCCGCGAATCATCCGCTCCCTCGAAGAGGAGCCGGCATACACACGCCGCGAAAGGATGATCAATGAAAAGAAGGCCCGCGCAGCCCAGGCGGCAGCGCAGCCTCAGGCAGAGGAACAACCGTCAGAAAACACAGAAACAGCATAATATGGAAAGAAAACGCAGAGTGCGCTTCGCACCGAGCCCTACAGGCCCGCTCCATATGGGTGGAGTAAGGACAGCCCTATACAACTATCTCTACGCAAAGCAGGCCGGAGGCGACTTCATCCTCCGCATCGAGGACACTGACTCGCAGAGGTTCGTTCCGGGAGCAGAAGAATATATCATTGAATCTCTCCGCTGGTGCGGCATCTACCCTGACGAAGGTGTCGATGAGGTCGGGAATGTGGTGGAGACTCCATCAGAAAGGCATCCGCACGCTCCATACCGCCAGAGCCAGAGACGCGGCATCTACCGCAAGTATGCCGAGGAACTGGTTGCGAAAGGATATGCTTATTATGCCTTCGACACCGCCGAGGAGCTCGCAGCTCTGAGAGCAGAGGCTGAAGCAGAGAAGAAGACCTTCACATACAACTGGGAGACAAGGGGCAGGATGAAGAACTCGCTCACCCTCCCCGCTGACGAAGTGGTGCGCAGGCTGGAAAGCGAAAACGGATGGACAGTACGCTTCAAGATCCCTGAGAACAGGACAATCGAGATGGACGACCTTATCCGCGGCCACATCGAGGTCAACAGCAACACTCTGGACGACAAGGTGCTTTGGAAAAAGGCCGACGAACTCCCGACATATCACCTCGCAAACATCGTGGACGACCATCTGATGGAGATCACCGAGGTCATCCGCGGTGAGGAATGGCTCCCTTCCCTGCCTCTCCACTATCTGCTCTATGAAGCATTCGGATGGCAGGATTCGCAGCCGAGTTTCGCACACCTCTCGCTGCTTCTGAAGCCGGACGGCAAAGGCAAGCTCAGCAAGAGAGACGGCGACCGCCTCGGATTCCCTGTTTTCCCGCTCCGCTGGGTCAACGCAGAGGGAGAGGTCTCACGCGGTTACCGCGAGGACGGTTACTTCGCAGAGGCATTCGTCAATATGCTTGCATTCCTCGGCTGGAATCCGGGCACTGAGCAGGAGATATTCACAAAAGAGGAACTCGTGGAGGCATTCTCCCTTGAGCGCATCGTCAAGTCAGGTGCCAAATTCAACCCTGACAAGGCCAAATGGTTCAATCAGGAGTACCTGCGCCTCAAACCGATTGCCGAGATCACCGCGGAATTCCGGAGGCTCGCTGGCGACAGACTCGCAGGCTTCAGTGACGGATATGTCTCAGCAGTCCTTGAAATGATGCGCGAAAGAGCGCACTTCACGACCGAGCTCTGGGACCTCACCGCATTCTTCTTCGAAGCCCCTCAGCGCTACGACGAGGCTTCTGTCAACAAATTCTGGAAGGACGAGGTCAAGACGATAATCCCTGAGGTGCGTGACTTCGTGAAGGGCATCGAGCCGTTCGCGAAAGAGCACATCGAGGAGGAACTCCACAATCTGATCACATCGAAGGAATGGTCTATGGGCAAGGTGATGAACACTCTCAGACTCTTCCTCGTCGGTATTTCCAAAGGCCCGGGCATCGCAGATATGATGGCGATAATGGGCAAGGATGAAGTTATCTCACGAATTGACAATGCAATCTCAACACTCGGATAGTATGAAAAAGATAGGAATGGCTTCGGACCACGCAGGCTTCGAAATGAAAGAGGCCCTGAAACCTCTTGTAAGTTCACTCGGATATGAAATCGTCGATTTCGGTACAAACTCCACCGAAAGCATGGACTATCCGGACACCGCCCACCCTCTCGGGAATGCAGTCGAGAGCGGGGAAGTCTGCTGCGGCATCGCAATCTGCGGCTCCGGCAACGGAATTTCAATGACCCTCAACAAGCATCAGGGCGTGCGCGCCGCTCTCTGCTGGACACCTGAACTCGGTGCCCTCGCAAAGCAGCACAACAACGCCAACGTCCTCTCCCTGCCGGGCAGATTCATCTCTCAGGAAACAGCCGAGGAGATTGTGAAGGCCTATTTCGCTGCTGAGTTCGAAGGCGGACGCCACCAGCGCCGCATCGACAAGATTCCCTGCAAGTAACACTATGTCACAATATCTTCTGCTGAAGGGCTGTCCGATGGACGACACTCTCGCCGTCTGGCTGGAAGAGCGGCTGAGCCACGACATCTCCGACTTTCCGGAGGGAATCGTAATTCCTGTGGACAAACCATACAGGTGGACTTCAGCGGATGTTGTCCGCAAGTGCAAATTCCAACTGCAGAGGCACTTCGGAACAAAGAAACTTAAAGTTGGCCATGCCGGCACACTGGACCCGCTCGCCACGGGACTCCTGATAGTATGTGCCGGCAAGGCCACAAAGATTGCAGAACAGCTGCAGTCACACGAGAAGGAATATGTCGCCACGATCGAATTCGGGGCGACTACACCCTCCTACGACCTGGAGCAGGAGATAAACTGTCTCTATCCTTATGAGCATATCACAGCCGCCGCTGTAAAAGAAGCCCTTGCGGGGTTTCTGGGCGAACAGGACCAGGTTCCCCCTATGTTCTCCGCCAAGATTGTCGGAGGTCTCAGGGCTTACGAATACGCACGCGCCGGCGAGCCCGTGGAACTCAGCACATCCAGAATCACTATCTCCGAACTGGAACTGCTCGATTTCACTCTGCACAATGTTATGGAGAGCGACGGTTACGTAGTGGACTCTGTCGTGAAGAATGTCCACAACTACCACACCTCCGGAACAACCGATGGCAGCCGTCCTGCCGCCACAGTCAGGATCCGCTGCTCCAAGGGAACCTATATCCGAAGCCTCGCGAGGGATCTCGGCCTGGCCCTGGGAAGCGGCGCCTACCTCACCGCCCTCCGCCGCACCAGAAGCGGAGAAATCACTTTGGAATAAAAATCAACCGCATATGACAACAGAAGACCTCCGCCAGATTGAAGCCCAGGGCATCACTGAGCAAACCGTAGCAGAACAGATCGAGAGTTTCAGGAAAGGATTCCCGTGGCTGAAGATAGTCGCGCCCGCCACTCCGGAACGCGGCATCCACGTCCTCGGTGAAGAAGAGGCCAAAGAGGCAGTCAAATACCTTGAAACCGCAGAAGTGGCTGGGAAATGCAAGTTCGTGCCCGCTTCCGGAGCCGCTTCAAGGATGTTCAAGGACCTCTTCAGCGGACTTGAAAAGGCAGAGGCCGGGGCGGACATCAAAGACTCCCCTGCCGGAAAATTCGTCAGCAACATTGAAAAGTTCGCATTCTACGACCCTGCCCTCTTTGAAGGCAAGGATGCAGCGGGAGTGCTGTCTGCAACCCTCACTCCGGACGGTCTGAACTACGGAGCGAAGCCGAAAGGTGTGCTCAAATTCCACCGCTATGCTGACGGAGAGGTCCGCACAGCTGTCGCGGAGCACCTTGTTGAGGCCCAGGAGTATATGCGCAATGCCGACGGCACCGCAGACCTTGTGGTGACCATCTCTCCTGAACATCAGGAGCTCTTCGAAAAGGCACTGGCGGAAATCCGGCCGGAATATGAGCAGCGCTACGGCGTCAAGTACAACGTCACCTTCACATATCAGGACAAGTCTACGGACACCATCGCCGTGGACCCTGACAACAGGCCGTTCAGGACACCTGAAGGGAGGCTTCTCTTCAGACCTGCGGGACACGGAGCACTTATCCATAACCTCAACAATCTTGACGCTGAACTCGTTAGCATCAAGAACATTGACAACGTAGCGAGCGAGAGGATGCTCGGAACAACCGCATTCTGGAAGAAGGTGCTTATGGGCGAAGCCCTCAGACTGCGCGACCAGATCTTCGGATACATCTACGCCCTCGACCAGATAGCGTCATCGCAGATCGTCAACCCTTATCCTGCCTCTCTGCAAGCATATGAAGCGGTCCAGGAGGATGTCTATGCCACTGACGAGGTTCAGGAACTCTGCAACGAGATAGAGGAGTTCCTGGCAAAGGAGCTCTGCGTCGAGATGCCTGTGGCCCGTGACTGCAAGGACAGGGCCTTGAAACTCCGCAAGAAACTCGACAGGCCTGTCCGCGTCTGCGGAATGGTGCGCAATGAAGGCGAACCTGGCGGCGGTCCGTTCATCATCCGAGAGAAGGACGGCAGCACATCGCTCCAGATTCTGGAGGGAGCGCAGATTGACAAGAGCAACCCTGCATCTGCGGCAGCTCTCGCTGCAGCCACACACTTCAACCCGGTTGACCTTGTCTGCTGCCTGAAGAATATCGATGGTGAGAAATACAACCTGCTCGACTTTGTGGACCCTGACACAGGATTCATCTCATCCAAGAGCAGCCAGGGACGCGAACTGAAGGCCCTGGAGCTTCCGGGACTCTGGAACGGTGCGATGAGCCGCTGGAACACGGTGTTTGTGGAGGTTCCCCTCGAGACCTTCAATCCGGTGAAGACCGTACTCGACCTTCTCCGCCCTGCACACCAGCCTGAATAAGGCTACTGGGCGATAAATCTGTAGAGAATTGTGCCGCTCTGCGGCTGGGAATCGTCGGATGCGGCGAAACGCGAACGCTTTGCTGCGTCCAGCGCGAAGTCGTTGACAGATGGGTCGGACGTTGAGGACGAGAGAATCGTGGCATCGGTGACACGCCCCTTCTGATTAACTGTTATTCCGACCAGCACGTCGCCGGATCCGTAACCCTTGTAGGCCGGCACAGGCAGGTAATTTGCCTTGCGGCCGCCCAGGTCATAGGATATTACGGAAGGTCCGCGGTAAGCGGGTGCTTCCTCCTCCTGGGAATCCGATGCATTCCTGGCGGCAGCCTCGACTGCCTCGTCAGCGGCCTTCTGAGCCAGCGCATCACGCTTTGAAGCGTCAAGCTTGCGCTGCAGTTCCTTCGCCTCGTCATAGACCTGTGAAGGATTCTTGAAACGGTCGTCACGGAGCTTGCTGCCGGCATCTACAGCGACATTGCGGATGCGCGAGCGAGGAGTCGAGGAGAGCAGTTCGTCAATCGACTTGTTGACATCCTCCTTGAACTCGATCTCCTTCTGCTGTCTCTCAAGTTCTTCCTGCTTTGTGAAGTCCAGTACAAATGAGGTCTCCTGAGAGGCGACCCGCCCGATAGAGAAGCCCAGCAGGATGATGAGAACAGACAAATGGAAGATCAGGGTCGTGTATAACCCGACCCTGCTGCTCTTCCTGTCTGTCTTCTCACTCATCAGATCTTCTGGTGATGCTCCTGTGCCAGGCGTCTGATGCCCGACAGCAGGACGTTGATTGCCACTTTGTTGTGTCCGCCCTGAGGGACGATGATGTCAGCATAGCGCTTGCTCGGCGCGATGAACTGGAGGTACATAGGCTTGACGGTCTTGGTATAGCGGTCGATGACCCATTCCACATTCTTTCCCCTCTCGCTGCAGTCGCGGGTGATGACCCTCATAAGCCTGTCGTCATCGTCAGCGTCTACATAGACCTTTATGTCCATCTCATCCATCAGCTCCTTGCAGGTGAAGATGAGGATGCCCTCGACAATGATGATAGGTGCGGGCTCCACGTGGACCGCATTCTCAGTGCGTGTACAGGTAATATATGAATAGGACGGCTGTTCAATTGCCCTGCCGGACTTCAAGTCGTGCAGCTGGGAGACCAGAAGGTCCCAGTCTATCGCGACCGGATGGTCGAAGTTCAGGGCCTGACGCTCAGCCATCGGCAGATGCCCCTGGTCCTTGTAATAGGAATCCTGCGGGATGACCACAACGTCCTCCTGCTTGGATTCCTTGAGTCTTTTCGATATCTCCCGGACGACAGTTGTCTTGCCGGACCCTGAGCCGCCCGCTATGCCTATGACTATCATAACTGCTAGAACTCTGCTGTCTTAGGTGTACGAGGGAACGGAATCACGTCACGGATGTTGGCCATACCTGTCACAAAGAGGAGCAGGCGCTCGAAACCGAGGCCGAATCCGCTGTGAGGACAGCTTCCGAAGCGGCGGGTATCGATATACCACCACAGGTTCTTCGTGTCCATATTGAGCTCGGAAATGCGGTTGTTGAGCTTCTCGAGAGAGCTCTCACGCTCTGAGCCGCCGATGATCTCACCGATCTTAGGGAAGAGGACGTCAGTTCCGCGGACAGTGCGGCCGTCGTCGTTCTGCTTCATATAGAACGCCTTGATATCCTTCGGATAGTCTGTCAGGATGACCGGCTTGCCGAAGTGCTTTTCAACGAGATAGCGTTCGTGCTCGCTCTGGAGGTCGACTCCCCAGCTGACCGGGAACTCGAACTTCTGGCCGCAATTCATCAGAATGTCAACACCCTCTGTATAAGTCAGGCGGACGAAATCTGTGGAGATGACACTCTGGAGCCTGCTGATGAGCTCAGGGTCGATCATCTTGTTGAGGAATGCGAGGTCATCCGCGCAGTTGTCAAGAGCATACTGGACGAGATACTTGATGAACTCCTCTTCGAGGTCCATCAGATCGTTGACATCGTAGAATGCCATCTCCGGCTCGACCATCCAGAACTCAGCGAGGTGACGCGGGGTGTTGGAGTTCTCAGCACGGAATGTCGGTCCGAAGGTATAGATGTTGCCTAGAGCCATCGCTCCCAGCTCGCCCTCAAGCTGTCCGCTGACGGTCAGGGAGGTGTGGCGCCCGAAAAAGTCCTGAGTATAGTCGATCTGGCCCTCTTCGGTACGAGGCAGACTGTCCAGGTCAAGGGTGGTGACCTGGAACATCTCACCTGCACCCTCGCAGTCCGATGCCGTGATCAGAGGTGTGTGGAGATAGCAGAATCCTCGCTCATTGAAGAACTTGTGGATTGCATAGGCCATTGCGTGGCGGATGCGGAGGACCGCACCGAAAGTGTTGGTGCGCGGACGCAGGTGAGCGATCTCGCGCAGGAACTCCATACTGTGCCCCTTCTTCTGCAGAGGGTAGGCGTCAGGGTCCGCTGTTCCGTAGACCTCTATCTCCTTTGCCTGGACCTCGACTGCCTGACCGCTTCCCTGAGAAGGGACAAGGTCTCCGACCACACGCAGGCAGGCGCCCGTGGTGACCTTCTTCAAGGTCTCCTCGTCAAAGGCGGCAGGATCACATACTATCTGGATATTGTTGATTGTGGAGCCGTCATTGAGTGCGATGAAGGCTACGTTCTTGTTACCTCTTTTCGTCCTTACCCAACCCTTGACTTCAACATTCTCTTCAGGCTGCTGGGAAAGGAAATCGACTATTCTCTTTTTCATTACCAAATTATTGTTTTGGAGACAGGGCTCTCGTTCCAGCACTTGTCAACCACTGTCACAGCATATTTGTATTTGCCTGCAGAGGCCTTTTCAGGAATGAAGCAGTCATCTCTTGTTATCTTGTAAATATATTCGCTCTTGCTTGTGTCAACGGCAGCCTTTGCAGGGAATCTGTACACTACGAAGAAATGAGGCTGCTGCATCACGTCGTCGGTAGGGGTCACTGTCCAGCAGATCTTGCCGCTGCGGCGGAAAATGCTCTTCACAGGTGCCGGAGCCACTGCATCAATATCAGTGTATGCAGGGATGAGCGCCGGGAATCGCTGATACTCTGCCTTGAGGGAATCCTGAAGCGCAAACTTCGGGTTCCGGGTCCTTGAAGGCTGCTGAGGAGCGAGCGACCAACCCGGCCACCAGACATTGCCGTCAACGTTAGGGAGTTCTCTGACGAGTTCCATCTTGCGCGCGGTCTGGGTGATTGCAGGGTTGTTCAGGTCCGGAGCATCAAAGGAGGAGACGTTCTGACCGATGTAGAGGTGGCCCTTGAAATTGCTGTCATTCCACCACTTGATCAGGATCTCATAGTCAGCGGCCTTTGTGCCGATCTTCCAGTAGATCTGAGGAACTATGTAATCGATATAGCCCTTCTCAGCCCAGAGAGGAACGTCAGCGAAAAGCTCGTCGTAATTTGAGAGGCCGTTGGTGTCGCTGCCGCTGCCGTCAGGGGTGTCCTTCTTGTTGCGGTGGATGCCGAACGGAGATATGCCGAAGCGGATCCAAGGCTTGATGGCCTTGATGGTGTCGCTGATCTGATGCATCAGTTCCTCAGTGTTGTGGCGGCGCCAGTCACCCTTCTGCCAGTACTCGAAGCCCTGGGCCTTGCCGTATTTTGCGAAGGAAGCGTCATCGTGGAACTCCTCGAACCTCTCTGGATACGGATAGAAATAATCGTCGAAGTGGATAGCATCCACATCATAGCGGGTGACGATGTCAGCTATCACATTGACGGTATGCTTCATAGACTCAGGCTCACCCGGGTCGAAATAAAGCTGCTTGCCGTAGCGTTTGAAAATTTCCGGTTTCTTGAAGTAGAGGTGGTCAGGATGGAGCTGCTCCTTGTCGTTCGAGGTCACGCGGTATGGGTTGAGCCAGGCGTGAAGCTCCATTCCGCGGGAGTGGCACTCTTCAATCATAAACTGGAGAGGGTCCCACCAAGGGTCCGGTGCGACTCCCTGCTCGCCAGTGAGAAAACGGGTCCAAGGTTCTAGTTTCGAATCATAGAAGGCGTCAGCCTGAGGACGGATCTGGAAGATAACTGCATTGCAGCCACACTCCTGAAGCTGGTCAAGGGTGGTTGTGAACCACTCCTGAATCTGCTCACGGTTCATTTCCTTGATGTGCTGGTTTCCTACGATGTGAAGCCAGGCGCCTCTGAACTCCCTTTTTGGAAGTTCCTGGGCGAAGCCGCTGCCAAGCGAAAGCGCCAGCAGAAGCGCTGCGGTAAGTATTCTTTTCATATTGAGTTAAAATTCGATGCCCATTGCGGAGCAGATTTTCTTAGGGATATCAGTGTTGTCCTGGCGTGCGGCGAATGCCTCGCTGCCGACACCGATGGCCCATACAGGGACAGGGCCGCCGCAGTGCGAAGTGGTTGTCCAGCTTATGTTGGCCTCCACGTTCACACTCTCGAGTGCGGTCTCATCATTCATATACTCCTCAACCTCTGTCGTTGTAGCAGCAGAGGTTATCTTGTCGATTGCTGTGAGGTCATACTTGGAGCCCGTGCGGCCGAGTGCGACCCCTCCGGTCTCGTGGTCAGCTGTCACAACGATGAGGGTCTCGTCAGGATGCTTCTGATAGAAGTCATAAGCGACCTTGATGGCCTCATCGAAATCGAGGATCTCATAGACGGTTCCCGCAAGGTCGTGGCTATGGGCAGTCCAGTCAATGAGGCCGCCCTCCGCCATCAGGAAGAAGCCCTTCCTGTTACGTTCGAGAACGCTGATTGCAGCAGAGACTATCTGAGGGAGAGAAAGTGCGCCCTGAGGTCTTCCAAGAGCGTACGGACAGATGTCGTCAGAACCCTCGCTCTGTACAAGCAGGATTCTGGATGCCTCTTCCCTCTTAGCGCGGAAGTCGTCCATACCGTAAGCCACGGTGTAGCCGCCCTTTTCGGCAACTTCATAGAGAGATTTCTCAGCATCGCCGGCCTTGTCACGCGGGTTGATGAATCCGCCGCCGGCGAAGAATTCGAATCCGGTCTGAGGCAGTTCGCATCCGATTTCATAATAACCGCTGCGTTTCACATTGTGTGCATAGAATGACGCAGGGGTTGCGTGGTTGACCTGGACGTTGGAAGCCACGCCAACCGCATATTTCTTCTTATGTATCTTGTAGGTAATGCTTGTCAGGTTAGTAACGGAATCCGGAGCCACTCCAAGCATGCTGTTGTTGGTCTTGAAGCCAGTGGAGAGTGCGGTTCCGGCCGCCGACGAGCAGGTTATCGGCCTGTTCGCCGAGAATGTGGTTGCCTCGCCCATCACAGGGAAGCTGGTGAAGCAAAGTGGATCCATCCCGATTCCGCCTCTCTCCTGAGCCTTGTAAGCTTCAGCGAGGGCCACGTGTGACGAGCCCATTCCATCTCCGATAAAGAGGAATACATATTTAGCTTTCTTCTGTCCGCAGCCTGCGACAGTGATAAGCATAAGTGCCAAGGCGAAAATTCTGAGGGTGTTTTTCATTTTCAAGGGGTCTTTATATTAAAAGAAAGGGTGACGTGAAAGCCACCCTTTTCTTTAATGCGGTAGTGTTTACTTAGCTGCCTTTCTGGCGCCATACATAATCTTCAGCGCTGAGCAGCGGCGGAGCTCCTGCTTGACGTCGGTGATGATACCCATACGGGTGTCTTCGTCAGCCTTGATTGAAACAGTCATGAAAGGACGGTCAGCCTCGCTGAGTTTCTCACGCTCTGCAGCGATGAAGTCCCTGATAGGGGTGAGGTCGTTGTTGTCCTTGCAGACCATGTCGTTGAGCTGGATACGGGAGTCTGTGCCGTACTCTTTCTGATACTGAGGGTTAGGAGTACCTATATAGATATATGAGGCAAGGTCCTTTCTCTCGAGTTTTGCAATTTCTGAAGCCTGTGGAAGAGCCACCTTCACCTTGCTGTCAGTCTGACGCATTGAAGTGGATACCATAAAGAACATCAGAATCATAAACACGATATCAGGCAGGGATGCCGTGCTGATGCCCGGTGTTCCCTCTTTGTCTTTCTTTATGAATTTAGCCATACTGATTCCCTCCTACTTTTTCTTGACATCCTTAGGCTCTGCCTCTGAAATGCTCTGAGGCACAGCGATACGGACTGATTCCTGACGGTCTTCGTCAAGCTGGGCGTATTTCTTGCCGAAGGTCCTCATCGAGAATTCGTCGCGGAGTTCGTTGACAGCCTTGATAAGCTCGTTCTGCACGAGGATATACTTGCTGTAAGTGGTACCGCGGTCGTTCTGGAGTGAGATGACACCCTTGGAAACAGGAATCATACCCAGACCCTTGACATCCTTCAACTCCTTCTCAGGGAGATTAGGGTCGTCATTAGGGTTAGTCAAGAATTCTTTGATCTTATCTTTCAGTTGGCTGACATCCATAAGCTGATTTCCGGCGAAAAGCCTGTCGCTTGCGTTGATCTTCACCTGGATGATGTTGCGGCGATTGACTTTCTGGTCCTCTACCTTCTGGTCCTCAGAAGGCATCGGCGGAAGACGGCGCTGAATACCCTCTTCCTTGTCCATCGTGGTAACCATCAGGAAGAATATCAGCATAAGGAAGGAGATATCCGCCATTGATCCACCGTTGATTTCGGGAGTCTTTTTAGATGCCATACTGTAAAGTTATTTTCTAACAGCTTTGAAGATAGCGCTGCCGATGAGTGCTGCGATAGATCCGAAGATGAATACGTAGACAACGTTGAGGCAGGCGTCAGCAAACTTGAATGTTGTAGCAGTAGTTTCTGTATTGACAGCTATCTCCTTGCCAGGAGCGAGCAGCCAAGCGCCACCGAGAACCACAACGGCAGCGACGATGAGAAGGAGAAGGTTCCTGAGACTCTTCTTGCTCTTGAATGACTTTACCAAAGGGAAAGCCAGCGCGAGGATGATGCCCGCAATGACAAGGAAGTAGGTCCAGAACATATAGCTGTCGAGAGCTCCGTTCTCCGTGGAGGTCGGGTTAGCGACGAATACCACGATGAAGAAGATCAGGGAGATGACCAGGAGTGCGTACTCCACGATCTTCCACAGCCCGTTCTCTTTCCACTCTTTTGATTTAGTTTTACCCATAATTATAAGTAAGATCTAAAATTCTTATTTTTCGTATTTTACGAGCATATCGACGAGAGTGATGGAAGAGTCTTCCATATCAACGACGATAGAGTCCATCTTAGAAACGAGGTAGTTGTAGAAGAGCTGGAGGATAATTGCAACGACAAGACCGCCGACGGTAGTGATCAACGCGACCTTCATACCACCTGCTACGAGTGCCGGGCTGATATCACCTGCGATTTCGATTGCGTCGAATGCCTGGATCATACCGATGACAGTACCCATGAAGCCCAACATAGGAGCGATTGCGATGAAGAGGGTGATCCATGAAAGACCGCTTTCAAGTTTTGCCATTTCAACTGAGCCGTACTCAATGACTGACTTCTCAGCTTTCTCGATGCCCTGACCGTTCTTGAGTCTCATAAGGCCCTGTGTGAAGATACGTGCAACAGGACCAGGAGTCTCAGTGCAGATCTCGTAAGCCTTGTCGACACCCTCATTCTGGAGAGCCTTCTCGATCTTAGCAAGGAGTTTCTTGTTGTCGGTCTGTGCGATGCTCAGAGTGATGATCTTCGCGATTGCGATTGCAAGACCGAAAATGAGGCACAACAATACTGTTGCCATGAAGCCTGCTCCACCTTCGATGAAGAGCTTCTTGAGCTGCTGGTGAAGAGGCTGGTCAGTCTTGCCTGCTGCGAATGGATCTTCAACAGCAACTTCCTCAGCGGCAGGTTCCTCTGCAGCGACTACTTCTTCAGTAGCAGCAGCAGCGGCTTCGTCCTGAGCGTAAGCCTGGTTAAAATTAGCAGAAACGGCCAGAAGACCTGCTACTGCCAAAAACATGAAAACTTTTTTCATAGGTTTTTTAATTAAATTAAACAATGTATTAATAGTTATAGTTGTTTACTCTGGTATGGACTTCTATAAAATGCCGTGCAATTTAGCAATTTTTTCTTAAAGTAACGCTATCTGAAAACTATTTATTGGAAAATTCTCCACGGAGGTTTTTACCCATCATCACCCTAACTCTCGCATTGTCTGCACTTTGACCCATAAGGACAAATAATTTGGCCAAAACGGCCTCCGTCGTCATATCGCGTCCGCTGACAGCTCCTGCCCTCTTCAGGCCCTCGCCGTTGGCATAAGTTTCCATATTCACGCTTCCCGCCGGACACTGGGTGACATTGACCACGATGCCCCCTTTCGCCGTAAAACCGGCAATCGACTCCAGGAACCGGGAGTCGGACGGGGCGTTGCCGGAGCCGTAGGTCTCCAGGACGACAGCCCGCAGTCCATCGATGGCGAGGCAGGCGTCAACTGCCTCCTGCCGGATGCCGGGGAATATCTTGAGGACGGCCACTCTGGTGTCGAGGGCTGTATGGACCTTGAGCGACCGCTCCCAGATGTTCGGCCTGACTATGGTCTGACGGTTGAAGCGGATATGGATGCCCGCTTCAGCCAGCACAGGACAGTTCTCGGAGCGGAAAGCGTTGAAGTCCTCGGCGTTGAACTTGCGGGTGCAGTTGCCGCGGTAGAGCCTGCTCTCGAAGAAGACACAGACCTCCGGAACCATCGGATGCCCCTCCCCGTCCCTTGCAGCAGCAAGCTCTATCGAGGAGATGAGGTTCTCCTTTCCGTCCGTGCGGAGCATTCCTATCGGCAGCTGGCTGCCCGTGAAGATGACAGGTTTCTCGAGGTCCTCCAGCATGAAGCTGAGCACTGAGGCAGAATAAGCCATAGTGTCGGTGCCGTGGAGAACGACGAAGCCGTCATACAACTCATAGCGGTCCTCGATGATGCCCGCGAGCCTGACCCAGAAGTCGGGGCTGGCGTCGGAGGAATCTATGACAGGGTTGAAGGAGACATTGTCAATATGGTATCCGAACTTGGCAAGGTCAGGGACTTCGTCCATTATCTGGTTGAAGTCAAACGGCTTGAGGAGTTTCGTGACGGGATCCTGCTTCATCCCGATCGTGCCTCCGGTGTAGATCAGAAGGATTCTTGAGTCCATGGCTGAGGTATGTTGAAAAGGGAGCAGGCGGTGGCGGTCGTCGCCTCTGCCACCTCCTCCAGGGTGATATTCTTGATCAGGGCCACCTTCTGTGCGACATACTGCACATAGGAGGTCTCGTTGCGCCTGCCCCGGAACGGCACAGGCGTGAGCCACGGGCAGTCGGTCTCGAGCACGATGTCGCTCAGGGACATCTTCTCAAGAGCGCCGGCGACCCCCGCATTCTTATATGTCACCACTCCGCCTATTCCGAATTTGAAATCGGCATCCTGGGAGAGAATACGGCGGTATGTCTCGTAGCTTCCGGAAAAAGCGTGCATCGTGCCGCGGATCGGGACACCCTTCATCTCAGAGAGCACTCTGAAGAAATCGTCGGTGGCCTCGCGCAGATGGATTATGACGGGGAGGTCCGCATCGGCGGCCATCTGCAGCTGCTCTTCCAGCACCCGGACCTGCTGAGGGACGAACCCCTTTGACCAGTACTCGTCCAGGCCTATCTCACCGATGGCAAGGAAAGGGGCGTCGGAGAGATGCTCACGTACGAAAGAGAGCTCCTCCTGCCAGTTCTCCCCCACTTCAGTCGGATGCAGGCCGATGGCCGGATAGGCAAAGGCCGGAAGCGCTGCGGCTGTCTCCATCATCGCATAATGGGCAGAGCTGCTGATGCCAGGCATTATGCAGGCAGCCACCCCCGCCTCCAGTGCGCGGGACACGACCTGCTGGAAGTCCTCCTTGAAGGCCTCGTCATAAATATGGGAGTGAGTGTCGACCAGACGTACCATTTCCGCGTGCACAATTAGACAAAGTTAACAAAAAAATCGGCTTGTCCTCCTACCTGAGTCCATATTTACCTCCCTGGACCGGCACCACCCTGCCAGAGAGCTCCAGCTCCAGCAGATTTGTGCAGACGGTGGCGACATCCAGTTCCGTGGACTCCACTATCTCCTCCACAGAGAGCGGGGAGCGGTCCGCCAGCAGCGACACGACCGCGCTTTTCACCGGTGTGTCGTCCGCACGGAACAGTTCGGGCTCCTGCTTCGGACTCCGTTTCCCGGAACCGGCCCAGCCCATTGCCGCAGGTATTGTCCCAGTGCCGGTGACAATGGAGGCGGTCAGCGAGCAGATGAGCCTGTTGCATCCCTCGAATGACTTGTCAGTATTCCTCCCGGGAACTGCGAAGACCTCTCTGCCATATGAGTGGGCCAGCCGGGCGGTGATGAGTCCTCCTCCAGGGTCGAAGCTCTCGGCAAGCAGGGTTGCATCCGCCATACCTGCTATTATGCGGTTCCTGCGGACAAAAGTGTATGGCAGCGTGTCTGTAGAACGAGCGAAATCAGAAATAAGGGCACCGCCGCTGTCCAGGACCCTTGATGCCAGTCCGCGGTGCTGATGGGGATAGATCCCATCCAGACCGCAGGGAAGCACTCCGACAGTGGGCAGTCCGGCATCCAGGGCAGCAGTATGGGCGCATCCGTCTATCCCCAGCGCCATCCCACTGACAATCAGCGGTTTCTTCTGGCAGAAAGCAAGACTTTCCACCACCTTGCGGCAGAAATCCTTTCCATAGTAAGTGGCCCGCCGCGTCCCGACCACAGCAAGGACGGAGTCAGCGTTAAGGTCGGCGGAGCCTTTGCAGTAGAGCATCAGCGGAGCGTCGGAGCACTCAGCCAGCCTCCAGGGATAGGACTCATCGCCGAACCCGATGAGACGGATTCCGGCAGACCGTGCCCACCGCACCTCATCCCTCGCCCAGAGGAGGGTCTCGCGCTTGAGGATGGCATCGGCGAAACGTTCGCCCGAAGGTCCCAGATAGTCCAGGATCTGCCGGCGGGAAAGCGAGAATATCCGGGAAATGTCGTTGAATTCATCCATCAGCGCCCTCCCCTCGGCGCAGTTGAACGAGAAGATGTTGCTGAGGGCGCAGAGGCTGATGCAGCCCTCTGTGTCAAAGTCATAGCAAGTGTCCATAGCGTCTGTGTTTTTAAGCCGCCAATTTACCCGCTTCCCTCATAACGCAGCACTCCCTGAGGCAAAACTTGTCCCAGGGAGTGAAGAATGCTCTGTCTCAGGCCAGCCTAAATAATCAGCATCGCATCGCCGTAGGTGCCGAACTGGTATCCCTGCTCCACTGCAACCTTATAGGCGTTCATCACGTGGTCATACCCTCCGAAAGCCGCAGCATTCATCAGCATCGTGCTGTATGGCAGGTGGAAGTTGGTCACCATCGCATCAGGGATGGAATATTTGTAAGGAGGGAATATGAACTTGTTGGACCAGCCGTCGTACTCCTTTATCTCGCTCTTGGTGGTGACATAAGTCTCTAGGGCTCGGACAGTGGTTATGCCGACTGCGAATATCTTGTGGCCTGTATTCTTTGCGAGATTGACCCTTGCGGCAGTCTCTTCGGAGATATAGACGCGCTCGGAGTCCATCTTGTGCTTCGAGAGGTCCTCGACATCGACCTGATGGAAATGGGCGTTGCCCATATAGACCGTCAGGAAAGTGGAGTCGATGTCATACACCTCCATCTTCTTGAAGAGAATCCTGCTGAAATGGAGACCTGCGGCAGGACAGGCCACAGCACCCTCGGCCCTTGCATAGATGGTCTGGAAGCGATCCTTGTCAATCTCTTCAGCCTTCGGACGGATCCACTTAGGGACAGGGAGGGACCCCATCTGATAGAGGGTCTCCTTGAACTCCTCATAGGTACCGTCGAAGAGGAACCTCAGCGTCCTTCCTCTGGAAGTGGTATTGTCGATGACCTCGGCAACCAGACTGTCGTTCTCACCGAAATAGAGCTTGTTGCCGATGCGGATCTTGCGGGCCGGGTCCACCAGGACATCCCAGAGACGCTGCTCGCGGTTGAGTTCGCGGAGCAGGAACACCTCGATCTCGGCGCCGGTCTTCTCCTTGTTGCCGCAGAGGCGTGCAGGGAATACCTTCGCATCATTGAAGACGAAGAGGTCGTGCGGGGCAGCGTACTCGATAATATCTTTGAAAATCCTGTGTTCAATCTCGCCAGTGTCCTTGTGAACGACCATCAGGCGGCATTCATCCCTCTCTTCAGAAGGATATTTGGCTATCAGATCCATTGGGAGATCGAAGCCGAATTGTGACAGTTTCATAGGTTAGGTTCAGTATATCAGCACCTCCGGCAAAGAGGCGCAAAACATTTGATTATACGCAGAATTTCCGGAAAAGTTTCAGAAGGGCGTCACTTTTTCATCACCTCGTCCATCACATTGTCAATCGAGAGGTAAATCGGGTAGAATGCGTCATCGCCCATAGGGGTATAGCGGGCCACGAGGGCGCGGATCTGCACGAGGATGATGTTTCCGGAGATCTCCCAGTCCCTGGCAGTCGGATTCAGGCCGTTCTCCTTCGAATAGGCAATGAACCCTTCCTTGAGGTTCAAGCCGTCGACGAAGCGTCTGACGCTGCCGATGTCCTTCAAGGAGCGGAGTTCCGCCCGATGGAGGTCGGATACCTTGTTGGCATATTTGATTATCAGGCTCTTGCGGTTGCAGTCGGCGATATAGTCAGTGTAGCCGGTGGTGTCGATCGGAACAAATATGTCAGGTATGATTCCACCGCCGCCATATACGGTGCGGCCGCCCCTGGTCTCGAACTTCAGGGAATCATTGACCTTGATGCTGTCAGCGCTCATCATCTCGCCGTTGCGGTAGCGCTCATAGATGTCGAAGGCATACTCTTCATCCGTCTCTCCATAAGGTTTCTGGATGCAGCGCCCTGACGGTGTGTGATAGCGGGCCACTGTCAGCCTTATGCCGGAACCGTCGCTGAACATCACAGGCTCCTGCACGAGACCCTTTCCGAAGGAACGCCTGCCATAGAGCACAGCGCGGTCATTGTCCTGCATCGCCCCGGCGAAGATCTCGCTGGAAGAGGCAGAGCCTTCATTGATCAGCACTGCGAGCTCGATGTCACGGCATCTGCCCTTTCCGTCGGCATACACATCCTCGCGCGGTCTGTTGCGACCCTCCATATAGACCACAAGGTCACCCTTCTCGAGGAACTCGTTCGCCAGCAGCAGCGCCTGGTCAAGATAGCCGCCCACATTGTCCCTGAGGTCGAAGACAAGGCGCTTCATCCCCTGCTCGCGAAGCTTCAGCGAAGCCTCCAGGAATTCCTTGTAGGTGGTGCGGGCGAACTTTTCGAGCTTAATGTAGCCGGTGGTGTCGTCAACCATGAAGGCTGCGTTCACGCTGTTGACAGGAATCTTGTCACGGACTATGGAGAAAGGTATAAGGTCCGGTTCGCCCTGGCGTGCCACATATATGGTCACCTTGGTGCCCCGGCGGCCCTTCATCAGCCTGACCATCGAGTCCTGCGGCTTGCCGACCCCGGCAATCACCTCCTCATCGACCTTCACAATGCGGTCGCCGGAAAGCAGACCGGCCTTCTCGGACGGACCGCCTCCTATCACATTCGTCACCACAGCGGTATCGTTCGGGACATTGAACTGGATGCCGATGCCGTCAAATCCTCCGGCAAGGTCCTCGACCGACTCCTCAAGCTCCACAGGAGGAAGATAGATGGAGTGCGGGTCCAGTTTTGACATTATCGCCGGAAGGATCTTCTCAGTCACTTCGTACTGGTCGACCTCGTCCACATAATCCCTCTCGACACTGTTCAGGACAAGCATCAGCTTGGCCCAGTCAGACTGCGGTATCTTCACTTCCGGACGCTTTGTGCGCTGGAAGACCTTAAAGCCGAGTATCACGAAAAGTATGAGAATGACCCACCAGAGGATGGTGAGTATCCTGCCCTGAGTCTTCTGATCCATCACTCCTGCTCCTCAAACTTGACAACTTCTACTCCGGCACGGCGGAGAAGGTCGATGCCGTCAGTGATGCGGTATTCCTCAAGATAGACAACCCTGACTATCCCGGCCTGGATTATGAGCTTCGCGCACTCCATGCACGGCGATGCGGTGATATAGAGCGTCGCCCCCAGGCTGCTGTTGCTGCTCTTCGCCACTTTGGTAATGGCATTGGCCTCAGCGTGAAGGACATACGGCTTGGTTACCCCGTTCTCGTCCTCACATACATTCTCGAATCCCGAAGGAGTGCCGTTGTACCCGTCGGAGATTATCATTTTGTCCTTGACCAGGATTGCGCCGACCTGGCGCCGTGTGCAGTATGAGTTCCTGGCCCATACAGCGGCCATCTCAAGATAGCTCTTGTCGAATTTAGTCTTCTTGTCCATTATTCTTCCTTTATACCCCTTTGGTAGAGATAGCGCTTGATGCTCCTCTTTGGGGTCTTTTCAAACTCTTCAGGGAATATCTCCACTGAAGAGAGTTTGCAATACTGCGGCAGTTCAAGGTTTGCGAGCTGCATCGCCTCGTTCAACTTGTCCATCAGGCGGTCGGAAGAGAGCCCGCTCTCCTCCACCTGTTCCAAATCAGGATAGATGAGCCCGACAAGCTTGTTGTCATCCTCGATGACGAGCGACTCCTTGACATATGGCATATTGTCGAGAAGGCTCTCAATCTCTTCAGGGTAGATGTTCTGGCCGTTAGGCCCGAGGATCATACTCTTGCTGCGCCCTTTCAAATATAGGTATCCGTCGGCATCCACAACCCCGAGGTCGCCGGTGCGGAGCCAGCCGTCAGGGGTGAAAGCCTCCTCGGTGGCCTTCTCGTTCTTGTAGTAGCCGAGAAAGACATTGTCGCCCTTGACAAGGATCTCTCCGGGGATATTGGCAGGGTCGGCAGAATCGACCATTATCTGCATCCTCGGAGCGGCTTTGCCGCAGGAGCCGAGCCGCGTCCTGTCGTGAGGGGCATATGTGATTATCGGACCGCACTCCGTCATTCCGTAGCCTATGGTGAAGGGGAAGCCTATCCTTTTCAGGAAGCGTTCAGCCTCGCGGTTGAAGGCCGCCCCGCCGATTATCACCTCCTTGAAATTGCCTCCGAAGGCCTGGATGAGGCTCTGTCTGATCTTGTTCATCACCATCTGGTCGAGCACCGGGATATTGAGGAGCAGCTTGATCCTGCCCTTGCTGATGAAAGGCGCAAGCATAGACTTGTATATCTTCTCAATGATCATCGGCACAGCGATGATGATGTCCGGCTTGATGTCGGCCAGTGCGGCCATTATGATCTTAGGGCTCGGGAGCCTCGTCAGGAAATAGACGTGGGAGCCCACCGCCATCTCCATCAGGAACTCGAACATAAGCCCGTACATATGGGCGCTCGGCAGCATACAGAGGGCCTTGGTCGTGTCGCACATATGAGGTTCGACCTCATTGGCGAAGCACACGTTCGAAAGGAGCGAGCGGTATGGCAGCATCACGCCCTTCGAGAAACCCGAAGTGCCTGAAGTATAATTGATCATTGCCAGATCTTCAGGGGAGTCCTGCCAGTAGGCAACGTCTTCGCGCCTGAAACCCTTCGGGTATTTCTCCTCAAACAGGGCATCCCGCCTGCTGCATTCCTCCAGAAGGCCGGGCCTGCTGCAGCGGAGTATACTGAAATCCGCAAGACTCACCACGAGGTCTGTCTGCGGAAGCGCCAGGTCGGACATCTTCTCCCACATCGCCTCCCCGACGAAGAGAATCTTCGACTCGGAATGGGCGATGAGATGGCGGATGTTCGCCGGTTTGAACTCGTGCAGGATAGGGACGGCGACAGCGCCATAGGTGAGGCTGGATAGGAAGGCAACGCCCCAGTTTATCTGGTTCTTGGCGCAGATAGCCACTTTTTCACCCTTCTGCAGCCCGCAGATGTCGAAAAGAAGATGGAGCTTCGCTATTGAAAGGGCAAGTTCGCTGTACTGCAGGGTCTCCCCACCGTAGTTGGACAGTGCCGGAAGCTCCCAGTTCCTGCGGAAACTCTCCTCAAGGATCCTGTTGAGCGGTTTTTTCGATGGTGAAAGCTTGATCCTCATCTTGTTGCCTCACGTTTATGAAAAGGTCTGCAAACTGCAAAGGTGGGAATAAAGGCCGTCTTTTGCAAGTAATTCTTCGTGTGTGCCCATTTCCACAATCCTTCCCTCCTGCATCACAGCGATAGTGCCGGCATAGCGGACAGTGGAGAGCCTGTGGGCGATTACAAGAGATGTGCGGTTGGCCATCAGACGGGTCAGTGCATCCTGTACAAGCCGCTCGCTCTCCGTATCAAGAGAGGAGGTGGCTTCATCAAGGATCAGGATAGGCGGATTCTTGAGCACGGCGCGTGCAATGGCAAGCCGCTGCCGCTGACCCCCGGAAAGCTTCATCCCACGGTCGCCGATGTTGGTGTCATAGCCTTCAGGCATCTGGCTTATGAACTCCTCGGCGTTCGCGATGCGGGCGGCCTCCTCTATCTCGCTGCGTGTGGCATCAGCGCAGCCGAATGCAATGTTCTCCGCCACTGTGCCGTTAAAGAGAACAGGTTCCTGGGTGACGATTCCCATCAGTGCCCTGAGATCCCTGAGCCTGCAGTCGCGGATGTCCTTTCCGTCAATCTCAATGGAACCCGACGTCACGTCATAGAAGCGTGGAAGCAGGTCGGCAAGGGTTGACTTGCCCGCGCCGGAAGGTCCCACCACTGCCACCATACTTCCCTTCGGGACAGAGAGACTGACGTTGCGGAGGACCGGTGTCCCGCCATAGGAGAAGCACACATCCCGGTATTCGACAGAGGACTCGAAGGATCCGACAGCCACGCTCCCGTCCGGAATCGCGGAAGGGGTGTCGAGGATGGCGAAGATGCGTTCTCCCGATACAAGGCCCTTCTGGACTGCGGCATAGGAGTTCGCAATTGCCTTTGCAGGCTCAAGAACCTTCCAGTAGAACATTATATAGACGATGAACTGCTGCCAGGTCATCCCGAGATTGCCGTGAATGTTGAGCCAGCCGCCGTAGAACAGCACGACAGCCGCGATGCTGATGCCGAGGAACTCAGAGGTCGGAGAGGCCATTTCCTGGCGGTTCGAGACTTCGCGGGAGATGCGGCGGTGCCGTTCATTGGTCTTCTCGAAACCGGCCGCCACATACTCCTCGGCGTTGAACGCCTTTATGATACGGTTGCCGGATATGGCCTCCTCGAAATGGCTCAGTATCCGGCCCATCAGCGACTGGGTCTCCACGCTGCCGGCCCTCAGCCTGCGGGTGAGTCTCGTAACCAGGACCGCTGAGACAGGGAGGGCTATGAGAGAGACTGCTGTCAGCCTCGGGGACATATAGAAGAGCATCGCAAGGAAGCCGATGACGAGCAGCGGCTCGCGGAAAATCACGTGGAAGCTGCCCGCAATGGTGTTCTGGACCTCCGCCACGTCGTTCGAGATGCTCGAGAGGATGTCACCCTTGCGGCGCTCGCTGAAATAACCTGTATGCAGGTCCGAAATCTTCGCGAAGAGGTCGGCGCGGATGTTCTTCATAAGCTTTGTCTTCATACTGACGATGATGCGCTGCGAAAGGTACCTGCACAGATCTGACAGGAAGCACATGACCACCAGGGAGCCGCAGACAAAGAGAAGCCCGCCGACCACTCCCCTGCCTCCGATGACACGGGACATCAGATATCTGAACCATCCGGCAGCCCACTCTATCGAGAAGCTGAACTCAGGACAGGCCAGGTCCGTGGAGACTGTCCCGCTCTCGAAAAGCACGGTCAGGAGGGGCCCCAGCAGGGCATAGTTCACCACTCCGAAAACCACGGAAAGGATGGAGAGCACCAGATATGGCGGCCAGTATCTGCCGGCAGGCCTGGCATAGGAGAGGATTCTCTTGAATGTCTTCATCTTTACTTATAAGTAATAAGCGTCCGCAAAGATACAAAAATGATTTTTTACTATCTTTGTCCGACTAAAATCAGCCCTATGGACAAAACTCTCGAATACAGCATCAATCCGCTGATCAGCCAGACTGGCAAGAACCCGAAGGAATTCACAAAGAAAGACATCATTGACATCGTTGTCAGCAATGAAATCCGCATCGTCAATTTCAGATATGTGGCCGCAGACGGCCGCCCGAAGACTCTCAGTTTTCCGGTGACCGACCTTGCATATCTTGACACGATCCTCTCATACGGCGAAAGGGTTGACGGCTCAAGCCTCTTCCCTTACATCTCCGCCGACAGCAGCGACCTCTACGTCATCCCGCGCTTTTCAACCGCCTACATTGACCCGTTCGCTGAGATTCCTACCCTCGGAATGCTCTGCAGCTATTTCACAAAGGACGGAGAGCCTCTCGAAAGTTCTCCTGAATTCACCCTCCGCAAGGCACACAAGGCATTCCGGGAGAAGACCGGATATACCTTCGAGGCGATGGGTGAGCTCGAGTTCTACATAGTTGACCGCGACGACGAAATGTTCCCTGCCGAAGACCAGCACGGCTACCACGAGTCCACTCCTTTCGCAAAGTTCGAGGCGTTCCGCGCCGAAGCCATCCGCTGCATCGCGCAGGTGGGAGGCAAGATAAAGTACGGTCACTGCGAGGTGGGCAACTTCACGATCGACGGCAAGATCTACGAGCAGAATGAGATCGAATTCCTCGTCTGCCCTGTGGAGGAGGCCGCAGACCAGCTTACAATGGCAAAGTGGGTGCTCCGCACTCTGGCATACAACTGGGGCCTGGACATCACCTTCGCTCCGAAGATCACCACCGGCAAGGCAGGCAGCGGCCTCCACTTCCACACCAGGATGATGAAGGGCGGCAAGTCTGTGATGCTAACGGACGGGAAGCTCTCGGACGATGCACGCCGGGCAATCGCAGGCTATATGAAGTGCGCGTCATCGCTCACAGCATTCGGCAATACCAACCCTACCTCATACTTCCGCCTTGTCCCTCACCAGGAAGCTCCTACCAGCATCTGCTGGGGCGACCGCAACCGCTCGGTCCTCGTCCGCGTCCCTCTCGGATGGAGCACGGGCGCAGCGATGTGCGCGATTGCAAACCCTCTCGAGGATGCATCCAAGTTCTCCGCCCCTGACAAGCAGACGGTCGAGATGCGTTCGGGCGACGGCAGCGCCGACATCTACAATATGCTCGCCGGCCTTTGCACCGCAGCACGGCTCGGCTTCGAAATGGAAGACGCCCTCGAAGTTGCAAAGAGCACCTATGTCGATGTCAACATACACGACAAGAAGAACGAGGCTCTCCTGAACTCACTTGAGCAGCTGCCGACATCCTGCTGGGAATCCGCAGACTGCCTCGAGAAGAACCGCGGTCTCTACGAGAAGGACGGCATCTTCAGCCCGGCCCTCATCGACGGCACTATCGCCAAGCTCCGCAGCTACGGCGACTCGGATATCAGAGAGAGAGTCGTCAACCAGCCGGACCTCATGGCCGAGCTCGTCACCAGGTACTACCACTGCGGATAGCATCTTGACAGGCACAATAAAAAAGGCGGCCTTGAGCCGCCTCTTTTATTCTATTCTATTCACCGGCAGGAGCCTACTTCTCCGGCTCAGGCTCAACGAATGGCTTTACGCTGATGAGCTCGACGCGGAACTGAAGCGCCTCTGATGGGCCGATGTCGGAACTTGGACCGTTAGCGCCGTATGCAAGTTCTGCAGGGATCCAGAGCATGATCTCACCGCCTTCGCCGACATACTGGAGACCTTCTGTCCAGCCACGGATCACACCGTTGAGAGGGAATGTGACGCTCTCACCGCGATCATATGATGAATCGAACACCTTGCCTGCAAGGTTCTTGCCTTCGTAGTTGACCTCGACTGTATCCTGTGCGGACGGCTTTGCGCCCTCTCCTTCGCGGATAATCTTGTACTGGAGGCCTGACTCAGTGGTAACTACACCTTCCTTGGAGGAATTGGCGGCAAGCATCTTCTCACTTCTGGCCCGATTCTCTTCAGAGACAGCGAGCATCCTCTTCTCCATAAAGCCGTTCACAATATTCTGGAACTCCATGTAGTCGATTTTCTCACCGTCGTAAGCGGCCTTGATGCCCTTTATGATCTGATTAGCGTCGAGGGTGCCGAAGTTGCTCTGGACAATGTTCATTCCGAATGAGTAACCGATCATGTAACTTACTGAGTCAACGTCTGTTTTGGTAATACCTGCCGGCTGCTTTTCGTCAGAGAACTTTGGTGTGCAGGATGCGGACATCGCTGCTGCTGCGCAGATGACTGCGATGATAACTGTGATTCTTTTCATTATTGATATCAATTAGTTTTCAAGCTGAGTGGCGCAAAGATAGAGAAAAAATTTGCGATAGTCTCGAAAATTTGTTATAACTTTATAATGTAAAGGCATTTTGCGCAATGAACATAACCACTGAAGATCTATATAGCAAACTCAAGGAATTTTTCGGATGGGACACCTTCAAGGGGAACCAGGAGGAGATAATCAAGCATCTCATCGGCGGCGGCAACGCGTTTGTGCTTATGCCGACAGGCGGCGGCAAATCCCTCTGCTACCAGCTTCCAGCCCTCTGTCTGCCCGGAACAGCCATCGTCGTGTCGCCTCTCATCGCGCTGATGAAGAACCAGGTGGACGCCATCCGCGGATTCATACAGAACAGGGAGGGAATCGCCCACTTCCTCAACTCATCCTTAAACAAGACCCAGATCCAGGAGGTCAGGGAGGACCTCCTCAACGGCACCACCAAACTTCTCTATGTGGCTCCTGAGTCGCTGACCAAGGAAGAGAACATCAACCTGCTGAAGCAGATAAAGATTTCGTTCTACGCCATCGACGAGGCGCACTGCATCTCCGAATGGGGTCACGACTTCCGTCCGGAGTACCGCCGTATCCGTGAGATTGTCTCACAGATTGGCCAGGCACCCATCATTGCGCTAACCGCCACCGCCACCCCGAAAGTTCAGTCTGACATACAGCGCAATCTCGGGATGATGGACGCGAAAGTCTTCAAATCTTCCTTCAACCGCGAAAACCTCTACTACGAGATCCGCGACAAATCCAATCCGAAACGCGACATCATCAAGTTCATCAAGGATAACCCCGGCAAGAGCGGCATCATCTACTGCCTGAGCCGCAAGAAGGTGGAGGAGATCGCCGAACTGCTCAACATCAACGGCATCAAGGCGCTTCCATACCACGCCGGCATGGACGCCGCCACCCGCTCCCGCAACCAGGATGCCTTCCTGATGGAGGAGGTCGACGTGATTGTTGCCACCATAGCCTTCGGAATGGGCATCGACAAGCCTGACGTCAGGTTCGTGATCCATTACGACATCCCGAAGAGCCTCGAGGGCTACTATCAGGAGACAGGCCGCGCCGGGCGCGACGGACGCGAAGGGCAGTGCATCGCCTTCTACAGTTACAAGGATGTGCTCAGGCTCGAGAAGTTCATGCAGGGAAAACCGGTGTCAGAACAGGAGATCGGAAAGCAGCTGCTGCTCGAGACAGTGGCCTACGCCGAATCCAACCAGTGCCGGCGCAGGATTCTGCTGAACTATTTCGGTGAAGACTACCCTGAGGGCAACTGCGGGATGTGCGACAACTGCCGCCACCCTAAGAAGCAGTTCGACGGCCAGGACGAGATGTGCACCGTAATCGAGCTGATACTCTCGCTGAAGGAGAACTTCAAGGCAGAGCACCTGTCCGACATCATCGCCGGCGTGAACAACTCGCTGACCAAGTCCTATAACCACAACCAGCACCCTCTCTTCGGCATAGGCCGGGACCGCGGGCCGCGTTTCTGGACTGCCGTCATACGCCAGGGGCTCGTGCTGCACCTTCTGGACAAGGACATCGAGCGCTACGGGCTGATCACCGTCACCTCAGAAGGAATGAAGTTCTACGAGAAGCCTTATGAGCTTATGCTGACCGAAGACCGCGAATTCGTGGAAGGCGAGGATGACGATGACGACGACATCCAAGCAGGAGCCGGCAAGCACGCTCAGGTCGGAGGAGGCGGAGGCGACGAGACTCTGCTGGCAATGCTGAAGGGTGTCCGCAAGGACCTCGCGCGCAAGATGAACCTGCCGGGCTGGGTCATCTTCAGCGACCCGAGCCTGGAGGATATGTCAATCCTCTACCCTGTCACTCTGGACGAGTTGAAGAACTGCCAGGGCGTCGGCGAAGGCAAGGCGCGCAAGTTCGGCCGTCCGTTCATCGAACTGATCGACAGATATGTGAAGGAGAATGAGATCGAGCGTCCCGACGACTTCGTTGTCAAATCAGTGGTCAACCGCTCGGCCAACAAGGTCTATATCATCCAGAGCATCGACCGCAAGATGCCTTTCGAGGACATCGCCAGGGCCAAGGATATGGACTTCGAGGAGCTCCTCGACGAAATCGAGTCGATTGTCAGTTCCGGAACAAGAATCAACATCGACTACTACATCCGTCAGAACATCGATGAGGACAAGGTGGACGACATATACTACTACTTCAAGGATGAGGCCGACACCGACTCGGTGACCGATGCGATGAAGGAACTCGGAGGAGACTACACCGAAGAGGAGATCAGAATCGTCAGGGTGAAGTTCCTGTCAGAGCTCGGAAACTGACCGCCACCGGATTCGGCTGTCCCGGGCCCACCAGGTCATCTGACGCTTTGCGTAGTGACGAGTATTGCGCTTGATGAGGCGGACAGCCTCTTCAAGCGTAATTTTTCCATCGAAATAATCGAAAAGTTCCCTGTACCCCACAGTGTTCAGCGCAGGTGCGTTCCGGTATGGCAGCAGGGAGCGCGCCTCTTCCACGAGCCCTTGTTCCATCATCAGGTCCACCCTGCGGTTGATCCTGTCGTAGAGTTCCTCCCTCGGACGGGTCAGACCTATCTTTTCGATGTCGAAACTGCGTTTCTTCGATGGGGAAGTCTTGAACGAGGAGAACTTGCGCCCGGTGGCGATTGTCACCTCGAGCGCCCTTATCACCCTCTGGGTGTTCGCGATGTCGATTGTTGCGTAGGATTCCGGGTCCAGCTTTGCAAGTTCCTGACGCAGAGGAGCTATCCCCTCCTTCTCAGCTCTTGCCGTCAGAAAGGCGCGCAATTCCTGGTCAGCCGGGGGAAAATCGTCCAGACCGTCGCACAGGGCATCGATGTAGAGTCCGCTTCCCCCGCACATCACAACAGTGTCGTGATCCTTGAAAAGTTCTTCCAGAAGTGCCAGTGCCTCGAGTTCATAGAGGCCGGCCGTATATATTTCTGTCACATCTCTGCAGGCGATGAAAAAGTGCCTGGCTGCCGCCAGCTGATCTGCCGTGGGCTGGGCGGTGCCTACAGGCATCCCGCGGAAAATCTGGCGGGAGTCGCAGGAGACGACGGGTGAGCCGTACTCCCGCGCAAGGGAGATGGCATAATCTGTCTTGCCGACTGCCGTCGGTCCCAGAACTATTTTCAGCAAAGGCATATCAGAAACAACCGGAAAGGTTACATCTCGCTCTCGTCGAAGATTTCCTTGCCGTCCTCATCTTCATCCCCATCATCCTCATCTTCATCGGCGTCGTCTTCGTCGTCGAAATCATCGTCGTCAGGATCGGACAGACTCGGCTTCCTCTGGTGTTCAGGCTCCGGCTCCTCGAAGCGGAAGGTGAACTGGTCAGGCGCCTGTCCCTTCTCCTCCACCAGCACAGGATATGTCATATAAGGCATCTGCTCCACCTCCCCTTCATAGGAAAGAATGATGAAACGCTCGTTGCGCAGGTCAAACAGATAGTGGACAGAACCGGGCTCAGCGGCGACAAGGTCTCCCACAGTCACCTTGTCCATAGAGCCGTCACCCAGGTCGAAGAAACCGTACCGGGCCACTTGCCCCCCTGCAGGGTCGAAAGTCTCGAAGAGGACAATCTGGTCCGGAGAGAACCCGAGATCCCCCATCAGAAAGCTGTTCAGTTTGAAAAGGGTTGTCTCACCTTTAATTTCATAGACCCTGAAAAAAATCTTGCTTTCAGGGATAGTAGCTCTGAATCTGTAAACCATAATACAAATATAGCAAAATGTCATTTACGTTGGATTCCATTTTTTCTTTGTTTTGACACCATTTGTGGTTACTTTTGCGCAATGGATTCTCCATCAGACCTCTACCTGAGCATCAGCGGGCCGGCGAAAGGCACATACAGGGAACTGGGCAGCAAGTTCCTCGCATTCGCGTTCCCTGTCGAGACAGAAGCCGAGGTCAAGAAGATAGTCGCTGACATCAGGAAGGAGTATTTCGATGCACGGCACCACTGCTATGCCTACAGGCTCGGCGCCGACGGGTCCAGATGGCGTGCCAACGATGACGGCGAGCCCTCCTCCACTGCCGGGAAGCCGATTCACGGCCAGCTTCTGAGCAACTCCCTCAGCGACACTCTCATCGTAGTGGTCCGCTATTTCGGAGGCACGAAGCTCGGCGTCCCTGGTCTGATACGTGCCTACAGGACTGCCGCACAGGAAGCTATTGCAGCTTCCACAATCATCGAGAAGATTGCATCGGAGCTGTTCCGAGTTGAATTCGACTACCTGCAGATGAACAGCGTGATGAAGGTGATGAAGGAGATGGGGCTCGCCCCGTACGGTCAGGAATACGGAGAGAAATGCTCTCTCTCCGTACGCGTCAGACTGACAGCCGCGGATTCCTTCAAAGCCGCCCTTGCCGACTTTGCAGAAGTCACTGTTCCGGCAGAATAACGGGGCATTTTTTTTATTATATTTGCAGATTAAGCGAAAAATCCAACAAATCATTAATATTTTATTAAAAATCATGAAGAAAGCTTACAATTTCAATGCTGGCCCTTGCGTTCTGCCTCAGCAGGCAATCGACGCAGCCATTGCAGCCCTGCAGGATTACAAAGGCACCGGAATGCCTGTCATCTCTGTATCTCACCGCTCAAAGGAGTGGGAGGAGACAATGAACGAGTGCCGCTCACTCTGGAAAGAGCTCCTTCACATCCCTGACAACTACGAAGTCATCTTCCTCGGCGGCGGAGCCTCTCTGCAGTTTCTCTATGTTGCAATGAACCTTCTGGAGAACAAGGCAGGATACCTTGAGACAGGTGTCTGGGCGAAGAAGGCTCTCAAGGAAGCAAAAGGTGTCGGCAATGCCGTATGCATAGCTTCTTCAGCCGACAAGACCTACAACTACATCCCTAAGGGATACGAGATCCCTGCCGACCTGGACTATTTCCACATCACCACCAACAACACCATCTACGGAACCGAGATAAAGTATGATATGGACTGCCCTGTCAATCTGGTCGCAGATATGTCATCCGACATTATGAGCCGTCCTGTCGACGTCAGCAAGTACGCCCTCATCTACGGCGGTGCTCAGAAGAACGTAGGCCCTGCAGGCGTCATCTTCGCCATCATCCGCAAGGATGTCCTCGGCAAGGTCACCCGCTATCTCCCTGCAATGCTCGACTACCGCACTCATATCGACAACGGGTCTATGTACAACACCCCTCCAGTATTCCCGATCTTCGTTATGACCGAGACCCTCAAGTGGCTCAAGGGCATCGGCGGAGTCGAGGCCATCAACAAGCTCAACGTCAAGAAGGCAGGAATGCTCTATGACGAAATCGACCGCAACTCTATGTTCGTGGGCACAGCAGAAAAGGAGGACCGCTCCATAATGAACGTATGCTTCGTGATGGCTCCGGGCAAGGAAGCCCTCCAGGATGAGTTCATGGCCTTCGCAAAGGAACGCGGAATGGTCGGTATCAAGGGCCACCGCAGCGTAGGCGGCTTCCGTGCATCTCTCTACAACGCCTGCCCTGTCGAGGCAGTCGAAGCCCTCATTGCCTGCATGAAAGAATTTGAAGAACTCCACAAATAATGAAAGTCCTTATCGCTACCCAGAAGCCTTTCGCAAAGGCTGCCGTTGACGGCATCAGGAAGATTGTCGAAGGCAACGGCCATACACTCGCCCTTCTCGAGAAATATGCAGAACAGTCTGACCTCGTCGCAGCTGTCGCTGGCGCCGACGCTCTCATCGTCCGCTCCGACAAAGTGACTGCAGAAGTCGTCGAAGCTGCAAAGAACCTCAAGATAGTCGTCCGCGCAGGTGCAGGTTTCGACAACCTTGACCTCGCTGCATGCACAGCCGCCAAAGTCGTGGCAATGAACACTCCGGGCCAGAACTCCAATGCCGTGGCCGAACTCGCACTCGGCCTTATGGTCTATATGAACCGCAACCAGTTCACACCGGGCACAGGTTCCGAGCTGAAGGGCAAGACCATCGGCATCCAGGCATACGGCAATGTCGGCCGCCTTGTGGGCAAGCTCGCCATGGGATTCGGAATGAATGTAATGGCATTCGACCCGTATCTCCCTGCAGAAGCCATAGAGTCCACCGGGGCAAAGGTCGCAGCTTCGCTCGAAGATCTCTATGAGAAGAGCGACTTTGTCTCTCTCCATATCCCTGCCACCCCTGAGACAAAGGGTTCGATCGGCCGCAATCTCGTCGGCAGGATGCCTAAGGGAGCCTGCCTGATCAACACGGCCCGCAAGGAGGTGATCAACGAGGAGGAGCTCATCGAAGTCCTCACAGAGCGCGAAGACCTCCGCTATGTCGCTGACGTGGCTCCTGAGAGAGCAGCTGAATTTGCAGAGAAATTCGGCAAGCGCTTCTTCGCAACCCCGAAGAAGATGGGCGCCGAGACAGCTGAGGCCAACATCAATGCAGGTCTCGCAGCAGCAAACCAGATCTGCGACTTCTTCGCAACAGGCAACACCCGCTTCCAGCTCAACAAGTAGAAGATTATGGTAAAAGTCAAACCTTTTGCAGCAGTACGCCCTCCGAAGCAGTTCGGGAAAGAGGTGTCAGCACGCCCTTATGACGTTATGAACTCCGCTGAGGCCAAGGCCGAAGCAGGAGAAAAGTCACTTCTCCACATCACCAAACCTGAAATCGACTTCGACCCTATCGCCGGCGAGCACGAACAGCGCACCTACGACAAGGCTGTCGAGAACTTCAAGCTCTGGCAGGAGAAAGGGTGGCTTGTCCAGGACCCTAAGGAATGCTACTATGTCTATGCTCAGTCGATGGAAGGACGCACACAGTACGGCATCGTGCTCTGCGCCAACACCGACGACTACGCTCAGGGAACCATAAAGAAGCACGAACTCACCCGCAAGGAGAAGGAGGACGACCGTATGGTCCACGTCCGTATCCAGAGCGCCAACATCGAGCCTGTCTTCTTCGCATACCCTGACAACCCTGAGATCGACGCCATTATGTTCCGCTACATCGCCCGCGTGCCTGAATACGACTTCATCGCTGACGAAGACGGTTTCGGCCACAAGTTCTGGGTTATCGACGATGACGCCGACATCCGCCGCATCACCGAGATATTCGCAGGCATCCCTGCATTCTATGTAGCTGACGGCCACCACCGTACAGCAGCAGCCGCACGCGTGGGCGCTGAGCGCAGAAGCCAGAATCCGAACCATACCGGCGAAGAGGAGTACAACTACTTCATGGCAGTCTGCTTCCCTGACAACCAGCTCAAGATCATCGACTACAACCGCGTGGTGAAAGACCTCGCAGGTCTCTCTGACTGTGACTTCATCAAGGCTCTCGAGGCTGACTTCGAGATTGAGGAGAAGGGAGCGGACATCTACCGCCCTTGCGCTCTCCACAATTTCTCGATGTATCTCGGCGGCAAGTGGTACAGCCTCACGGCGAAGAAAGGCACTTATGACGACAACGACCCTATCGGTGTCCTCGACGTCACAATCTGCTCGAACCTCATCTTCGACAAGGTTCTCCACCTCGGTGACCTCCGCACATCGGACCGCATCGACTTCGTGGGCGGCATCCGCGGCCTTGGCGAGTTGAAGCGCAGGGTTGACAGCGGCGAGATGAAGGCGGCCTTCGCCCTCTACCCTGTCTCTATGCAGCAGCTCATCGACATTGCCGACACCGGCAACATAATGCCTCCGAAGACCACCTGGTTCGAACCGAAGCTCCGCAGCGGTCTGGCTATCCACAAGTTCTAGACTGCTGACACACGCATAAACCGAAGAGGATGGCCACGCGGCCATCCTCTTTTTGCTTTCACGGTTGCAGCAGCGTGCCCGCACACGCGCCGCTGCTCGAGCATAAAGCGAAGTCTTGCGGGCGTGTTTTATAAGTGGTTGATAATCAGCGGGTAAAGCAAAATAGCTTCCCGAATTTCGAGAAGCCAAATTGCATAAAATATTAGTTTTCAGCGATTTACAAATCACGCTCTGACTAGGAGTCCGCTACCAAGCCAGGGCGCTGGCGCCGAGGATGGCGGCATCGCTCTCCTTGAGACTTGAGAAGATTATCTTCACCCTGTCTCTCCAGAGTTTGAGAACATTCTCATTCATAGCCTTGAGCATAGGCTCATAGAGGAACTCCTTTGAACGGGCGAGACCTCCGAAGAGGACGATGGCCTCCGGAGCGCTGAAGGCTATAAAGTCTGCGAATGACCTCCCGAGCAGAGTGCCTGTATACTCAAATACAGAAAGTGCCAGTTTGTCACCTTCACGGGCAGCTTCATAAACATCCTTGGAGGTGATGTTTTCCACCTCGCGCAGAAGAGAAGGCTCATTGGAATGCTCAAGCCACTCACGTGCAGTGCGGGCTACTCCGATTGCAGAACAGTATGCCTCCAGACAGCCCAGACGGCCGCAGCCGCAGGTACGTGCGTTGTGACGTACGACTGTGGTATGCCCCAGCTCACCGGCAAAGCCGTGGTGACCATAGACGACATTGCCGTCGATGACGATACCGCTGCCAACACCTGTTCCGAGAGTTATCATAATGAAGTTCTTCATACCGCGGGCGGCACCATAGGTCATCTCACCCATAGCGGCCGCATTGGCGTCATTGGTGAGAGTTACGGGAATGCCGTCGAGATTGCGGCTGAGAATTTCCGCAAACTTCACGGAACTCTTGGAAGCCCATGCCAAATTGGGTGCGTATGCGACCTCACCGGTGTAATAGTTTCCGTTGGGAGCGCCAACGCCCACGCCACGAATCTCTCCTTCCTTGCCGGAAGCCTTG
>JAZRVT010000034.1:0-74366 GCA_045599325.1 Bacteroidales bacterium | reverse complement strand
CCTCCGCAAGCTCTGGAAGACCTATTTCGACGGCGAAGAGCTCGCAGTTACAGATGAAAAGGCCACTCCTGCCGAACTCAAGGCCCTCCACAAACTGATTGGAAAGGCCGCCGACGACATCGAGCACTTCTCATTCAACACAACTGTCAGTGCCGCGATGATCGCCCTCGGCGAACTCAGCGACCTGAAGTGCCGCAAGCGTGAGATCCTCGAACCGCTCATCATCGTCCTCAGTCCGTTCGTCCCTCATATCGCCGAGGAGATTTGGCAGAGGCTCGGGCACAATGAAAGCGTCTCATTCGCTTCATATCCGGAATATGTGGCTGCCTATACAGTCGAAGACAGTGTGACATACCCTGTCCAGTTCAACGGCAAGATGCGTTTCACCACCTCACTGCCGAAGAGCCTCACACCTGCTGAGGTCGAGGAGGCGGTCAAGGCGGACCCTTCAACGGCGAAATACCTGCAGGGCGGGACAATCCGCAAAGTGATTGTGGTCCCTGGCAAGATCATCAACATCGTAGTCAGCAAGTAATGTCACGCAAGAAGATACTCTCGACCCTCAAGTCCTATCTCATCATTTTTTTCGGCCTCGTGCTCTACACACTGGCGTGGACTGTGTTCATCATCCCTAACAAGATGGTGGGCGGCGGAGTCACAGGTATTTCCTCAATCATCAATTACTGCACTGGCTTCGACATCAGCTACTCGTTCTTCATCATCAACGGAATTCTCCTCGCCATTGCCCTCAAGGTGCTTGGAGGCGGATTCGGAATGAAGACAGTTTTCGCCCTTGTGGTCACTACGGTCCTGCTTAAGGTGGAGCCGATGCTCATAGACCCGGAGTTCATCCAGGAGTTCGCGGTGGTCAACGGCAAGCTTCTCTGCGCCATCATCGGCGGTGTGCTTTCCGCATTCGGCATCTCGCTCACCTTCTCTCAGGGAGGCAGCAGCGGCGGCACCGACATAATAGCCCTGATGATAAACAAGTACAGGGCAATCTCCCCGGGACGTGCCATCCTTGTGATGGATATCATCATCATTGCCTGCTCGCTCTTCATCCCGACCGATGGAAGCTGGAGCGTCAGGGTGGCAACCGTTTTCTATGGTTATGTCATAACCGGAGTCAGCAGCATCAGCCTCGATCTCTTCATCTCAGGCACTAAGCAGTCCGTGCAGATTTTGATTTTTTCGAAAAACTACGGGAAAATCGCGGACCGTATTGCAAGCGAGATGCATCGTGGCGTGACCCTTCTCAACGGCGAGGGATGGTATACAAAGAATGACCAGAGCATCCTCCTGGTAGTTGCCCGCAAGCACGAATTGAAGGTGATACTCAATATGGTACGCGAGGAGGACCCGACTGCTTTCCTCTCTGTAGGCAGCGTGATGGGAGTGTACGGACAAGGTTTCGAAACCATCAAGAAATAGTACAGATTCGCATCTGCGTCCGTTTTTTTGGGAACAGGCGACGGATTAGATGGCGGTTATATGATTAATTCGTATAACCGCTTTTTTGTTGATAGCTTCGTTCAAAAAACCGATATGAACGAATGGCTCTTTATTATTCTCTACATTCCGCTCATCGGAGCGATTGCATTTTTCATCATCCTCTTCTACAGGAAAGAGAGGCGTCAGGCGGAAGCCGACACTATCTCCGCAAGGAAGTATCCCTATCTTGAAAAGCCGCTGTTGGGCGCTAATATGCTCGGGGACAATGCCGAGCCCGGAAAGGATTCCGAACTGGAGGAACTCTACGAGCGGCTTGTGACATATGTCGAGCGGGACAAGCCCTTTCTGGATCCGGATATACGGGTGGCGGACGTGGCGGAGAAACTTTACACTAACAAGAACTATCTCGCCCAGTCCATAAGGATATGCGGCAAGACCAATTTCGTCCAGTTGATAAACAGCTACAGGGTGCAGGAGGCGATGAAGATCTATGCGGAAAACACCTCCCTTACCATTACCCAGCTATGCCGCCGCGTGGGTTTCAAGTCAATGACCACATTCAACTCCGCCTTCACGCGTTTCTCTGGCTATACTCCTGCTGAATGGTGCCGCGAGTACCGCAAGTGCAATGAACAGTAGCCTGTATCCACGGCTTGTGAAGGTGATGGTCGAGAAGCGGCTGTTCCTGAATCAGGACCTCACGAGGGGGGATCTTGCGACTGCCGCCGGCACTAACCGCACCTATATCTCCCGGGTGCTTGCCCAGCACGGCACCTGTTTCTATGACTTCGTCAACTCTTTCCGCCTGCAGTATGCTCTCGGGCTCCTGATGAGGGAAGAGTTCCGTCAGACTCAGATTGAGGAAATTGCTGTGATAAGCGGTTTCGTAGATGGCAAGATGTTCAACAAGTGCTTGAAAAAAAGCGCCGGCTTCACTGCCGGCGCTTATCGTGAATATGTGCTGGAAGAGCCTAGAGTTCAACCATAGTAGGCTTGACCATATTCTTAGGGTCGAGAATCTTGTCAAGCTGTGCCTTGGTGAGGAGTTTCTTGTCGAGTACGAGCTGGTATACGCTGCCTCCTGAAACGAGGGCTTCCTTGGCGACCTCTGTGCAGGCTGCATAGCCGATGTAAGGCTTGAGGGCGGTGACGATACCGATGCTGTGTTCAGCGAGCTCCTTGCAGTGCTTCTTGTTGGCGGTGATGCCGTCCACGCACTCTACGCGGAGGGTGTTGAGGGTGTTGGTCATCCAGGTCATTGACTCTACGAGGGATTCTACGAGTACAGGCTCCATTACGTTGAGCTCAAGCTGTGCTGCCTCGGAAGCCATTGTGATGGCGGTGTCGTTGCCGATGACCTTGAAGCATACCTGGTTGGTGACCTCAGGGATGACAGGGTTCACTTTGCCCGGCATAATTGAGCTGCCCGGCTGCTTCGGAGGAAGGTTGATTTCGCCGATACCTGTGCGCGGACCTGATGAGAGGATGCGGAGGTCGTTGCATATCTTCGAGATGCGGATGGCGATGTTCTTCAGCTCAGCGTGGTAGCGTACCATGCAGGATGTGTCGTTGGTTGCTTCGATGAGGTCCTTTGCGAGAGAGATTTTCCAGCCTGTGATCTCCTTGATGTGCTTTGTGCAGGACTCTGCGTAGCCCGGCTCGGAGGTGATGCCTGTTCCGATGGCGGTTGCGCCCATATTGATGACGAGGAAGTCCTGAGCTGCTGCGTCAAGTTTCTTCATCTCAGTCTCGACTGCTGTCGCGAATGCACCGAAAGTCTGGCCGAGAGTCATAGGGACAGCGTCCTGAAGCTGGGTGCGGCCCATCTTGATGACAGATGCGAACGCTCTCTGCTTTGCTCTGAAGGCCTTTGCGAGAGCCTTGAGGGATACCATAAGATCCTGGTGGATCATATAGAGACCGAGATGCATTGCGGTCGGGTATGCATCGTTGGTAGACTGCGCCATATTGACGTGGTCATTCGGGTGGATGAACTGATATTCACCGTGCTTCTTGCCGATGATCTCAAGAGCCCTGTTGGCGATGACCTCGTTGGCATTCATATTCATTGAGGTGCCGGCACCGCCCTGGATCATATCGATAGGGAAGTGTTCGGTGTGCTTGCCTTCCATCAGTTCCTTGCAGGCTGCTACTACTGCGTCCTTGATTTCGTCTGAAACGAGTCCGAGTCCGTGGTTTGCCAGGATGGCGCCCATCTTGACGATGCCGAAAGCCTTGATGAACTCAGGGTGGTCACCGAGGAGGTTGCGGCTGATGTCGAAGTTTTCGATGCAGCGGAGAGTCTGAACTCCGAAGAGTGCTTCCATTGGAACGTCTTTGTTGCCGAGAAGGTCATGCTCGGAACGGGTCTTGCCGGATGTCTTGAATTTGTACTGAATCATGATATTATTAAGTGTTAAAGGATTATGCAAAGAATTTTTCGATTTTCTTGAGTGCTGTCGGCAGCGCGAAGATTGCCACCCTGTCATAAGGGCGGATTACAGTGCTGCCCACGGCAATTATTGTCTCATTGCCGCGTATGATGCCGCCTATCACGGCGTCGGAAGGGAAGTTGAGGTCCCGGACAGGGGCCTTGGTGATCAGGCTCCCCGGGTTGACGATATATTCAAGCACCTCGGCGTCGGAGCCGTTGAGCACCTTGATGGTGCGTACCTTGTTGCTGAGGGTGAACCTGAAGATGCGGCCTGCGGTGATGAGCTTCTTGTTGATGACTGCGTCCACGCCCATTCCTTCTGCAAGCTTGATGTATTCGATGTTTTCGACCTCGGCGATAGTCTTCGCCACGCCCATCTTCTTGGCAGCGACGCAGGCGAGGATGTTGGTCTCCGAGCTGGAGGTCACGGCCACGAATGCGTCGCAGCTCTTGACATCCTCCTCATAGAGGAAGTCGGAGTTGCGGCCGTCACCGTTGATGACCAGGGTGCGGTCGAGACTTTCGGAGAGCGCCTCACAGCGGTCCTTCCTGATTTCGATGATCTTCACGAATTCCGCCGTCTTCTCGAACTGCTGAGCCACAAGCTCTCCGATGCGGCCTCCGCCGAGGATTGTAAGGCGCTTTATGTCGATATAGTCCTTGCCCGAATATGACATCAGTTCAGGGACAAAGTCCTTGCGGGCGATGAAATATACCAGGTCTCCGCGCTTGAACATTATCCTCTTGCTCTGCGGGATGATGGTCTCGTCGCCGCGAGCTATCGCCACTGTCCTGAACGGCAGGTTCTCCGCAGTGTACGGGAAATCGACCATACTCTTGTTGACCATCTTGGAGTTCTCATTGAGGCGGAATACCACCAGCTGCAGCTGCCCGTGGGCGAAGTCCATGAACTCGGCCATATCGGACTGCTTGAGCAGGCCGCTGATCTCAGACGCGGCAATCTTCTCTGGGTAGAACAGCAGGTCGATGCCCATTTCGGTGAACATCAGCTTGTTGTCGTAGTTCAGGTATTCGGCGTTGTTGATTCGGGCAGTAACTTTCTTCGCACCCATCTTCTTGGCGATCAGGGCACAGACAAGGTTGACGTCCTGCTCCTTCGCCGGGCTGACCGCGACGAACAGGTCCGCCGTCTCGACACCCGCGGCCTTGAGTATGCTGATGGAAGTGGGATTCCCCTGGACGGTAAGCACGTCCATGCTCTCGCTCACGAGCGCAAGCCTCTCCTCGTCGTTGTCGATGATTGTGATTTCGTGGTAGCCCTCACTGAGCATCTTCGCCAGATGGCAACCGACTTCTCCTGCTCCTGCAATGACGATTTTCATAGTTATGCTTTTAATGGAGCTCCGCTCCGATAAGTGTCATGAATTCGCTCCTGGTGCGGCTGTCCTTGAGGAACGCGCCTGTGAATGCGGAGGTGGTGGTCACGGAATTCTGCTTCTGGACGCCGCGCAGCTGCATACACATATGCGACGCCTCTATGACCACCGCAACGCCGAGAGGATTGAGGGTTTCCTGGATGCAGTCGCGGATCTGGACTGTGAGGCGCTCCTGAACCTGGAGCCTTCTGGCAAAGGTCTCGACCACGCGGGCGATCTTGCTGAGTCCGGTGATATAGCCGTTGGGGATGTATGCTACGTGGGCCTTGCCGTAGAAAGGCAGCATATGGTGCTCGCACATAGAGTAGAGCTCTATGTCCTTGACAACGACCATCTGCTGGTACTCTTCCCTGAACATTGCAGAGCGCAGAATCGCAGCCCCGTCCTCCTCGTAGCCTTTGGTGAGGAACTGCATCGCCTTTGCCACACGGACAGGGGTCTTCAGAAGACCCTCGCGGCCGCTGTCCTCTCCGAGAAGCCTCAGTATCTCTTTATAGTGGGACGCAAGCTCTTCAGTCACTTTCTCGTCGTATTGTTCCAATTTGGTGTATGACATAGCATATCTCTAAAATTAAAGCAAGTTAGTAATAATATTTGGAATAACCTCAATAATATGACACAACTGCTTGGTCTGGAAATTGCAGCAGAGCCGCTTCGCGCCGATAATGTGTAATTGGAGGAATTGAGATGAGAGAAATTATCCGCCTGGCTGGCGTGAAGAAGCATTACTGCGTGGACCGGCAGGTTGTCCGTGCCCTTGACGGGGTGGACTTGACAATCAGACAGAATGACTATGTTGCCGTGATGGGCCCTTCGGGCTCCGGGAAGTCAACCCTGATGAACATCCTCGGATGCCTCGACACGCCGACTGAAGGAGTGTGCCTTTTCAACGGCGAGGATGTGAAGGGTATGGATGACGACAGGCTGTCGTCAGTGCGTGGCAGGGAGATTGGTTTTGTGTTCCAGTCGTTCAACCTGCTGCCGCGGCTGACATCGGTGGAGAATGTGGCTCTGCCGCTGGTGTATGCAGGGGTGCCGCGTGAAGAGAGAATGAAGCGTGCGGAGGCTGCACTGGAAATGGTCGGACTGATTGACAGGAAGAACCACAAGCCTTCGGAACTGTCTGGCGGACAGCAGCAAAGGGTGGCGATTGCGAGGGCGCTTGCCGGTGCCCCGTCGATGATTCTGGCTGACGAGCCGACAGGCAATCTGGACAGCAGAACATCCGTTGAAATAATGAAACTTTTTGATGAGATTCATCGTAAAGGAAATACAATAATACTGGTGACGCACGAGGAGGACATAGCGCTCTATGCCGAGCGCGTGATTACAATCCGTGACGGCCTTATTGAGAACAGTTATGAAAATATACACCAAGACCGGTGATACCGGAACAACATCGCTGGTAGGCGGCAAGAGGGTGAGCAAGGCCTGCCCCCGCGTCTGCGCATACGGTGACCTCGATGAACTGATCAGCCTTCTCGGAGTGCTGAGATGCGCTGCATCCGACTCCTATCCTTTGAGGCGGATTCAGATACACCTGATGAATGTAAGCGCACAGCTGGCGTCTGACGGGACCTCTGCGAAACTGAAACCTCTTGATGCCGGAGAGACGGCCTTCCTCGAGAGTGAGATCGACAGGATGACAGAGGAGCTTCCAGCGCAGACAGCCTTCATCCTGCCGGGCGAACCATACGCCGCATCGCTCTGCCACGTGGCCAGGACAGTGTGCCGCAGAGCTGAGAGAAGTGCAGTCGCAATTGAGGATATTTCAGAGCAGGATTCATTGGCAATCAGCTATATAAACCGCCTCAGCGACTATCTCTTCACCCTTGCCCGGCACATAGCCTTCAAGGCCGGGGTGAAGGACGATTTCTGGCTCCCAAAATAAATTTGGAGTTAAGCTTTTTTTTATACCTTTGAACCCTCTTTAACGGAAAATTCATTTTAAACTATAAAAAAATGTATTGGACACTTGAACTCGCATCCAAACTTGAGGATGCACCTTGGCCAGCCACCAGAGAAGAATTGATAGACTATGCCACACGTTCAGGAGCTCCTCTCGAAGTGATCGAGAACCTTGAAGACCTTGAAGAAGACGGCGAGGTTTATGAATCCATCGAGGACATCTGGCCTGATTACCCAACCAAAGATGACTTCTTTTTTGATGAGGAGGAATACTAAACTGTAAAATAGTATATAACTGCGCTGAAAACAGCGAGTTATTAAATTTCCCACTGCGACCTCCGGGCCGCAGTTTTTGTTTCTACCCGGCAATGGAGGACAGTATATGACGGGTAGGATTTTTTATTTTTTCCAAAAACATTACTACCTTTACGCTGTTATTCGTAACTCCCGACATAGTAAAAATAAGATGAAACTGAAGCAAGGCGCAAAGAATGTACTTCACTTTGCGGTGAAGAATAAAAAGCCCAATGAACAGGGCCAGGTGATGCTTAATATGGTTTTCACGGTAGAGGGTAAGCCCGTTTCAAGGTCGACTGGGATACGCATTTTCCCATCGGATTTCAATGCGAAGACACAGAAGGTATCGTCAAAGGCAAAGGACTCTGTTCGCCTTACCAGGAGACTGGAAAAAATAAAAGGAGATTTTCAGGATGCACTGGACTCATATAATGGTAAGCTGACAGCAGAGATTGTGGGCAAGATGATGGACGGAACATATTCTGCGAAGTCTGATCCACGGAAAATAGATTTCTTCGAGTATGCGCTTGCCTACTATAAAGATGTCCTCTATGCTGGAGGAGAGGGTAAATTGTCGTATTCGACATATTATAATGCCACGCAAAGCCTTCTGGACTTTCAAGACTTCTGTAAGAGGGAACTCAAGAACCCTTTTTTTGCCATGTCCGATATGGATATCGATATCGTTAATAGGTTCATTTCAGATTGCAGGAACCGGAAACGTCCGAATTCGCCTGCGACAATAAATCATAAACTTACTCCAGTTGTTAAAACAGCCAGATATGCAGCCAGCAATGATCTTATGAAGAACAAGGTTGTTGAGGCAATCTCGCAGTCATATCTATCAGAAAAAACGAAATATGAATCTGAACTGGATCCCGAGGATAAAGTGGTGAGATACCTTACAGATGAGCAAATGCAGCAATTCGTCAATCTGTACTGGGAGGTTAAGTATAATAAGACACGGGAGGTAATGGATATGTTTCTATTCTCATTTTATGCATGTGGGCTGAGGGTCTCAGACGTGCTGACTCTTGAATGGGGGCATATTGACATGAAACAAGGTATGATCCAAAAGTTGCTCGTGAAAACGAAGAATCGGATTTCAATCAATCTATCACCTGCGGCCCTGGAAATATTGTCTCGGTGGAAGGGACGTTATCCTAGATTTGTGTTCGGACGGTTGTCAAGTGGATTCAATGTGTCTGACCCTCAGTTACTGAAGGAAGAGATAGGTCGGAAAAATCGGAGTATTGTCACTTCATTGCACTCACTTGGGGAGAAAATGAAATTACCGTTTAAGCTGTCCATGCATGTAGCCCGTCACACCTTTGCAGTCAAAGCGCTAAAAGAGGGAGTCTCAGTGCATATGATCAGCACCCTTATCGGTGATTCTGTGGCAACGACCGAGAAGATTTACGCTGAATTCTTGCCTAAGACGCTGGATGATGCCATTACTACCAAGCTGTCGTTCGAGTTCAAGCCCGTGAAAAAATAAAAGGCTGGCCTGAATTCCTTCCAGTCGTTTCCCGTCTTTAGCTATCGTTGCCCTCCTCATATTGAATCCGAAAAGCAACAGGTCTGTCGATCTGGCCTTCCTCTTTATCTGGTACTTGTCGTAGAGTGACTGGAGCGTCTGGTTCAGCTCCTTAATGGTGACCCTTTCACCTGACTTGTATATACTGTGTAGTTCTTCTTGGATCATATTGCGTGTAAATTGATGCGTTTATATTACTAAAGGACAAGGTCTCACGGAAATTAGCATTTTCCCAATCCTCATTGGTAACTTCATTCACTAGCAACCTGATGTCCGCGACAAATTCATATTTCTTGTTATAGTGATCTGAGAATTGCTTCCCCATCTGTCTCTGTAGTATATAAGACGTAACGTCTGAAATATCAGAAAGAGTATCAAGCCAGACTTTATGTGTGGGATCACAGATGGTGTAAACATTGGGGAGTGATCTATAATTGCCGTTGATCTCGTATTTTCTATTCACTATTTCCAATAGCCCTGCCTCTTTCGCTTGTTTCAGATGCTTCGACAAGGTGTCTGGCTTCTGATTTCCTGCGACCAAATCTTCTCGGCAAAGACTGTCCTTCTGTGCTTCTGACAGTTTCCACATTGTTCTCAGATATGTGGTCAGGACAGGAGGCTTCAGCTCGTTAATCCCTTGGTTGAAGAATATCCACATAGGCATAAACATATTTATCATCAAACTCTATAAGCCCCACCTGCCTGCATTCTTCGAGGTGCAGTAGTGTTTCATCTATATTCTGATTGAATTCTTCTTTTAATTCTGTGAGCAGCCTGCTCAATGGGTACGGTTTACGTAGGTAAGTCATTCTTATAGTCTGTATAAATGATTGATATTGAGCTCGACAGAATTATCGGCTCTAGAAGTGAATTTAAAAAATGGGTGGTGTCAAGTAATATATATGAGACCACCCATTTTTTCTTCTGTGGTAATGATACCCACATTGGTCAGTAATTTCAAATAAACTTGTTCTTGAGCTTCTGGATGGTCGTTGGACTCACCCCTTCGAGTCTCGCCACAGCCATGATGGAGTATCCCTTGCGTAAGAGAGCGATGGCGTTCTTATATTGCTCCCTTAGTTCATCGTCATGAGTGTGTTTGTTCTTGGAGCCTACAGGTCTTCCCATTTTCACGCCCTTTGCCTTTGCAAGCTCTCGACCCGAGTTAAGGCGGTAGTAGATATTCTGCCTTTCAACCTCCGCACATGTTCCCAGGGTCGCTATTAGGATTGGACATAGTATAGATTTTTCCCCGTCTTGGTCGAATAGACTGAATCCCTCTTTTAAGAAGATGATGTTAATATTGTTGTCGATCGCACGCTTTACTGATTCATTCAGGTCCCAAACTGAACGACCTAGTCTTGACAATTCGCTGCAAATAATGGTTGAGGCGCTCCTGACTCTGCGAGTTCGAAACATTCCTGAAGAGCCTTTCTTTCCTTATTGGATTTTGCTCCGCTGATATGTTCTTCAAATGTGGCTACGACTTGAAGATCGTGGGCTTGAGCGTACTTGTTTAGATCATAGATTTGACGCTCTGTTGTCTGCCTGTCTCCTTTGCTAGAGACTCGGGCATAGATGATAGCATTATTGTCCATAGTATAATCAAAGATTAGTTGATGAAACGAAACAGCCCCATTGTACCGATTATAAGGTGGCACATAATGGGGCTGTAACATTTTGCGACTAGAAACATAGTGAGAGCCTTATTGCAAGTTCGGTCAGTGACCTTGCTCCAAAGAGCTCCATAAGTTCGTTGACCACGCGCTTCTGCTTAAAGCGAAGGAGCTGCTCGATTGTGACTGGCCTGCTTCTATCTAAGAGGCTGAGGCTGTCGGGTGCTTGTTGTGTCATAATGATGTAATTATAAAAATAGGATTTGAGGTATTGCGTATTACACTAAGAATACGTTTTATTTTGCCTATTTTTCTGAGGCGCGGATTCTCGCTAGTTTTGTTTCTTATTACGTATTTTGGAAAGCATTCTTTTATTCAAAAATCTAAGGGGGGACTAGAGGGGTAGTCCCCTCTCGTATGCAGGGAGGGCGCATATTTCCAGTTACCGGTATTTTCAGCGCGCGTAGATCTATGGAATGAAGCCTGGAGGAGCACTGAGTATTTTTGTCTTTCACAGAGCAGATAATTGTATGATGCTATATATCCAACTATAACTGGCTGTGGGGGCTCTTCCCAACCGAATTTATGGCTTCGAATTTTCACTTGAGCTTGAAACTGTTGAAATGATGAAATATCCAGAAGACCGACATTTTTGTTCATCCTGCCCACGGTATTTGGTGGACAGAAACACTCTCTATTACTTTGGTAAATAAAAGAATGGACACAATGAAGGAAACGAAATGAAGGAGAAATATCTCCTACTAATTAAGGACCTATCTCGGGAGCAAAATATGAATCATTATTGTGCCTTGAGCCTTGCAGAGATTAAAAAGGCTTTCATTTTATTTTTATCGACGAAAGAAGAGTAGTATTTGAATCCACTCTATCCCTAATCTCCGAAAATGTTATTGCGGTGATAAATCTCATATGGACTTGGCTGACAGACAGTCTATGGGTATATTATGTCATTGGTAAAGAACTGAGAACTAACAACTTAAAATATCATAGACTATGAAAAACGTTGACTTATTGCAGGTCGATTACCGTGAGTGGATCGACCCAGATGGTTTCCTGACCATTCAGAAAGTTTATAAGATTGTATCTCCATTGGAAGACGTGATGGAGAATCAAATGTATTCACCAGAGGAGGATAACGAATGGGAACTATTGAAACGCCAGTAACAATGCAGACAGGGGCTGGGCACAAGTATTTCTCCAGCCCTTCCAGTACCCAGAGTGAATCAGATAAAGTAAGCAGACTGATCCCTAGAATAGGAAACCAGCCTGCATATAATTCAGGGAATGTAAAACTTGTGTCGAAAAGACAGTATTAATTATAGTAGATTGAAATTGTATTTCTTGATTACCGTATAATTGCCAGCTTGTATGCTGTCAACAGTAACTTCTTGTTCAAAACCACAACTTCCGACATAGCTGATCGGAGGATTGTTATATCTATTTTCGTTTCGAGATAATGCGCATTGATTTCTAAGTAACACCACGAAAGGTTTTTTCAAGATTTCCTCGTCAACCTGAATGCCCAGTTTAAACTTAACTGTGTTAACTTTTGCAAAATCATTATTGAAGTCAGCATCATTGCCGAGATATGAACCATAATCATCCCATCTTGCCAGTTTGGTCATAAAGGTTCCATATAGAGTAAGTTTATCTCCATTCACTGTATAAACAGCACATTGCGGTAATTTGGGATTCGTATTTTTAGAAGTAATGCTAACAGGAACAGATATATATTTTGATCCTTTATCTGCTTGCAAATAGCGCCATTCTGAACCAGAATAAGTCGAATATGAATCGAATGTAAATTCCGATGCTGTTTTAAATGCCCCAAAAGAGAGAGAGACATCTTCAACATCAACTTTTGATTTTTCGGATAGCACTTTGAATCCTAACGCTTTTATTCTTTCTGCTTCAGCAATTTGAGCCTGAATGCCTGCCTCAATTATGTTTCTTAGCTGGGCTTCACTCTTCGCCTCAGTACTATTAGGGAATAGTCGGACCAGATCGTCGACTTCTTTAGTGGCGGAGACATAGTCCTTGTTTTTTATGAATGAATTAACATTCGCAAGTCGTTGATCGGCAGGGTATGATAATGCTTCAACCGTTGCCAATAGTGTCTTGATACTATCTCTCGCGACTGTCAGTTCTTGTTGGCATTGCTGATATTCAGAAGAATAATTTTTGCACCCTGAGATTGCAATGAGAAAAGCTAATAATAGAATAGTCCGTTTCATATGGTTCATTTTTTATGGCAATAACATTGTGCGAATTTAATTAAGTTAATCAAAATAATCAAGTTGCATTTGCTGATCGATATTGGATATTAAGAAATAAGCATTTATGGCATGGAATATTATTATTTTTGTAGAAGGAAACAAGACGACGATGTTAAAATTCTTGAACCGAATATTTGGAGGCTCAAAGAAAGAGGCTTCCACTTCAGAGAGACAGACTATTGATATTCCGCAAAAGTCTGTTCGAATTGTATATGGGACAATACCCTCAAATAAGATTCAAACTAATTATTCTCCGACTGAGGATAAAACGGATATATATACTCAGGAAGAATATAAAAAAATAATTTCTGGTTTTTCAATCCTTCATGATGTAATCATTAGAAATGGTACAGTATCCTCTCTGGCTCCTGTGAAAGAGATTAAAGGCACATTAGGATTGAGTGATTGTCAGATAGATAATCTTTCCCCTCTCGAAATCGTGCACGGTGATATTTGGTGCAGTTTTCATGATAGAAAATCATGTTTATCGTCTCTAGGATCTCTTCAAAAAGTCAATGGTAACGCTGGATTCCGAAATACGCCTCTGTCGGATTTGGGCGAGCTCCAGTTTGTGGGTGGAGATTTGTCATTGAGAGATACTCAAATTAGCGACTTAGGCAAATTACAGTATGTAGGAGGTAATTTATCTCTACCAATGAGGCTGAAAGGGAAAATTGACCTTTCCTCAGTGTCAGTTGATGGTTCAGTAAGATATTGGAATGACACCAAGTCTCTTGCATCGAATGCCAGCGAGGAAGGTATCATTAACGTTTTGGCAAAGTCGAGAATACCAATCCCATATTGGCCTAAGACCTATATTTATCCTGATCACTCAATGAGTATGGAACCTAAAGAGGTTCAGATATTCTATCACTATTTTAAAAAGCAGTTTGCCAATGGGATAGTGTTGGACACTGAAGGTAATTCTAATTATTATTTCATGCTGCTATATGATTTGCAGAAGCAGTATCGTGATCCTGATACCCTTTCTGAGAAGTATGATCTTCTTTCAAAGGGCTATCCAAAGGTTAAACAATATTGTGATGATATATTAATCGAGTTATATAATAACTCTGACCAATATGAAAAAGCGTGGAATATCGTTAAAAGAAAAGAGTTTGTTTCATTAAAGCTTGTCAATTTATATGCAGAGAAGATAGGGGACCATATTTTTGATGGGGAAATTGCGGCAAAGATTAGCGGAACAGGTTGTTTGACTGCATTCGGGAAGAAGCATATTAAAGAAATTCTTCCATTCTTTAGAAGTTGTCTGGAAAGATTTGAAAGAAAATGGGGCTGTCGTATCTATTATGTCTTTTATGAAAAAGATAAGGGCTATAAATCTATCGATGGACGGTATTCGCCAGAGTATTATCGGCAATTCTACCAGCTAGATGAAGACAGCTATAATGTATATTACTCGATTGGTGAGGATGCATATCATAAGAGAAGGATGGATGAGATATTGCTTGTCGATCATGCGGTTACTGAACAGTTGAGAGTGTTACTTATTGAGTCGGAAGATGCTTATCGTGAGTCTATCGGATCTCCTAAGATTGGTGAAGGTTGGATAAATGAGACAGCATTATTTTATAAAATTAAAAACTATTATAAGGATTACTCTGTCGTCCAACATGGCCATCCTAAATGGCTAGGAAAGCAGCACCTCGATGTGTATTTTAAAGATATTAATTTAGGCGTAGAATATCAGGGAATCCAGCACTATCAACCGGTTGATTATTTCGGAGGGGAAGAAGGCTTTGCCAGCAATCAGGAGCGAGATGAGCGTAAAAGACGGCTGTGTTTTGAAAATGGATGCTCATTGGTATATGTTAATGAGGGCTATGACTTTATGGACGTGATTAAAGATATTGATGAAGCCATTCGTTCTAAATAGTACTAGCCAACTAAACTGAGCGTATGCCAAGAAAAAAGACAACAGAGGAATTCATAGCCGATGCACGTAAGGTGCATGGGGATAGGTATGATTATTCTAAGGCAGAATATTTGGGCGTTCACGCAAAGTTGTGCATCATCTGTCCAAAACATGGTGAATTTTGGCAAGAGGTTAATAATCACTTGCATGGCGCAGGATGTCCGAAATGCATGTCAGAAGCGAATTCAGAAAGGTTTAGGTCTTCCACTGAAGAGTTTATTAAGAAAGCCAGAAAAGTTCATGGAAACAAGTATGATTATTCCAAGGTCGATTATTCCCACAACGAAAAAGATGTGTGCATAATATGTCCAGAACATGGAGAATTCTGGCAGTCTCCTCACAATCATCTCCATGGAGCAGGGTGCCCCAAATGCACTAATAATTATGTTCCATCTACTGAAGAATTTATTTCAGCATCAAAGGCGATATATGGTGAAAAATATGATTATTCCAAAGTCGAATATCGTGGAAATAAGTCTAAGGTTTGTATCATCTGCCCTGAACATGGAGAGTTTTGGACTACCCCCAATAATCATTTAAAGAACCATGGCTGTCCTAAATGTAGTGGCAATTATGGTATTGATTTAAACTATTTCTTGAAAAAAGCGGATGAGAGATTCCATGGAAAATATGACTATTCAAAGGTTGAATGGAAAGGGTACCAACGGAAGGTTTGTATTATCTGCCCTGAGCATGGTGAATTCTGGCAGACTCCTGATCGTCATTTGAAGTCTTTAGGCTGTCCCAAATGCAGTGGGAGGTATTTGGATCAAGATTTTTTCATTGAAAAGTCGAGATTGGTCCACGGCGATAAATATGATTATTCAAAAGTAATATATAGCAATAGCCAAACGAAGGTATGTATTGTCTGCCCGAAACATGGCGAGTTTTGGATAAAGCCAAATGGTCATCTTCAAGGTCATGGATGTAGACTCTGTTATAATGAATCTGCTAGTTCTCGATTAACGAAGTCTGCTACCGATTTCTTATCAATAGCTCAGACTGTTCATAAAGGAAAGTACGACTATTCGGAAATTGAATATGTTAATAGACGCATTCCAGTTAAAATAATATGCCCAAAACATGGGCCATTTTTGCAGACTCCTAAAGCTCATATTCGCGGGGCAGGATGTCCGATGTGCAATAATAGCCTCCTAGAGGACACGATCACCAGTCTATTGATTCGTAACAATATTCCTTTTATCCCGCAAAAGACTTTTGATTGGTTAAAGTATAATGGTACTCTTCACCTTGATTTTTATTTATATGAGCATAATATCGTAATAGAATGTCAAGGCATCCAGCATTTTAAGCCCGTTGATTATTTCGGTGGAGAACCAGGATATAAGGAAAATAAAAAAAGAGATACGATCAAAAAGGCTCTATGCGAAAAACGAGGTCTAAGGGTTATATATTTCTCAAACCTTGGAATCCATTACCCTTATGAAGTGATTGAAGACCCAGAAGTATTACTTAAGATAATCAATTCTGTTAAAACTGGAGTAGTTCCAATCTGGCAGCCCGATCCAGAGTTGCCTTTTAATGAATGAACTTATGGAAACAGGACGTTATTTTTCATTTGAAATATTGAATGATAAAGAAGCTATCAAGTATGGCGATAAATCATTCTTTGATCACCATGGAACCGGTATCCCCCAGAACACATATTCATTCTGGGGCGTAGATAGCCTGATTTATCCCCATAAGAAGGATATCAAATTATTTTTCGAAGGAATTAGTTATGATGCTCAGTTCACAACAGATGATCATGGCCGAATTAGAATGTTTTGGCATAGTGATCTGTCTGAGAAATATAATGCGCATCCGCACCAGCCAGACAATTATCCTGCAATTATCTTCACCAAGGTAGAGATAGACTCATATGACGTCACCATTGTAGACACTCCTGGCTCTACGATCTATAACGATTCCAATGACAATATCGAAAGCGAGGTAGAAGTGTGTGATGGGAAGAATGATGTCGAAGGGAAAAAGAAGCTTTATTATTCAACCAGATACGAGAGGAGCGCCAATAACAGGCGATTGGCGATTAAATATCATGGATGCAAGTGCATGGCTTGCGGATTTGACTTTGAAAAGACATATGGTGAGATTGGAAAGAATTTCATAGAAGTCCATCATATCAAGCCTTTATATAGTAAGGATCAAGAAGTGGAGGTGGACCCTAAAACCGACTTGATATGCTTATGTCCAAATTGTCATAGAATGGTGCACCGGTATAAGAATAAGGTCTTATCATTAAATGAGTTGAAAGAATTACTTGAGAAAGAATAAAGCTTTAGCCAAGAATTATTACCTTAGCAATTAAAATTTGAGACAATATGAGTGAGATTATTGAAACTGCGATTATTCAGGCAAAAGGCGCTATTAAAAGTTTGTCGGGAAATACTATTTCTGATGATCGGGCTTTTAGCCATGTAATCTTAAAGCATGTTTTTAAAGAAGATTATTCCGACCAGATTGTGACAGACGGGAAGGATGATGGCGGAATAGATTTTCTCTATTATGACGAAGAAGAGCAGAAGGTTATTTTAGGCCAATCTAAATTCACGTCCTCATTATCTCCTGAAGCTGTTGTTGAAGAGCTTCAAAAGATGCAAAGCACCGTAAATAATTTTAAGATAGGGAGAACAGGCTCATATAATGATCTAGTGAAGAAATATCTTCAAGATTATATTGATCGGCTTCCTGATGATGCAACAGATAATTATGAATATCAAATCTTTTCTACTGCGCCAGTAGATGTAGATGCTGCTATCGTAAAACTTGAAAAGTCTAGTTCCGATATCCCTGTAGAATCAGTGATTATTTATAATGGCGAGGCTGTTGAAAAAGCCATAATCAAAGATCAAGAGGAGTTGGATACGGTAGTTGAAGATAAGGTAACTATTGATAAGCCGAAAAACTACCTGTCATATGAGTCTAATAATTCCTGTGGTATTATTTGTAATGTGGGGTCTACTTCAATATCACGCCTTTATAATAAATATGCAGGGAAAGGTCTGTTTGATCTCAATATTAGGCGTTATATCAAGAACACCATGGTTGACGAAGGAATTAGGCACACGTTGGATAAAGACAGAGATAACTTCTGGTTCCTCAATAATGGTATCATAATAGCCTGTGAAGAGTTTATCCCAGATGGAAATACCGTTAAGCTTTATAATTTTTCAATCGTCAATGGTGGTCAGACTTCTACTTTGATAGGGACATATAAAGGTTCAAACACCAAGGAGTTTTTTATCCCATGCAAAATCGTTTCCACGAAAAATAATAAAAAGGCTGCAGACTTCTTCACAAGTATAGCGGAGGCATCGAACTCACAGAAGCCGATCTTCCCAAGAGATTTAAAATCAAATTCTCCTGAAATGGTCCGCCTAAGTAGGTGGATGAAAGATGAAACAATCTATGTCGAAATTAAACGAGGTCATATACCAGATTTCAAGCCTTCCTATACTATCAAAAACGATGAACTAGGACAGATCGTATTATCATTTGTTCATCAGAGACCTGGTACCTCAAGGTCTGGAAAGAAGGTTATTTTTGAGAATTCGACGGTATATGGGCAGCTCTTCAAGGTGAATTATGATCAAGACAAGAACAAGAAGACATTCTTATTAGATCTCATTGACCTAAAGAAACGGTATGATGAAATTGAGCGGAAATTTAAAACGAAAGAAGGCACGAAAAAGAAGCTCAGCCCTGAACAGATTGAAGTGCTAAAGAACGGTAAGCAAACTATTTTTGCAATCCTGGGAATGTGCTATCGTTTAGTAAATGAGATGATCACAGAAGATGATATCAATGCTTCTCCGAAAGTATTAAGTGACACCACTTCTTTTGAATATGGACCTATTCTTTCCAATTATTCAGCTGACGATTTGGATAAGAAGCTTGAGAATATCATATATGATATAGTGGCGATGATTGAATCTTCATATAGACTCGCTTTTACTAGTGGTCAGGCTACTAGTGTTAGTAATTTCATGAAAACGGATCCAAAGTATTACGATCTGGCAAAGGATATAATATCATATTTCCCACTTATGCATGGAGAGGACCTGCAGAACAACTGGGATATTTTCAAGCAATAATATTTTTTCCTTTGGTAATTAATTGTTGAATCTGCAAAAGTCCCTCCCAGAAATGGTTCGAGATTCGGAGGTAGTAGTCTATTAATCACCGCAATTGGCGTACCGAATATTAATCATTGTATGTTATGAGATATTCAGCAAAACAGATAACAAAAGCTGGAGAGACAATAACAACCTCTGGTGATAAGATTGCAGTTGCAAAGTCGGTCGCCATTGTTAACGAATGGCGAGAGCAACACCTTCCTGTCATTGAGCTTTTGATGCAAAAGATACAGACAGTTTTCTCTCAGAATTCAATGAAGCCTGTCTTTTCTTCTTATAGACTTAAGCGAATGACTTCAATCCAATATAAACTTGACTTGAATCCAGAGATGGGACTAGGAGGAATGCAAGATATTGCAGGTGGAAGATTTGTGTTTTCTGGAATTGATGCTCTAAGACAAGCATCCTTTTGCTTATTAAGCTTCACAATTGAGCAATTTGAGGTTGTGAAAGTAAATGATTATGTTGATGACAAACCAAAGTTAAGTGGATATAGAAGTATCCACCTTGTATATAAATACCATAGCAGTAACAATGAGGACTGGGATGGTATGAAAGTAGAGATTCAGCTTCGAACACAACTGCAGCATAGCTGGGCGATGGCCGTTGAAACAGCAGGGCTAGTAACAAACACTGCGATGAAGTCTGGGCAAGGTTCTGATGAATGGCAAGAATTTTTCAAAATAATTAGTTGCCTGTTTTCTATGAAAGAGAAGTCCAAAGTTATGGAGCTGTTTTGTGGGGAAACGAAGGGGGAATTAATAAAACGGCTTCAAAAGCTAGATGATAAAAATAAATTTTTGGACAAACTTTTGGCGCTTAAACTTTCTGTAAATGTTGTTGAACAGCATAAATTTCAAGGTGATATTTTCCTGTTATATATAGACTTCAATAAAAAAAATCTTCGAATTCTTCCGTTTAATAAAGACGATAAGGATAAAGCGAATGAGGCGTATAACAAAATTGAAGCTGTTATCAATGATAAAGATAATGCCGCTGTCCTTGTGTCAGTTTCAAAATATAAGGAATTAAGAGAAGCATATCCTAGTTATTTCCTTGATATGGATGACTTTAATAAGAATATTGCGAAATATCTATTACTAGGTCGGCCTTCAGTCAATAGATGATGAGGATGGATCTAAGCATAAATTGTAGTTGACTTTTGCGGACAGGGAATGACATTTATTTTTTCTAAAAACAGCATTTGTTGGCTAATTCGCTTACGCAACAAATTGATAATCAATAAAAGTACGTAATCTTCAACGAGGAAGAATATTAGTGCAGAATTCCGCTGAACTCACACTTGATAAACGTGAAATAAACTGCGGTGGCAGCCTTCGGGCTGCCACTTTTCGTATCTGGAATTGGGGGATGACCTGCTTGTGCTGTAGGGTGCTACCAGAAATGAACACGGCGCTCTGAAGGCAAGTAATACTGCTGTTCAGATGTGACATCGAAGCATGAATACCAGTCGTCAATGTTATTCACTATGCCGTTGACGCGGTACTCATTGATTGAATGGACCTCTTCTCTGACCGACTTTATCTTATCTTCAAGGCTAAGATACTGAGCATAGAACACTGCATAGGATTTGAAGAAACGGCGTTCCATATCCAGAAGCTGATCCCCACGGTACTTCCATTCAAGCTCCTTTTTTGCAGTATGCCAGGCGATCTCCATCCCTCCAAGGTCAGCCATATCCTCATCTATTGTCCTGGCTCCATCACAGAATACTGATTCGCCGACATAATATTGGTTGAAAAGCTCTATCAGGCGCTCTTTCTTCTTACCGAATTCCAGCTTGTCACTGGCAGTCCACCATTCTCCGAATTCTCCGCGGGCATTGTAACTGCAGCCCTCTGTATCGAATCCGTGACACATTTCGTGTGCTATCACGAAGCGGATGAACGGGAAGCCCGGGTTCATATCCCTCATGACCTCCGTGCTCGGCAGGATGCACATCGTGTTGCAGGTCCTTAGATAGAAGGAATTCGCATCATATGCCGGGTAACCGACGAACGGCGTCATATAGGCGGCGGCAATGATATGGTCGATATTGTAATTATCCCCGCTGTTGTTCATCAGTTTGGCCATATATGAAGAACTGATCTCATGAAAAGCTGAGCAGAAATCAGAAGACACAGGCATTTCGGCTTCATATCTATCCCAGTCAAGTATTCCGGTATGGCATTCCATCGCTTCGAGTTTTTCTCTGGCAAGCGCTTTATAGCCGGCTGTCATCCATTCCGACTTGCCGATCCTTTCCATCATTGTGCAGCGCAAACCTTCGAAAATCTCCTCGTTCTTCCTGCTGTTCTCCGCGGTTGCATATAAGTCACAGAATGTATGGGATATATTCATCAGAAGATTTGGGGACAGAAACGCAATAAGGAAGTTGACCATATTTTCAGGCTCGAACAGGATGCTGATGTCAAGAGAGGCAGCGGAGCACCATAAAAAGGCATTCGCCGCTTCCAGCATACCGTCCCCCATACCGTCTATAAGTTCGAAGTACTGGCGTGTCGCATCGTCAGTTGGGATAAAATCGGGATTCGCATTGCCAAGGGCCTCGGCGAAGCGCTCGAATGCTCCGCCAGCCGCTTTAGTCGAGGAGGCTGCGTGGGCGAGATACTTCTTTATCTTCTTGCATTCGTCCGGTACGCCGGCATCAAGGAGGCTCAGGTTCTCGCCGCCGTCAAGTTTGATATTATCCTTCAGATATTTCTCGAACTCACGCGCCTTTGGCAAAAGCCTGGTGTATTCATCATATATGCCAGCTTCTTTGAGCCACTCTTCCTTCCAGTCTGCCAGCAGCCCGTCATAAATGGCAGTGACCTTTATTCCGAACTTGTGACCATCGAGATTCTGGGTTTGGACATAAAAGAAATTATACCCTTCACGCGTGCATCTGGCCACGGCCTGCGGATAATCTTTGATATCCGTGAACTCACTTATGGCGGACAGCCTTTTCCGCAGCTGGACAAATGCCTCTTCCATATTTTCACGGGAGGTGCAGACGCTTTTCAGCTCGTTCAATCTTCTTATGACCGGCACAGGGTTGTCATCGCCTTCGCTGTATGCCAGACTCGAGAAATCCTCTGTCTGCCTGGTCCAGCGTGGGACAGGCGCCCAAGCGTCTGCGCCAGGCTCTGATATGCCCCGTCCGCAGACATAGCGATAGAAATCACTGCCCGGCATGATGCTGATGTCGGAATACCTGTCATATTTCCATTCTGACGGTATATACGGATCGGGACCGTCAATATTGCAAGAGCACATGCAGAATAAGACGGCGATTACTGACCAGATTCGTAGAATCTTCATGCGTTCTGGATTCGGAGGTTTCTATTTCATCGCGTCATTTATGGATGCCTCGCAGGATTTCATAGCATCCAGTGTCTTCTGCAACAGAACATCAAGCTCCCAGCCGAGCATCTGCGCTCCCTGCTCGATGATGTCGCGGGAGCATCCTGCGGCAAAGGCTCGTGTCTTGTATTTCTTCTTCAGAGACTTCAGTTCCATATCCTGGGTGCTCTTTGAAGGACGCATCAGTGCGGCGGCCCAGATCAGCCCGGTAAGTTCATCAGCGGCAAAGAGAACCTTCTCCATCTCGTGCTCAGGCCTGATGTCGACGTGTGTGCCGTAGGCGTGGCTGCAGATGGCGTGGATCATCTCCTCTCCGACACCTCCGTCCTTAAGCAGGGCAGGAGCCTTGATACAGTGCTCTTCAGGATACATTTCGAAGTCGATGTCGTGCAGGAGGCCGACAAGCCCCCAGAAATCAGCATCTTCGGAATAACCTAGCTCACAGGCGTACCATCGCATCACACCCTCGACCGTCAGAGCGTGCTGGATATGGAACGGGTCCCGGTTGTATTTCTTCAGGAGGTCAACTGCCTCCTCTCTTGATATGTGCTCTTCCATATTCATATGGTATTTTGAAAGTTGAAATTACAAATTTTCCTGTAATATTGCTGTCTGTAAATTTTGTCTTTTACCCTTTCCTGCGGTAATCTGACGGTGACATCCCTGTCTTGGTCCGGAAGAAGCGCGTGAAATGGTTGGCGTAGGAGAAGCCGAGCTGTTCGGCTATTTCGTTGACCGGGTGGTCCGAATGCAGCAGCATTGCCTTCGCTTTTTCAAGAAGCTTGCCCTGGATGTACTCCTGGGCAGTGATGTGTGTCTGGCGCTTGACTATTTCGCCGAAATAGTTCGGAGAAAGGTTGAACTGCTCCGCACACCAGGCGACTGTCGGTTGTCCGTGCATGCTGGACATCTCAGATGCGCCTATGTAGTTGTTGAGGAGGCTCTCCAGCTTGATGATGAAATCATTGCTCTTGAGTTTTCGGATGTCGAACTGGCGGTCGTAGTAGCGCCTGCAGTAGCTCAGCAGCTGTCCTATGCCAAGACGCAGCATATGACCTGTGAACTCGTCATCCGGAGCGTAGAGTTCACTGCTTATGTTGGCAAAGCAGTTCATCATCACCCGGCGTTCTGTTTCGTTGAGCTCCAGGGCCTCTGATACATCGTAGTCGAAGTAATTGAACATATAGAAGTCACGCCCGAGTCCGGTGTCCGCTATTAGCTCCTGACGGAATACTAGCATCCTGCCTTTAGGCCGGACGGCCGTGCTTATATCGGCTGATATGATGTCACCGGGCTTCATCGTGATGATGGAGCCTGCTCCATAACTGATGCTTGAGCTGCGCAGGTGTATTCCGCCAAAGTCGGAATCAAGCAGGACGACGCAGAACATTCCGAAATCTGTGGGTGCGAAAAGACTGAGGTCCGCGCGGCCCAGGTCCGCCACACTCACGTGCGGATGGAGCGTCGGTTGCCCGAAGAACCTGTTAAATTGGTCTATATTCTCAATTTTTCTAATCATTCTACGAGGGGGTTATGTTACTTCTTCGTATAGATATTGGTATCTCATTGTGCGAAATTAATCAATTTTCTTTGATTATGGTAGGTGATAATGGTATTGGAACCGGTTATCGGTAAAAATGGTAGTTTTTTCAGTAAGATGTATCCCACTATATCCGCTTGCAACACCTACTTTTGCCGCCGGAAACAATAGAAAAAACTAAAAAACTAATATTATGGCAGTAAAATTCTACAAGAGCGAGAATCAGGTTCCGCTGGAAATGCACAAAGTCAGAATGGTTCAGAAGCTCAGCCTGCTTCCTGTCGAAGAGAGGCTGAGAAGGATGCAGGATGCGGGCAACAACACCTTCCTTCTCCAGAACAGCGATGTCTTTATTGATATGCTTACGGACTCCGGTGTCAATGCGATGTCAGACCGCCAGTTCGCGGCAATGATGCAGGCAGATGACGCCTATGCGGGATCCGCAACATTCCTCAGGGTCAAGAAGGCCGTGAAGGAAGTGTTCGGCACCGACAATGTGCTTCCGGCGCACCAGGGCCGCGCAGCTGAGAACATCCTCGCCGAGGCCTACATCACTCCCGGCAAGGTTGCCCTGATGAATTTTCACTTCACCACCACCAAGGCACATATCACCCGCCTGGGCGGAACTGTGGAGGAACTCGTTGACCCTAAGGGACTGCTTCCTCAGACTGACGATCCGTTCAAGGGTAACTTCGACCTGGTGCGGCTAAAGAACAGGATAGACGAGCTCGGCGCCGAGAACGTTGCGTTTGTCAGGGTGGAATCAGGCACCAACCTTATCGGAGGCCAGCCTGTAAGCCTTGAGAATATGCTCGCAGTCACCGACATCTGCCACGATGCTGGCGTCAAGTCGGTCCTTGATGCCTCCCTGCTCCAGGACAACATCTATTTTATGAAGACCCGTGAGGCGCGCTGCAAATATATGGACGTCAAGGAGATTTACCATCTGCTGGCAGACCACTTCGACATTGTCTACTTCTCCGCGCGAAAGCTGAGCTTCTCGAAGGGTGCGATCATCACAAGCAAGGATGCAAAGTACACCAGGGAGATGATGGCATTCGTGCCGCTGTACGAGGGATTCCTCACATATGGCGGTATGGACGTGCGCACTATGGAGGCGCTGGCGCAGGGCCTTTACGAGTCTCTTGATATGGAGTATATCAGCCAGGGCCCCGAATTCATCGGATACCTCGCCAAGGAGCTTGATTCGTACGGAGTGCCGGTCATCCTGCCTGCTGGCGGACTGGGGTGCCATCTCAACGCCGGTGAGTTCTGCCCTGACATTCCGCACAACCAGTATCCGGCCGCAGCAGTCGGGGCGGCGCTCTATATTGCCGGCGGCATCCGTGGAATGGAGCGCGGAACGATGTCAGAGCAGCGTGAACCAGACGGAACGGAACCTTTTGCTGCGCTGGAGCTGCTCAGGCTGGCAGTGCCGCGCCGCGTCTTTACGCTGTCGCAGATAAAATATGTCGCTGACCGCGTCAAGTGGCTCTGGGACAACCGCAAGCTCATCGGCGGCCTGGAGTGGACTGAGGAGCCTGAGGTTCTCCGCTTCTTCTTCGGAAGGATGAAGGAGATTGGCTACTGGCAGGAGGAACTGGCAGAGAAGTTCAAGAAAGACTTCGGCGACAGTCTCTAGCGGCTTGACAGGGCAACGGCTCCAGAAATATTGCTATCGGTGAATTCATAAAGTTTTGGTATATTTGAATTTGAATTGCCAATACTTAACCCAATGAAAAAGAACGTTTTATTTCTGATTGCCGCCTTGCTGGCATTCCCTGTCGCAAGTTCCGCCCAGATTGACGAACAGCTGAAACAGGACATCATCGAATCCGGCTATGTCCACAAACCTCTCCGGCTGAGAGAGGACAAGGCGCTGGAGACAGCTGCTGTCCAGAAAAAGGTGCTTCAGTCGGACCTTCTGTGCGGAATGGAGTCGCTTGAAGGGTGGTCCCACGCCGGTCACGGAAGGATGGCGCTGACAGATGAGAGAAGCCGTGAAGGGTCGCACAGCCTCAGGATGGAGGCGGAGACTATGCCTGAGGGCGAGACAATAGGGATGGGCAGGGGCTCCAGCTATGCCATCTTCGATGCCGGTGGAGCAGACTGGCAGGATTACAACCGCATCAGTCTCAGCATCTATCCTTTCTGTGAGGGGGCTAGGAGCATCTACCTTACTCTCTGTATCGAGAATGACGGCGAGGTGAAGGTCCCCGACCAGTTCGGCCGTGAGGGGATTCACGAAATCAATCTGAAGAACAACCAGTGGAACGACTGCTCTTTGGAGATAACCGGGCTCTCGAGGGACAAGGTGAGCTGCATAAAGCTGGTCATCGAGACTTTCGGACGCGATGTGCCGATGGGCGAGTTCCTGCGCTATGATATAGACAACATCAGGCTTGAGAAGGTGGAGAATCCGGAAGCCGTCAAAGGGTGGAGCCCTGCGGAGGGAAGGATAGTCTTTTCAAACAGCGGCTATACAACAGGCGCCCGAAAGACGGCGGTCGTCAACATACCCGGCAATGACGGCAGGTTCCGTATCCGTGATTACAGGAGCGGCAGGACAGTCTTCAAGGGGAAGATAGAGAGCGGCTCATACCGCACGGGCGATTTTCAGACCATCGATTTCTCTGACCTGAAGAAGCCGGGCCAGTATGTCATCGAGGCTGGCGGGGTGACCACCTGGCCCTTCTATGTCAGCGACGACCTATGGGAGAACTCCGCCTGGAGGATTGTCAACTTCCTCTTCTGCGAGCGCTGCGGATATCCTGTGCCGGGAAAGCACGGGGCCTGCCACACTGACCTGCACGCTGAATACAACGGCAAGGTCTTCCCTCTGAACGGTGGCTGGCACGATGCGGGCGATATGGCCCAGCAGACCCTCCAGTCCGGCGAGATTGCATACTCCCTGCTCCAGATGGCCCAGACTGCGAAGAGAAAGGGCAATGTGGACCTGTACAGGAGAATGATGGAAGAGGGACTATGGGGCATGGATTTCATCCTCCGCAGCAGGCTCGGAGACGGTTTCCGCGCGATGTCCTGGGGCACCAATCTCTGGACCGACCGCATCCTGAACACAAAGGACGACTCAGACCGCCGTCAGATTAATGTGAATGACGGAGCCTATGAGAACTTCGTCCTTTCCGGCATCGAGGCATACGCTGCAATGGTCATCGACGACGACCCTGAACTTACGGGTTATCTCCGGAAAGTCGCTGAGGAGGACTTCTGGTTCGCCAAGGCGCGCTTCGACAAATACGGCTTCGCCGAACTCGGGATGATCCGCAGCGGTCACGCAAAGAACACGCCTGAGAGTCAGTACCGTGCAAGCGTCTCCTGGGCTGCCAGCATGATCTACAAACTGACCGGCGACAGGCGCTACGCTGAACAGGCGGCCGAGTTCATCCGGATGCCTATGGCCTGCCAGCAGAAAGAAGAGATCGGCGGCGGCATCAAGGGCTACTTCTACGGAGACATCAACCGCCTGAGCGGTGTGCACTACAGCCACAAATCATCTGACTACGCCTTTATGGAGGCTTTCGCCGCTCTCTGCGAGACCCAGCCGGAGCATCCTGACTACAGCAAGTGGATGGAGGCCATCAGGCTCTACGGCGGCTACCTGAAGAGCATAATGAAGTATGTGGCCCCTTACGGCCTTGTGCCGAGCGGCATCTACAACATCAACGAATGCAACTATCCGGAACTCTTCAACCCCTGGCAACTGGGAATGCCTCGCGACGGATCCGCAGCAGGCATCTACCGCCGGCAGCTGGCGAACGGCGTGAAGCTCGACGAAGAGAACTATCTTCGCGTCTTCCCGGCATGGTATTCCTTCAAGGGCAATACGGTGGTCAGTCTGGCGACAGGAAAGGCTGCTGCAATCTGCGCCCGAGTGCTGGATGACCCCGAACTGAAGGAGATAGCCGAGCGCCAGCTGAGCTGGGTGGTAGGCTACAACCCGTTCGGACAGTCCCTGATATACGGCGAGGGCAGCAACTGGTGCCAGCTGTACTGCGCTCTGCCGGGCGAGATGGTGGGCGAAATCCCTGTCGGTATGCAGGCATACTTCGATGAGGACCAGCCGTACTGGCCTCAGATCAACACAGCGACCTACAAGGAGGTGTTCGGCCTGACCGCCTCCCGCTGGCTGATGCTGATTTCAGAATTCTAGGATTACTCTCTGATGCGCGAGTCAATGATGATTGTGACAGGACCGTCATTGACCAGGGCACACTGCATCTCCGCGCCGAAGATGCCTTTCTTCACAGGCTTGCCGAGTGCTGCTTCAAGCTTTTTGCAGTAGCTGTCGTAGAGCGGCACAGCCAGGTCGTGGCCCGCAGCACGGATGTATGACGGACGGTTGCCCTTCCTTGTGGAGGCCGTGAGAGTGAACTGCGACACGGCGAGCACCTCGCCGCCGCAGTCGGTCACGCTGAGGTTCATCACTCCCGCCTCGTCGTCGAAGATGCGGAGGCCTGCGGTCTTGCCGGCGAGCCATTCCATATCTGCTTCAGTGTCGCCGGTCTCGACGCCGACGAGTATGAAAAGCCCCTGTCCTATGGACGATACCAGTTCACCTCCGACGGTGACGGACGCTTCCCTGACTCTCTGGATTACAAGTCTCATTGTCAGTCGCGCTTGAAGATGTCCCTTGTATAGACCTTGCCGGCCACGTCGTCCAGACAGGAGTCGTAGCGGTTGGCTATGATGGCGTCAGAGCGGCGCTTGAAATCCTCGAGGTCATTGACGACTTCGCTGCCGAAGAAGCGTGTGCCGTTCTCGAGTGTCGGCTCATAGACTATCACTTCAGCGCCCTTGGCCTTTACGCGCTTCATCACGCCCTGTATGCTGGACTGGCGGAAGTTGTCGGAGTTCGACTTCATCGTGAGCCTGAAGACTCCTATCACTGTCCTGTGCTCGCGTCCTTTGTCCCATTGGCTGCTGGCGGTGTAGTAGCCCGCTTTTGCAAGCACCTGGTCGGCGATGAAATCCTTGCGGGTGCGGTTGCTCTCCACAATGGCATTGATCAGATTCTCAGGCACATCCTGGAAGTTTGCCAGCAGCTGCTTTGTGTCTTTCGGCAGGCAGTAGCCTCCATATCCGAAGCTCGGGTTGTTGTAGTGCTGCCCGATGCGCGGGTCGAGTCCGATGCCGTCGATAATAGCCTTGGTGTCAAGCCCCTTGACTTCGGCATAGGTGTCCAGTTCGTTGAAATAGCTTACTCTCAGGGCGAGATATGTGTTTGCGAAGAGTTTGACTGCCTCGGCCTCCTTCATTCCCATAAAGAGGGTAGGGATGTCCTCCTTGATGGCGCCTTCCTGCAGCAATGCTGCGAATCTGCGGGCATTGGCCTCAGAATCAGGGTTTGCGACAGACTCGATTGCGGCGTTCTCCTGAAGGATCTGCTCATCTGAGGAGGAGATGACCTTCGGGTATCCCACAATGATGCGGCTCGGGTAGAGGTTGTCGTACAAGGCTTTGCTCTCCCTAAGGAACTCAGGGGAGAAGAGCAGGTTGAATTTCTTGCCTTGAAGAGATGCCCTTTCCTTGAAGATGCCGGCATATCTGGCATAAAGGCTTCTGCAGTATCCGACAGGAATGGTGGACTTGATGACCATCACGGCGTCAGGGTTGACGGAGAGCACAAGGTCGATGACCTCCTCCACGTGGGAGGTGTCGAAGAAGTTGCGCTGAGGGTCATAGTTCGTAGGGGCGGCGATGACGACGAACTCAGCGCTGCGGTATGCGGATTCCCCGTCAAGGGTCGCTGTCAGGTCCAGTTCTTTCTCCGCCATATATTTCTCAATGTACTCATCCTGGATAGGAGAGCGCCTGCTGTTGATCAGGTCCACTTTCTCAGGAATCACATCCACTGCTGTCACCTGATGGTGCTGTGCCAGAAGAGTCGCTATCGACAGCCCCACATAGCCTGTGCCTGCTACTGCAATTCTCATATCATTCACTCTTGTAGTAATTATGGCAAATTTAGCGAAATATGGCGAGGATTGCTATTTTTGCAGAAAAAAGAGAATATGAAGGCTCAGATTACATACAGCGAACTGTCGTCTCTGATCAGGGAGAAGGCGGGGAAAGAGATCAGTTTCGAATATGCCGGTGACAGTTCTGTCTCCATTGAGACCCCTGTCTCATTTGCGGGCATTTCGGCGCCTGCCGTCATCCTCAAGGTTGAAAGTTTCCTGAATGACAGGCTGACCCTCTCTTATCAGGTCGGTAAAAGCCGCGAGGAGAATTCCTTCGGCAGCTTCTTCCTCAAGGGGGCGCAGTCATTTGCAACTAAGGCGGCCGGAGGGATCCTGGAAAAGGCGGTGAAGGATTATCCTTTCGTAGAGGTCCTCGGTGACGCAAAAGTGCGTGTGGACCTGCGCAGGATCGACCAGTTGCAGAAAACCCTTGACGTCATAGACATCAAGGGTCTGGATCTTTCGGATGACGGCGCTTCCGTCAGCTTCTCGATGAAGGCTGACTAGTCGACCACCACTCTTCTGACACGTTTCGGAATCGACGTGAAGACTTCGTAAGGAATAGTTCCAAGAATCTTCGCAAGGTCGATTGCAGTAGGCCTGTCACCGAACACTGTGACAGTGTCGCCGACTTCCGCGTCGATGCCGGTGATGTCGATCATACACATATCCATACAGATGTTTCCGATGGTAGGGGCCATCTTGCCGTTGACCTCGAAGCTTGCGGCTCCGCGGCCGAGGTGGCGGTTGATGCCGTCAGCGTAGCCCACGCAGATGGTTGCTGTGCGCTTGATGCCGGGGCCGAGCTTGCCGTGGCGGCCGTAGCCCACTGTTCCGTCTTCAGGAGCAAGCTCCTTGATCTGGAGGATAGGGCAGCGGAGGAATGCCGCAGGCTTGAGCTGGCTTGAGTCGACAGCGCTGACACCGTAGATGCCGACGCCGAGGCGGACCATATCATACTGGTACTGGGTGAAGCGCTCGATGCCTGCTGAGTTGAGGATGTGGCGGATAGGCTTGTATGGGAGCACTTTGAGTATCTCGCTGCTGAGACGGTCGTAGAGGGCGATCTGACCGAGTGTGAACTCGTCGTGCTGAGGCTCGTCGGATGCTGCGAGATGGGAGTAGATGCTCTGCACCTTGATCTCAGGACTCTCCTTGAGGAAGTCGAGGAGTGCAGGGAGGTCTTTCTCCATAAAGCCGAGTCGGTGCATTCCTGTGTCAAGCTTGATGTGGACCGGATAGGCGGTCCTGCCTGCCTTGCGGACTTCGTCGCGGAAGCGGACGAGCGACTCGATGTTAGGCATTCCCGGTTCCAGACCGTATTCGATGATTTCAGGATAGTTCTCCATTCCGGCAGTGAGCACAAGGACAGGGAGTCCGATCCCCGCTTTCTTGAGTTCCACGCCCTCGACAGGGAATGCAACGCCAAGATAGTCGGCTCCGGCCTTCTCCATTTCGCGTGCGAAATCGACTGCACCGTGTCCGTATCCGTTGGCTTTGACAAGGATGAGCATTTTGGTGGTATCTTTGAGTTTCGAGCGGAAATGGCGGTAGTTGTGGAGCATTCCGCTGCGGCTCAGCTCAAGCTGGGCGTGAGGGGTAGAGATTGACATTGCGTTTTCTGGTTTTTGGTTGTGCAAAAGTAATCAAATAACTCTTCCGTTATTTGAAAATCCCCGGGAAAAAGAACCCTATGACCACTGCTGCGATGAAGATTGCGCCGGCAAGCGCGAAGACAGTTTTCCTCACCGCGGACGGCCACCTCCGTGTGCCGTCGTCAGCCTGCTGCAGGATGATGAACGCTGCGCAGTTGAAAAGACCGAAGCACGGAAGGAGGTATATGGCGAGCTTCGAGCTGACTGCCGACATCATAATGAAGAAGACTGTGGAGATGATGAGGAAGAATTTCGTCAGGTCGCTCAGACTTATCTTTCTGGCTACAGCCCATACCGCGACGGGGATGGTGAGCAGGGACCAGGGACCCATTGCATACCATACGGTGTAGAGGTAGTAGTACCAGTGGCGCTTGTGGTGGAATGCATTGACTGCGCGTCCCGCTGTCTGGTGAAAGAGAAGGTTGTTGAGGTATGGCGTTCCGCCTTCGGCATACACACCCCACCACCAGAGCCCGCAGAGGGTTGCGAGAATCAGCCAGGTGCTCCAGCCCCAGATTTTGCCGATTTTGCGGAAATCCTTGACAATGAGCAGATAGACTGGGATGCAGATGAGCGGCACCATTATCCCCACCGGTCCTTTTGAGAAAATGGCCATAAAGACATAGACCGGGAATGCTATCCTCAGCCTCAGGCTGCTGTCACCCTGATAGATGCGCCAGAAGGTCCACAGGGAGAGGGTGATGAAGAGGACCATCAGCATATCCATCCTCAGCACGACTGCGCCTCCGAGGAAATAGGCAGTTGTCATCAGCGCCATCTCCGAGGCGCTGCGCCAGCGCCCTGTCAGTTCGCCCGAGCACCATCTGTTGAGCACCAGTATCGTCCCGAATGCCGGAAGCAGGGAGAAGAGCTCGAGCAGGGGGATGCAGTGGAAGCCCAGCAGCCTCCTGAAAAGCATTATTATCCAGAAATAGAGCGGCGGCTTGTCGGCATAGATTGCCCCGTCAAGGTAGAAGCACCAGAAGTTGCCGTCGCGCAGGGCCTGGTCCGCGATGGTCAGGTACTTCATCTCATTGGTAGGGGTGATATGGCGCAGCAGGAGCAGCGGCAGCAGCATCAGCAGGTAGATGGCCAGCCTGACCCACTGAGAGTCGAGGTTTATGAGCGTCTGCTTCTTTTCCATATAACAAGATTTCTGATGTAGGATGCCAGTCCGAAGCACTGGGCCAGGATCACTATCGGGTCGAGCCTTATGATGCCGTAGGTGAGGATCAGAACCGAGCCGATGAGACTGATGAGCCAGAATCCGAGAGGGAGTGAAGATTCTCCGTGACGTGAGGAGAAGATGAACTGGTAGAGGAATCTGGTCGAGAAGATGACCTGGCCGACAGACCCGAAGACCATAAGCCAGAGAGGTATGCCCTCATTGCTGAAGAGGGTCTGCGAGATGCTTTCCCAGGAGAGCGACAGTCCGCAGAACGCGGCGGCGGGAACCAGTGATATCAGTGTCACCAGAGGGAATCTCCATCCTCCGAACCTCCGCCAGACACCCTTCGCCCCAAGGTTCCAGATATAGACATAGAACCCCAGTATCTGCCCGAGCATCAGCGGGAAGTCCTTGCGCAGCGAGCCGTATGCGAAAAAGATGAGTGATGCGACAAGGCTCAGCACCCAGAACAGCGTCGGATTCTCAACCTTTCCCGTCTTTTCGGACTTGAACCACTGGACAAGCACTCTTGCCGAGAAGAGAGCCTGTGCCAGGAGGCCGAGCAGATAGACCCAGATGCTGCTTTCCATCAGAAGTCGCTCTTTTCGATGGTGTAGTCAATGAAGCGGCTGCGCATCCAGCGGAATGCGAAGCAGTCGATGAAAGGCCCCCAGAGACGGTTGAAGAGGTGATATTTGGCCTTCCCGGCGATGCGCGGATAGTGGCGGACAGGAACCTGTTTCACCTCGCCTCCGGCCATCTGGACGAGTGCGGGCAGGAACCTGTGCATTCCCTTGAACATCGGAATCCTGCGTGCGCAGCCGGCCTGCAGCACTTTCAGCGGGCAGCCGGTGTCGGCCACTCCGTCGTGTGTCATCATCCTGCGCCAGCCGTTGGCTATCTTTGATGAGGCCTTCTTCACGAAAGAGTCCCGGCGTTCGGTGCGGATCCCGGTGACAAGCGCGAAATCGGATGCATAGGGAAGCAGCAGATTGAAGTCTTCGGGGTCGGTCTGGAGGTCAGCGTCGATATATCCCACATACTCAGAGTTGCAGAGGTCGAAACCTGCCTTAAGGGCAGCGCTCAGCCCGCGGTTTTCAGCGAATCTGACAAAATGGAAGCAGCCGTGGCGCGAGCACATCTCCTCCAGGAGCTCCCCGCCGCCGTCGGTTGAACCGTCGTCGACAAAGAGAACGCAGGTCTTTCCGGCAGGGCAGGAGGCTGCATAGGAAGAGAGCTTCTCCTCGAGCCTCGGCAGATTCTCCCTTTCGTTGAAGAGAGGGACGATGATGGTGAAAGCGCAGTTCTCAGGGCGGTTCATAAGTGCAAAGATAGGATAAATTTGGACTGTTCGGGAAAGTTGCTTAACTTTATCTTTTCTGCAGGAAAGATAATGAAGAGGATACTGGCAATAATCGTGCTCATCTGCGCCTTCTCACAGCAGCTTTTTGCTGTGAAGGCCTACCCGTATCCTGTCACTGTGACGCAGCCTGACGGCACGAAGATCACAATCTGCCTGCACGGCGATGAGAACCGCGCCTGGAAGACCACCGCAGACGGCCGCATCGTGAGCCAGGATGCGGACGGATTCTACCGCTTCACCGATTCGATACCGAGGCAGGCGGCATCCCTGAAAGGACTGAATCCAGAAGGAGGGCTCGTCCCTCTGATGATAATGACAAGGGCTGCGGTCAACCTGCGCACCATAGTGATACCTGTCCAGTTCCCGGACAGGAAGTTCACGGTGCCTTCCGCACGCCAGGCAATCTACAACCTCTTCAACCAGCAGAACTACAGCGAGAACGGAGCCACGGGAAGCGTTCGCGACTATTTCCGCGACAACCTCGGCGACTTCTGCAATTTCACCTTCGACGTATGCAGTCCTGTGACCGTGCCTTATGAAGCCCGCTTCTACGGCGAGAATGCGCAGGGTGTGACTGATGCCAACATCAAGATGCTGGTGGCCCACGCCTGTGCCGCCGCTGACGCGCAGGGTGTCAATTTCGCAAACTACGATTTCGACAGGGACGGAGCTGTGGACAATGTGCTCCTCATCTTCGCCGGCCACAATGAGGCCGAGGGCGGCGGGGACAGCTGCATCTGGCCTCAGTCCTGGAATGTCTCCGATATGCAGCTGGGCTTCGACGGCGTCAGAATCTCGAACTTCTCCCTCTATTCGGAATACTCCGGCCCGGCCGGCTACACCTTTGCAGGCATAGGCACCATCTGCCACGAATACTGCCACTTCCTCGGTCTCAAGGATATGTATGACGTGAACGATGATGTGGAGGGATACTCCACCGGCCTCTGCGGAACGCTCTCCATAATGGATTGCGGCAACTATAACAATGACGGACGCACTCCGCCGTATCTCAATATAGTTGAGAGGCAGATGCTCGGCATCGCTGCGGCAAGCCAGATCAGGCGCGAGGGCCCTTTGACCCTGATGCCGGTCCAGACTGCGCTGGCAGCACCGTTTTTCGCCACCTCCGTATCGGGAGAACGCTTCTTCATTGAATACAGGGACGGCAGCAAGTGGGACGAGCATATAGGAGGCACCGGGCTTGTCATATACCATCTTGACAAGAGCGCCAATGCTGCCGGATCGATGAGCGCAAAGCAGCGCTGGAGCACAAACGCAGTGAATGCCTGCGCCTCGCACCCCTGCATATATCCAGTTTCTGCTTCAACGGGCTCGATTGCGGTTTCCGCCGCCGATGCCTTCTTCCCCGGTCCCGGCAATGTGACCGCAATCCATTCTTCAGAAAGTTTTCCTCTGAAAGGATGGTCCGCTGTTGGAGTGGGGTACGGCCTCGCCGACCTGAACAGGGGCGCGGAAGGATTTGAATGTACTGTGACTCTCGACAACGGCTGGAATCTGCCGTATGTCACAGGATTCTCCGTCACCCCGGGCCAGACAAGCGCGCTTGTCTGCTGGGACTCCTCCGACAGGAAAGCTTCAGGTTCCTGGCAGATCAGCTGGGGGGCGAAGAACAGTGTCCTGCCTCCTGAAACAGCGGATGCGGGCAATGGCGGAAGTTACACCATCACCGGCCTGATTCCTGGCGAGGAGTACTGGTGCGATATATTCTTCAGGAACTGGGATGTGGCCGGCAAGCGCTGCCGGGTTGAATTCAAGGCCATCGAGCGTTTGAGCGACTTCCCTCTGATCGGCGGAATGAATGCCGGTCACCGGGCCGGCGAGGAGCTGCAGCTGACAGTGCTCAACCTGACGGAGAAGGATGCCTCCGTCTCCTGGACCGTTGACGGCGAGGCCTGCTGGGATGGAATGTACCGCTGCAGTGCGGGCAGCCATACTGTAACAGCGACAGTCCGTTATGCTGACGGCTCCGTGGAGACTCTCACAAAGATTATGAAAGTGGACGATGACAAGTAGAAAGAGCATAATATCAGTGTTTAGGATGATGGCTGTGGCGCTGGTCACGGTCGTTTCCACAGCAGTATCCTGTCCGGAGCCTGAACCTGAGCAGCCCGCACCTCCAGTGGTCGAGACAAAGTCTGCTGAAAGGAAGAGTTTCGAGGCTGCCGCCGAGGAGGGGCTCTATATGAAAGGCGCCGGCTCTTTCGTCTATGATGCTGAAACCTGCCAGAAGGCAGTCAACAGCCAGCGCAGGACTTACCGCATCCAGAGCGACGACCAGAGAAGGTTCTGCCATATACTTTTCTCTGATATGACACCTTCCAAGGTGGGCGACGAGTGCGTCTGCACTGTGGATTACAGGGTCGAGGACGGTGAGGAGACAACACTGATTGTGAAGCTCGGCGTAATAGAGGTTTCCGATGGACGTCTCTGGCTCTGGAACGAGTTCCAGAAGGTGGGAGTCATCATCCGGCAGTTCTGATGGAGGTTTTCGATCCCCTGCGCAAGAAGAACGTGACCCTCACCCCTGAGGAGGAGGTGAGACAGTCCGTCATAGCCTGGCTGCGCGACACGGCCGGCGTTCCTGTCACCCTTATGGAAAGCGAGTATCCCTTTGAATACAACAGGCGCCAGTTCAGGGCGGACATCCTGGTGTTCGACCGCACACTCGCCCCGCTGATGCTGGTGGAGTGCAAGGCCCCTTCTGTGACTCTCTCCAGCAAAGTCATTGACCAGGTTGTGCGCTATACCAGAGTGCTGAAAGTCAAGTATATCCTCATAACCAACGGCTTTAAGACGCACGTTCTGGGGGCCTCCTCCGAAGGGGGGTATGAGTTTCTGAGCGGGATGCCTGCGCTGGGATTCTAGCAGGCGAGAATCTTTGATACAAGTTCTGTGAGGAGGTCTCCGTCGGAGGCTTCGCCGCGGCGGTTGCTCTTGGACCTCTGGTCGTAGTCCTTCAGAAGGGCGATGACCTTGATGGTGGACTTGAGAGGATAGTTGCGGAGAGCAGTGTCGTATTCCCCTGCAAAGTACGGGTTGATGCCGAGCTGTGCGAGGACCTCACGGCGCTGGACTCCGGACTGCAGCAGCGCGTGGAAGCGCAGCAGTTTCATGAAGTGGCTTGAGAGAGCTGCCATCGTGACGACCAGCGGGAACCTCTTCGAGGACTCGGAGAGGAACTTCACGATGCGGAACACCTTCTCCGGATTCTTGTAGGAGAGCGCTTTGGAGAGCTCGAAAGCAGAGTAGTCGCGGCTCATCCCAACATTCTCCTCGATATCCTTCGCAGTTATCCTGACAGAGCCTTCAGGCAGGAGCTTGAGCAGTTTCCCGATTTCGAGCGCCACCTTCTCCATATTGACTCCGGTGGCCTCTGCCAGCAGCTCCGCAGCGTCAGGGTCGATGGAAAGACCCTTTTCAGCTGCAAATCCTTCGATGGCCTTGGCCATCTTGTAGTCCTGGATCTGGTTCGACTCGAAGACCACCCCGGTTTTCAGGGCCTGCTTGTAGAATGCGGTCCTCTTGTCTATGTTCTTCCCGCTCTTGGATATGTCGTTGACGGTCTTGTAGCAGACCACGAGCACAGTGGTGGGCATCACACCCTCGAAGTAGACTCCGATGTCCTCCACACGGCGCATCATCTGCGCCTCCTTGAGGACTACAATCTGGCGGGAGATCATCATCGGATACTGGCGCGCCGCACTGACCACCTGCTCGGCGGTGGTGTCGGCACCGTAGAAGACCAGCTGGCCGAAATCGCGCTCCTCCTCAGGGACTGTCTTCTCCAGCAGGAGCCTGCACAGCTCTTCGATGTAATAGTGCTCCTTGCCGAAAAGGAGGTAGAAGGGCTTGATGTCCCCCTGCAATATCTCGTTGCGGATCCTCTTGAACTCCTGGACGGTGTCTGTGGTGCTGCCCTTTGCCATATCTTTCCGTGTGTTAAAGATTCTTTATGTAAACTGCCGTTGCGGCGACAATCGCGGCTGTCTCTATTCTGAGGCGGCTGTCGCCGAGGGATACAGGCTGCCATCCTTTCTCAACGGCGAGTGCAATCTCGCTGCGGGAGAAATCGCCTTCCGGGCCTATCATAACCGTTACGGGCTCCGCCGTGCCTTGAGGAAGGACTTCACTGATGCTCTTCTTCACGGCTCCCAGGCTCCCGACCTCGTCGCAGTAGCAGATCAGCCTGGTTCCGTCGTTGCCGCTCTCCGCCTCCAGGAACTCCTTCACATCCGCTGCCGGGCGAAGCTCCGGTATCGTTCCTTTGTGCGACTGTTTGGCTGCGGAGATCAGAATCCTCTCCACGCGCTCAGGCTTGAACACTTTCCTCTCGGAATAATCCCCGAAGAGCGGGGTGATGCAGTCCACGCCGATTTCAGTGACCTTCTCTGCAAACCATTCGAAACGGTCGATGTTCTTCGGAGGAGCCACCGCCATATGGAGCCGGTAGTTGTGCGAACCGTAGTTTTCGACTGCCTCGTCGATGCGGAATCCCACTCCTTTAGGGTCGGCTTCAGTGATTGTGCAGCGGAAGAGCATTCCGTGGCCGTCCACTATGTTTATGGAGTCGCCCTTGCGGTGGCGGAGCACTTTTATGCAGTGAGCGGATTCTTCACTGTCGAGGACTGTCGCGCCTGCTGAGATATTTTTGGAGTAAAAGAGTTCCATAGGGACAAAGATAGCGGATTTTTGCCTATTTTTGTAGATATCTAAAACCAAACGTATGGCACAGACTGCAACTCAAAGATATGTCGCCCTTGACGTGCTCAGGGGAATGACTGTCGCCGGGATGATCCTTGTCAACAATCCCGGAACCTGGAGTCACATTTTCCCGCCTCTCCGCCACGCGCCGTGGACAGGCTGTACTCCGACTGACCTCGTATTCCCGTTCTTCCTTTTCTGCGTGGGAGTGGCCATGGCGTTCTCCTTCGCCAAATATGGTGACTCTCTGAACAAGAAGAGCAGTCTCAAGCTCGTCAAGCGCGGAATCCTGATTTTCCTTGTCGGTCTCGGCCTCAATATGTTCCCGTTCTATCCGACCACGCCTCACGACCCGTCCTGGAGCTTCGGGCAGAACTGGCTCTACTGGCTGCAGAACATACGCATCTTCGGAGTGCTCCAGCGCATTGCAATGTGCTACATCCTCGGCGGATTCCTGGCGCTCTGGCTCAAGAAACCAAAGAGAATACTCATCGGCATCGCCGCTGTGACCTGCCTCCACTGGCTGCTGCTCTATATCTTCGGCTCAGAACCAGGCTGGTCGACCCTCGAAGGCAACATTGCCGGCAAGATAGATGTCTCCCTCCTCGGCGAGAACCACGTGTACCACGGCTACGGCATTCCGTTCGACCCTGAAGGACTCCTCGGAGCGATTTCCGGTGCCGGCACAGTGCTCCTCGGCTATTTCATCGGCCTGACCATCCGCCAGACCGAGCAGAAGATAGATGTAGTCGCAAAACTCTATACAATCGCGGCGATCTGCCTTGCGCTGAGCTGCATCTGGAGCATCTGGCTTCCAATCAGCAAGCCGCTCTGGACAGGCTCCTATGTCCTTTATGCAGGCGGCTGGGCAATCCTCTGCCTCGCTTTCTTCATCTACTTCATCGACATCAAGGGCCACGGGAAGCTCTTCACTCCGTTCAAGGCGATGGGCATGAACCCTCTCTTCGCATTCGTGATGGCCGGCCTCTTCGTGAAGGTCCTCGGCCGTATGATCCACTGGACCGGTGCCGACGGCAAGGAGACCAACTGCCTCAGCTGGTTCTACCAGCACTGCTGCTGCCCTGTGTTCGGCGGCAGCAACGAGTACGCCTCACTGATGTACGCCATCTGTATGGTTGCCATCTTTGTGGGAATGGCGATGTGGCTCTATAAGAAAAAGATTGTCATCAAGCTCTGACGGATGTACGTAGGCCTCCTTTCCGACACCCACGGCTATTTCGACAGCAAGCTGCGCGAGTTCCTCTCGCCGGTGGATGTCGTGTGGCACGCAGGCGATTTCGGTACTGAGGACTGCTACAGCGACATTGTGACCATCAAGCCTGTCGTCGGTGTCTACGGCAACTGCGACGGCTACGACATCCGCGGCTTCTGCCCGAGGGTGCAGGTCTTCGACGCTGAGGGGATGAAGGTGCTTATGATGCATATCGGGGGCTACCCCGGCAGATATGATATGCACGCCCTCCAGCTTATTGAAGCCCACAGGCCCGACATCTTCGTCTGCGGCCATTCCCATATCCTGAAAGTGGTCAACGACAGGCATTACAATATGCTTGTACTGAACCCGGGCGCCGCAGGACTGCAGGGGTTCCACCTTGTGCGAACTGCGCTCAGGTTCCATATTGACGAAGGCCGCATCCACGATATGGAGGTGGGCGAGTGGAAAAAGAGTTAATTGAAACAATATACTTGATATGAAAAAATTCATACGTCCAGAATTTCTCAAGGAAGGTGACACCATAGCAATGGTGTCTATGGCTTCCAGCCCTGCAAGCGGCCGCGAAAAGGAGTGGCTGCAGGTTTTTGAATCGTGGGGTCTAAAGGTCAAGCAGGGGGAGCACCTCTTCGACTACATCCCCGGTGAGTTCGCCGGCAAAGACGAAGACCGTGTTGCCGATATAGAGAAGGCTCTCAAGGATCCTGAGGTCAAGGCTGTCATCTCCTTCAGGGGAGGCTACGGCTCTATGAGGACTGTCTCCAAAATGGACCTCTCCCTCTTTGCAAAATACCCGAAGTGGATTGTGGGCTACAGCGACATCACTATCTTCCACGCTGCCTTCAGGACTCTCGGCATCGAGTCCATCCTCGGCGAGATGCCTTGCTCTTTCCTGGATGACGGTCCGTCCGATGTCTCCCGGCAGTATCTTCACGACGCTCTCTTCGGCAAGGTGAAGTCATACCACTCGGACCCGCACCCTTTCAGCCGCCTGGGCACTGCCTCCGGAAGGCTTGTGGGAGGAAATCTCTGTCTCTTCCAGAGCACCCTCGGCACTCCTTGGGGCAATCAGCTCAGGGAGTCCTCTATCCTTGTCATCGAGGATATCGACGAGAGGATGCTCAACATTGACAGAATGCTCCTCACTCTCGAGCAGAACGGCATACTCGGCCGCGCCAAAGGTGTCATCGTAGGCCATTTCACCGATGTCCACGGAGTGGATGTATGGGAGCGCGCTCCGTACGAGCTTATCCGTGAATATACAGACAGACTCAACGTTCCGGTCCTCTTCGGATTCCCTTGCGGCCACGAGCATCCTAACTACAGCCTCTATATGGGCAGGGAAGTGGAGCTCAAGGTCGATGAGAACGGAGGAACACTGACATTCAAATAACCTGAAGCAATATGAAAAAGATCCTTCTTCTGGCAGGCCTGGTCCTGTCGCTCGCATCCCTGCAGGCACAGCCCCGAATAATGACAGGTGCTGAAGCCCTCGATGAATACCTGCCTCTCCTCCAGGGACAGAGAGTCTCCATCCTCTCCAACCAGACCGGCATCATAGAGCCAGGCAAGCATATACTTGACACCCTGCTTGCGCTCAAGGTCAATGTGGTCTCAATCTTTTCACCTGAACACGGCTTCCGCGGCACTGCTGACGCAGGCGAGGTCGTCCACAGCTCAGTTGACGAGCAGACAGGCGTTCCTATCCGCTCTCTCTATGACGGCAAGGGCGGTGTGCCTTCCGATGAGGCAATGTCCGAATTCGACGTGCTGATATTCGACCTTCAGGATGTCGGCTGCAGGTTCTACACCTATAATGTCACAATGGGCAAGATGATGGGTGTCTGCGCTAAGCACGGCAAGAAAATGATTGTCCTCGACCGTCCGAACCCTATCGGTTTCTATGTCGACGGCCCGATTCTCGATATGAAGTACAAGTCAGGCGTGGGCGGCTACCCGATCCCTGTCTGCCACGGAATGACTCTTGGCGAGCTTGCCCTGATGATCAACGGCGAAGGCTGGCTGCCTGACGGCGCGAAGTGCGACCTCACTGTAATCAAGTGCAGGAACTACACCCACCAGTCACGCTATGTCCTTCCAGTAAGGCCGTCTCCGAACATCCCTGATATGCGCTCGGTATATCTCTATCCTTCTCTCTGCTATTTTGAGGCGACCCCTGTCAGTCTCGGACGCGGCACTACAACCGCTTTCCAGATGTACGGCCACCCGAATATGAAGGGCTACCGTTTCAAGTTCACCCCGCGCAGCATAGAGGGCGCTAAGTTCCCTCCTCAGCTCGACAAGAAGTGCTATGGCGTTGACCTCCGCAAGAAGCCGTCGAACGATGAGATCAATGCTGCTGGAATCAACCTCGAGTATGTCATCGACGCATACAACAACCTCAATCTTGACGACCATTTCTTCCGCAGTTTCTTTGAGCTCCTCATCGGCCAGTCCTATGTCCGCAAGATGATCAAGGAGGGGAAGAGCGCTGACGAGATCAAGGCTATGTGGGCCGGCGACGTCGCAAAGTTCAAGGCTCAGCGCAAGCCATATCTGCTCTACGCAGAGTAGGTGCTCTGTTGCCTGCAATAAAAAGCTCCCTGACCGGGAGCTTTTTTATTCGGTTCCTATTATTGCAAACTGAACCTGATGCCTGCGTTGAGAGACAAAGCGGTTGGATTCTGTGTTCTGATAGTTTTGAGCTGTGTCTCGGTAAAATAATGGTAGCATTCTCCTTCAAGATAGATATAGGTTCTGTCAACAATGCGATACTGTGTGCCTATGCTGGCAGATACTGACCACTGCAAATCCTTTTCTTCCAGCCGTTCTCCGTCAAAACATGCCAGGACACATTTCTCCAGCATGCCACCGCTGCTGCAATATAATCCGAATTTGTCAGTAGTAAGGAGATTATACTTGATTCTGACGGGGACGCCGAGTAAATGAAGGGATTGCCGTTTGGGATCAAGATTATGTAATGGCAAATTAATATCCGATCGAAGAAGAGAATAATTAATACCTATCCCGGCACTGAAGCGCTTGCTGAATGGCATGTCAATGGAAATGCCTATGTTGATCGGGTAAAGATGTTGGTATTCAGGCGGAAAGTTTGAATTAAGATATGGATTATCGGCAAGCTCGCCAGTATGTTGTGCTGATGCCTGTCTTGCAAGTGCATTTGAGATGCCTGTATCATAGGATTCGCCAATATTCAGTCCATTCCACTTAACGTTGAGATGTATCGGGACAGCTGACTTGTCCGATGCTGCTTCTGCAAAATACTCATCTCCACTTGGATATTCGGTAAGGATAGGAGGTTTTTTGCTATTGTGAATGGTATTACCGGTTTTTCCCTTATTTGAAGATGTTGTTTCATTTGAAGTGTCTGTTTTATCGGCTTTTACCGAATCTACGTTTTTTTCAGTGAGAACAGCTGTACTTCTATTATGAATAATATTTGTACTAGGGGCAATTATTCTGATATCAGGATGCGGAATCATTTCATCGTAAGATGGTCCTTTTTCTACGATGGAGTATATCAGTGCCGGTGGTGCCTCCTCCTTGCGCGCAATAGCAAAGACAACAAAGAGTGTGGCGGCTGCGGCAGCAAAAGAAATGGCGCTCCTCCTCAAAATAACCCTTTTGCGTATTCTGACACGGATACGGTCCCAACATTCGTCGGAAGGGTTTATTCCAACCTGAGAATATTCATTCCTCAAGATATCTTCTAGGGAATTATTCATTTTCAATTTCTCTTAGATAGTCCATAATCTTCTTTGAGAGAGATGCCCTTGCTCTTGTAAGATTTGATGCGACACTTTTCTCTTTTATTCCCAATGTCCTGGAAATTTCAGAATGGGTGAACCCGTTTATGCAGGACATCTGAAAGACAGCCCTATACATATCAGGCAGATGGTTTACAAATTCCATAAGTTTTTCTAAGGGAATCAATTCCGAATCAGGATACCCCTCGAATGGAGTATCTATTAGATTATCAGATAACAGTGGCTCTTCCTTCAGCATCTTTTTCTTCCTCAGACAGTCAATGCAGTAATTGATGGTTACTCTTGACATCCAGGCATAAAGAGATCCCTCTCCCATATAATGGAACCTGTTTATCCTGCTTAATATCTTCACAAATGCGTCTTGCAAGCAGTCCTCGGCCATTCCCCTGTCTGGAATGTACCGCATGCAGAGCGCGAATAACCGAGAGCTGTATCGTCTATACAGTTATTCCTGTGCCTTCAACTTTCCCAAGGCACAGTCCTTAACCAGTTTTGCTTCATCAAGCACCCTGTAAAGATAACGAATGCTTCCCGGTTTTACTGCGTCATAGAAAAGATAATTTTACGCGCAGTATTTCAAAGGGTTACCCGTTATATATGCAGGAGAAATCTTTTAATGATATTTAAAAATGATATTTGATTTGAGCTATGAAACGATTACTCTTACTGTGTTTTTTCGCATTCGGCCTTACTGCAGTATCATGCAGCGTGATTGAGCCTGAGTTTGATGGTGAGGGCAGCAAAGTTGTTCTGACAAAGGCCCAGAAGAATATCCTCCAGGCAGAGAATACCTTCGGAGTGGAACTATTCAAGAGCCTTTATGACGGAGATAACATTATTATCTCGCCTTACAGCATATCAGCGGCATTCTCAATGCTGGCGAATGGTGCTGCAGGCAAGACTTACGACGATATTTCCGGTACATTAGGGCTGAAAGGCAGCGTACAGGAGCTTAACGGATATTACCGGGAATTGACACGCCAGCTGACCGGCATAGACCCGAATGTGACGCTGTCAGTGGCGAACTCGTTCTGGATGAACAAGAACCTTACTTTTAAAACCCCGTTTCTGTGCGCATTGGAGAGCGGCTATGACTCTTTCAACAAGGCTTTAGATTTCAGCGCTCCGGAAACAAAACAGGAAATTGACGACTGGATCAGGCACAGTACGAACGGATTGATAGACCATATCGATGCCAATCTGACTCCGCAGACCGGCTTCATCCTATCGAATGCAGTCTATTATAAGTCTGTCTGGGGCGAGCAGCCGTCGGGAGAGGCAATGATGCCGTTTCTCGGCAATGAAGATAAATCAGCTCATATCCCTTTTATTATATGGGATAATGCCAGTTGTTATGTTGACAAGGAAGTGTCTGTCTGTTCCATCCCGTATGCATCGGGTGCTTACAGTTTGCTGGCTCTGATGCCCGCATCTGGCAGGTTTGAGAAGTTCATTAGAAATCTTGATACGGAAATATTCGACAGCTACGCAGGAAAGACTTCAGTTGGTGATGCAAACGGCCGATACTGTTTGAGATATCCACTGTTTGATATATCTACAGTCCTGAAGGAAGACAATCTTGATAGCAAATTGGTGAAGCTTGGCATGAGGGATGTGCTCAGTGGCGACATGGACTACTCGAATATGCTCGAAGTGCCAGTAGAGCTGACAACGGTTCATCAGGCAAAGATTGTCGTCGACAGGATGGGCACTGAAGCATCGGCCGTGACAACTATTGCCTCAGAACTGTCCGCTTCTGGGTTGACCTCTTCCAAGATAGTCGAAGTCGATTTCGACAGACCGTTTGTCTTCGCTATCCGGGAGAGCAGTTCAGGTGCAATAATCTTCATTGGCGCAAAGGTCCGGTAATCAGATGGAATATAATTACCAATAAAAAAGGTGACTTTTCAAAGTCACCTTTTTTATTGTCAGGGAACCCCGGACTACTTGTTAGTGTCGGTTTTCTTGGAGATTGAGATTGCGACAGGGATTAGGCACATCATTACGACGATGGCGCCGGCAAGCACGATTGGGAGTGCGTTGAAGGAGCCTGCATTGAATGCGGAGCCTGTGATCCTCTTGAGGGTGAACTGGCCCAGGAGGGCGATGAACACTGCAATGGAGATTGCTGTGCCGGAGAGGTTCCTGAATGTTCCGCCGACATAGCCGAGGACTACAGGGAAGGTTGCGCCTGCGCCGAAACCGATGAGAGCCATTGCCACATAAGCGCCGGCAGCGCTGCCGGTGGAGGCGAGCACGGCCACGCCGATGAGGGCGATGGAGAGGTAGAGGTAGAATGTGCCGAGGTCCTTCAGGGCCTTCATTATTGAGCCGAGGATGAGACGGCCGGCAAGCATTCCGATGGTGAACCAGGTCATCGCAAGGGTTGCGGTTGCGGTTGCAAGGCCGCTGGTGCTGGTCAGATAAGTGACAGTGAAGTCGCCGCTTGCACCCTCGAATCCGCTCTGGAAGAAGAGCACGAAGCCGAACATCAGGAGTGCAGGATACTTGAAGAGGCCGAGAGTCTGCTTCATTCCGACTGCGTCAGCAGGCTTTGCCTGAGGGAATGCGATGAAGAAGAAATAGATGATGAAGCAGAGCATAATCGCGCTCATAATGTAGAGCGGAATATGGTAGTCTGCGATGAAGTAGTTCAGAAGGGTCCAGAGCAGCGCTCCGATGCAGTAGAACGCACCGAGGAGGCTGAGCCTTGCTCCACGCTTGTCATCACCGTAGATGTCGGAGACAAGGGCGTTGGTCAGGCCGTTGAGGACACCGCCGCCTATGCCCAGGCAGCAGATGGATGCCTGAAGGGGGAAGTCTGTGGAGAAGAAGTTGAGTCCGAGGATTCCGGCGAGCGCCAGGATCGAGCTCAGGATTGTCAGTCCCTTGTAGCCGAACTTGTCGACGATAGGTCCGAAGAGGAGGGTGCCGATGATGATGCCGATTGTGAGGGTTGACGGCAGGGCGTTGGCGTTGACGCCGAGTTCGCCGATGCGTCCGAGCAGAGGCCCGAGGGAGAGCATCGCCACTCCGAAGAAACCCATACCTGCGCAGGCTGCGACAAAGACAGCCGGGGTGTTGTACTGCTTATTCATTGATTGTAGGATTTATTGACCGGATTGCAAGGGCGGTGGCGCCGAGGAGGGCCGCTTCACCCTGGATTTCTGAGCCGCAGAACTTGACGTCCTTCATCGAGATAGGCTGGCCCCACTTGCAGGCCTCCTTGTAGATGCGCGGTATGAACTGGACCGCAGGTCCGAAGATGCCGCCGCCGAAGATAATCTTCTCAGGGTTGAAGAGGCTGACGAGATTGGCAGCGCCCATTCCCCACATCTGGATCGCCTTGTCGAGGACCTCAGTTGCAACAGGGTCCTTGCCATAGCCCGCGAAGACATCGTAGCTGCTCTTGGATGAGTCGCGGTAGAGCTTCTGAGCCTGCCAGCCGATGCCGTTGCCCGAAGCGTAGGTCTCGAAACAGCCGCACTGGTCCCATTCGTGGGTATAAGGGTTTTCGAGGGCCATCCAGCCGGTTGCGCCCACAATGTCGTTGGCGCCGTGGAGGACTCTGCCGTCAATGAGGATGCCGGCTCCGATGCCTGTGCCGACAGCGAGATAGATGGCATTCTCGCAGCCCTGTGCCGCGCCCTTCCAGACCTCGCCCAGTATGTAGCAGGTTCTGTCAGACTCGATGCTGATGATGACATCCTTTCCGAAAGCCTCCTGGAGGTGCTTTTTCAGAGGGTAGTTGTCCCATCCCGGGATATTCGGTGCCCATACGGTCCCTTTCTTGGAATAGACGATTCCCGGTATGCAGATGCCGATGGCATCGATGTGTACGTCAGGTTTGTTGAGTATCAGGGTCTTGACTGTGTCGACAATGATGTTGCCGACTGCCTCTCCCTCCGCGCCCTGAAGAAGACGGGTTTCCTTGAGAAGCATTTTGCCGTCAGCGTGGAAAATGGCCGCCGCCACTTTTGTTCCGCCGAGGTCGATGCCTATTACTGCCATATTCTGAAAGATTTATCAAACAAATGTACAAAAGATTTCTGACAAAAAAAACGGACAACCCGTCCAGGGCTGCCCGATCTGATTAGTGAAAAGAAGAAAAATTATTTCTTTGCTTCCTCCACAGAAACCTTTCTGAAGTCCTTCATCATCTTGCAGATTTCGAGAGCGGACTTGCGAGCGCGGGTACCAGCTGCTTTATTGCCCTTAACAATCTGAGCTTCAGCGTTTTTCTGGAATTCAGCGATTTCAGCGTTGATTTTTTCAACAAGTTCTTTCATAGTGCTACAATAGTATTAAAAATAGTGAAATTAATCTGTGATAAAGGTATTGAACCCATACGGATTCAAAAGTATAACAATTGAATCAATAATGCAAATATTTTTTTAATTAATTGCAGTTAATCAAGAGGTTGTGTAATTTCATTTTTTAATGGAGTTTGGTTATATTTGCACAAACGTTACCCTGTATGGACTCATTCAACGATATTCTCGCCCGTATTTCCTCGGCTGTATGGGGCTGGCCGATGATAATCCTCCTTCTCGGCACTCACGTCTTCATGACGATCAGACTGCGCTTTCCGCAGTTGAAGATTTTCAAGGCAATCAAGCTCTCGGTTTCCAAGGATCCGGACGCTCACGGTGACGTCAGCCAGTTCGGGGCTCTTGCCACCGCTCTCGCAGCCACTATCGGCACGGGCAACATTGTCGGAGTCGCTACTGCAGTTTCGCTTGGAGGTCCGGGTGCTGTGCTCTGGTGCTGGATCACCGGCCTCTTCGGCATCGCGACCAAATACTCCGAAGGCCTCCTGGCTGTCAAATACAGAGCGAGGACGCCGCACGGGAGAATTATCGGCGGTCCTATGTTCGCCCTCAGGAGAGGTCTCAACGCTCCGGTCCTCGCAGCTCTCTTCAGCATCTTCGCCGCTATCGCCGCTTTCGGCATCGGCAACACCGTGCAGGCAAACTCTATCTCTATGCTTCTGAATGAGACCTATGGTCTCTCCCAGGTGCTTGTCGGCATAGTGCTCTCAGTTCTTGTGCTTCTCGTGATTGTCTTCGGAGTCAAGGGTATCGCAAAGGTCTGCTCCACGCTGGTCCCGTTCATGGCGCTCTTCTATGTCCTCGGATGCCTCGTGATCCTCGGCCTCAACTGGCAGTATCTCGGTGAGAGCATCTCCCTGATATGCAAGTCGGCATTCTCGGCAAGGGCTGCAGGCGGCGGATTCCTTGGCACCAGCGTTATGATGGCGGCCAGATTCGGTATCGCGCGCGGACTCTTCTCCAACGAGTCCGGTATGGGCTCCGCCCCGATTGTTGCGGCTGCCGCCCAGACACGCAACCCTGTCCGTCAGGCGCTTGTCTCCTCGACCGGCACATTCTGGGACACAGTGGTGGTCTGCGCAATCACAGGCCTTGTGCTTGTAAGCAGCATAGTGGCTTATCCTGATATCGACTGCACCCAGGGCGCGGCGCTCACCAAGGCAGCATTCGACAAGCTCCCGGTGGTCGGGCCGCTCATCCTCAGCGTCGGCATTGTCACCTTCGCCTTCTCGACTATCCTCGGATGGTCATACTATGGCGAGCGCGCAGTGGAGTATCTCTGCGGCCCTCACCTCAAGGTCAGGAGCGTAATAATCTGGTGCTACCGCATCCTCTGGATCGCCGGTGTGTTCATCGGTTCTGTCCTCAGTCTCTCGGTGGTCTGGAACATTGCTGACATAATGAACGCGCTGATGGCGGTACCGAACCTGATCGCGGTTCTGCTGCTCAGCGGCGTGGTGGTCAAGGAGACGAAAAAATATCTCTGGGACAACCGTCTCGACGACTACAGCAACGACGAAATCCCTTTAGTCTAGGCCTCGGAATCCTCCTCGTCCTCAATGAAGAAAGTGTCGTAGAGAGTGTCCATATCCCTGCGCTCTTTCTTCGTGGGACGGCCTGTGCCGCGGTCCCTGCGGATGAAGAAGGTCTCTACAGGAGCGTGGAGCTTGGCAAGTTCGCTCTCAGGTGTCAGGTTCTCGGCATAATTCGGCACTTCCTTTGCGCCGACCCGCTTCTCGAGGGGGGCGATGACCCTGAATGTATAGAGAACCGGTCCTTTGCGGACTTCGATGGTGTCGCCGGCCTTCACTTCGCGCGCAGGCTTGATTGCGCTTCCGTTGACCGTGATCTTGTTTCCCTTGCAGGCTTCGGTGGCGTCCGTCCTGGTCTTGAAGGCGCGGATTGCCCACAGATATTTGTCGACTCTGACAGAATCCATCACTTTTCCTCCATATAGCTGTCAGCCTCTTCCGCTGGCTGGGGAACATAGATTTCGAGAAGGTGGGTGGCCGCCTGCACCGGTGATACGAGAATCTCGTCGAGCGATGCCGGGACAAGGAGAGATTCGCCCCTGGCCAGCCTCAATGTGTCGCTGCCAGACTGGACAACGGCCTCCCCTTCGGTGCAGAAATAGACCACGCAGCTGCTGTAAGCCCCTGTCCTGACATTGAACGTGCCGGTCACGTCTATGCTGCGGACTGCAAAGTGCGGGCATTTGGCCAGAGCGGTGATGCCGTCTCCCTTCCTCTTGCGGTTTGCCGGGTCATAAGGCTGATAGTCTATGCAGTCGATGGCCTCGTCGAGATGCATCTGGCGGGCGGTGGCGGGGTCGTTCTCCCGTCCCCAGTCATAGAGCCGGAACGCGAGGTCGCTTGATTCCTGGATCTCTGCGATGAGAAGGTCCCCTCCGCAGGCGTGTACCGTGCCTGCAGGGATGAAGAAGCAGTCGCCCGGCTGCGGGCGGTACTCGTTCATAAGTTCCGTGACAGTGCCGTTGCGGCAGGCGGTGTAGAACTCCGAGCCGTCGGTCTCACGCTTGAATCCTATCCAGGCCTTTGCACCGGGCCCTGCCGAGACCACATACCAGAATTCGGTCTTGCCGCTGGAATAGAAGCGGTCGAAGGCTGTCTCGTCGTCAGGATGTACCTGGACCGAGAGGCGGTCCTTTACATTGAGCAGTTTGACAAGGAGGGGGAACTGAAGGTTGTACCAGTCGAATATGGCGTCTCCGACAAGTTCTCCCATATATGTTTCGAGGATGTCCGCAAGGTCGTTGCCGGCGAGGAAACCGTTCTCTATCTCGGACGGATCCTCATCCATTGCGGCGACTTCCCAGATTTCCTCGCCCCAGACCTTCTCCTTAGGAGTGGGTCTGAATTTCAGAGGATACAGTTTTCGCATGTATTATATATATGATCAGTGTCAGCACAATGAAAGATGCTGCAAAAGTGATGATATAGGCGGTGTGAGACATCAGGTCTGAGAACATCGTGTCTATGCCGATCTCAGGGAATCGGTGTGTCAGGAAGGTGGATATCGAGTTGTTGAGGCAGTGAAGGAAGATGGTGAGCCAGAGGCTGCGTGTCTTGTAGTAGAGCCAGCCGAAGAGGATGCCTATCATAAAGGCAGGTATCCCCTGCCAGGGGTTCATATGCATGAAGGCAAACAGGAATGCGGACCATAATATGGCCTTCCAGGGAGCCTTTGTCTGCAGCATTCCGCGCAGCATCAGTCCTCTGCAGAGGGTCTCTTCGCAGAGAGGGGCAAGAATGCAGGTGGCGAGGATTCCGTCGAACAGGCTGATCTTGTAGAACATCTCCTCGAACAGGGTCTTTATATAGTCCGGCATAGGGATCCAGGAGGTGGCCGGTTCAACGACGATGGTCATGGTGATCATCGCCAGGGCTGACAGCAGGACGAAGCGGAAGCAGCCCAGGGAACCGAAACGTGGTGCCTGCAGATCGACGGCAGCTACGCCGGAAGCCTCGCAGTTCCTCGCCTTCAGGAAGGCGTAGGCGAAAGGGAAGAGCATGGAGATGGTATATGTCACCCACTCCGGGGCGTCGGGCATTATGAAGCCGGCGATGAAACCCGTCACCAGGCTTCCTGCAAGCATCAGGAAAACCATCGCCCAACTCTCTCCGAGAGTGGGCTTGAAATATCTTAACTGTTTTATCATCAATCAAAAATAATAATTAATTTTGTGAAAAATAGCGGTCAGATGTCGTTTTTGTCGAAAATAGGGGAGAAATACCACGAACTCAGGGAACACCCTGTGCTCCACGTTGTCCTCAGCAAGTACTTCATCGTGGCCCTCATTTTCGTAGTCTGGTTCGCATTCTTCGACACCAACAACATCGGCAGCATCATCCGCACACGCCGTCAGGTGCGCGCCCAGAAACAGCAGATCGAGTTCTATCAGAGGGAGATCGCCTCGATGGACAACAAACTCGAACAGCTTCATTCCCAGAAGGACACACTCGAGACATTCGCCCGTGAGGAATACCTCTACAGCGAGCCTGGTGAGACTGTCTATGTGGTTGAATAGCGCGGTCTAGTCCGCGATGCCGAGTTCCCGGGCCTTCTCCTCCATCAGCCTTACAGCAGCGTCATATTCGTTCGGTATGATTCCGTCGAGGATAGCCTCCTTGACATACTCCTTGATTATGCCGATCTCCTTGCAGGGCTGGATGTGGTAGCGCTCCATTATGAGGTCGCCCGTGACAGGGTTCTTGAAGTTGCGTACGGCATCCTTCTCCTCGACTTCCCGCAGCTTGCGCTGGACATCCTCATACTGGCGCTTGTAGCGTTCGACCTTCTGCTCGTTGGCCGAGGTTATGTCGGCCTTGCAGAGTATCATCAGATCGTCGATGTCGTCACCCGCATCGAAGAGCAGGCGGCGGACGGCGGAGTCTGTGACCTCGTCGGTCACCAGGGCGATCGGGCGGAGGTGCAGTGAGACTAGTTTCTGGACATATTTCATATCCTCGGTCTGCGACATCTTCAGCCTGTTGAAGACCCCCTTGACCATTTTGCCGCCGACACAGTCGTGGCCGTGGAAGGTCCAGCCGGTTCCCGGCTCATATTTCTTGGTCGAGGCCTTGCCGATATCGTGCAGAAGCGCGGCCCAGCGGAGCCAGATGTTTTCGCTTTCGGCAGCCACATTGTCGAGCACCTGGAGGGAGTGACGGAAGTTGTCCTTGTGGCCGCGCCCCTCCATTGTCTCGACCCCCTTCAGGTTGGAGAGGGCGGGGAGGATGAGCGGCAGCAGACCGCATTCGTCAAGCAGGTAGAAGCCTGTTGAAGGCTTCGGGGTTTTCATTATCTTGGCCAGTTCGTCCGCGATGCGCTCCTGCGAGAGGATTGTGATGCGCTCCCTGTTGCGCCTGATGGAGTCTGTCGACTCGGGCACTATGGTGAACCCGAGCTGGGTTGCGAAGCGGATGGCGCGCAGCATCCTGAGAGGGTCGTCGCTGTATGTGGTGTCCGGGTCCAGCGGGGTCCTGATCAGGCCCGCGTTCAGGTCACGTATGCCTCCGAAGGGATCCACGAGGTCTCCGTAAGTCTCTTTCTGGAGGCTGAACGCCATTGCATTGATGGTGAAGTCGCGGCGTTCCTGGTCCTCTTCGAGAGTCCCGTCCTCCACAATCGGCTTGCGGGAGTTCGCACGGTAGGATTCGCGGCGCGCGCCCACGAACTCAAGTTCTGTGTCGTGGTGGCGGAGCATTGCGGTGCCGAAATTCTTGAAGACGGAGACCTTGGTGTGGAGTTTCTCCGCGACAGCCTCCGCGAGAGCTATGCCGCTGCCCTCGACAACTATGTCGATGTCGTTGTTCGGCCGCTGGAGGAACCAGTCACGGACATAGCCGCCTATCACGAAAGCGCGTACGCCCTGCCTGCGTGCACACTCCGAGACGACTTCGAAAATCTTACCCTTGATGGCCTCTTCAAACATCTTCTTACTGGCGCAGGATTGTGATCTCTCCTCCGGTCCCAACCTTTATGATCTGTGACGGCTCGCCTGTTGCCCCTTCTTCAAGGTAAGGGTCGGCGACCCAGTCAACGGCCTCGATGATGTCGATAGGGATCTCTTCGTAGAATGCGGGGGCCGGTTCGCCCGATATGTTGGCTGAGGTGGAGACAACGGGCTTGCGGAACCTCCTGACAAGTTCGACGCAGAATTCGCTCATAGGGATGCGGATCCCTGCGCTGCCGTCAGGGGCGACGACATTCTCGGCAAGACCTGTGGCGCCGGGATAGATGATGGTCATTGGCTTGTCGTTCACCTCGATCAGGTTGAGGGCTATTTCCGGTATTTCGGTGACATATTTTTCAAGCATCGCAGTGTCGGAGACCAGGGTGATCAGGCTCTTGCTGTCCGAACGCTTCTTGAGTTCGAACACTCTGGCGACTGCCTCCCTGTCGGTGGCGTCGCAGCCGATGCCCCAGACAGTGTCTGTCGGATAGAGGATTATGCCTCCCTGCTTGAGAACCTCGACGGCCGCGTTTATCTCTTCAAGGTCAAGTTCCATATTAATAATAGATATTGGTAGTTACAGGATAATGGTCGGACCAGCCGATCCGGTGCACTTTGTGACTGTCCGCTTCGAATTCGGACGGAATCAGCACATAGTCTATGCGGAGCAGCGGCCAGAGCCTGGAATAGGTGGCGCTGAACCCCCTGCCGCCTTCGCAGAAGCTGTCTTTCTTGCCCGAGGAGAGACGGTGGTATGTGTATGACGACGGCACGTCGTTGAAGTCTCCGCATATCAGCGAAGGATAAGGGCTTTCATCATTCATCCTGCAGATGGTCTCCACCTGCTCGGCACGCTTCTGGGCCTTGCTGCGGAGCTTTCCGTGGACCTGTACGATCTCGTCCTTGAACTCGTCCTTATGGGAGAGCCTCTTCACTATTGTCGTGAACGAGATGGCGTTGGATTCGAGGTGGCAGTTGAAAATGCGCAGGACAGTGCCGTCAAGCTGTATGTCGGACCTCAGGCACAGGTTGGCAGTCTCGGGGAAGCTGACCTTCTCGCTGTTCAGGACAGGATACTTGCTGAGGATGACGTTCCCGAAATATCCCGGTCCCTCTTTCAGGTATTGTGATGAATACCGGTATTCAGGGAAATACTGTTTGAGGGATTCCAGGTCCGGGCACTGGAACTCCTGCAGGCAGACAATGTCAGCATCCTGCTCCTTTATGAACTCCATCACGCCGGCGAGCGATTCTGCCGCTGTTATGCCCCTGCTCCCCACGATGAATCGTCCGAGGTTGTATGACACAACCTTGACGCTGTCACCGGAAAGATCCCTCTCGTCCGCCCCTATCTTTACATACTTGTCCGCGAGGAAAAGGGATGGGATCAGGGCTATCATCGGGATGAGGAGTGAACTCCTGCGTCTGAATATCCCGATTGCCAGCAGAAGGAGATTGAAAAAGGCAATCGGTATGTAATAAAGGCCGAAGAACATCGGCAACCAATGCCGTTCAGGGTTTATGAAGATGGACAGGTAGGAAATCATCAGGGCGGCGGCAGCGACCGTGGCTGCCACCTTGAACAGGAACTCTCCGAAGGAGAAGCTGTCGTTTCTCTGTTTCGAGGTCCTGCTGAGCTTGGACTTCGGTTTCTTGATTTCCTTTACCATTCGTTGTATAGTTTTCCGCCCTTTTTCCACCGGAGAATCATTATCAGCCCGAACAGCATTCCGCCGAGATGGGCGAAGTGGGCCACTCCGTCGCTTGTGGCGAAGATGCCTGTGGCGAGTTCGATCACAGCATATATCACGAGCCACCATTTCGCCTTGAGCGAGATAGGTGGGAATATCAGCGTCAGCACGCTGTCAGGGTAGAGCATCGCGAAGCCGAGCATCACGCCGTAGATGGCGCCTGATGCGCCGACGGTAGGGACGTTGAGGGCGGTTCCGCTCAGTGCCTGGACAATCTCGTGACAGCCTGCCGCTCCGAGTCCGCAGATGAAATAGAACAGGAGGAACTTCTTCCCGCCCCACATCTGCTCGAGAACCGGTCCGAACATGAAGAGTGCCCACATATTGAAGAACACGTGGGCGAATCCGCCGTGGACGAAGAGGTGGGTGATGAACTGCCACCAGTGGAAGAACGGCGAGGCCACAGGGAAGAGCGCGAAGTACTCGTACATAGCATCCCCGATGATGGTGGTTGCAAAATATATGATAAAATTGATTATCAGCAGGTTTCTGACTACGGGCGGCAGATTTCTCATAGCTTTTTCTCCAATTCTTCCAGTGTTATCATTGCGGTGCACCTGCGTCCGCCAGGGGTGAGACCGGGCTCCCTGCAGGCGAAGAGCTGGTCGACCAACAATTGTGCCTCTTCAGGATTCATTGCACCGTGACCGCTTTTTGCCGCACTCTCTGCCATTTTTGCAGCCATATGACTGCTGTGGTCATCGAGAGAGGTGTCATCCCTGAGGGCCGAGATCAGTTCGTCGAGGCATCGGCGGACCGACTCCTCTCCGGCGCTGTATCCTTCCGGCAGGCCGTGGACCACCACTGACGTCCCGCCGAAGTCGCGGATGTCGAATCCGAGTGATTCGAGAAGGTCCGGCTGCTCGAGCAGGGTCATATGGTCTTCGGCAGAAAGGGTGAATGTCAGAGGGAAAAGGGTCTGCACACTGACAGGCAGCTGCTCGGCCAGCTTTTCCAGGTAACGTTCGTAGTATATCCTCTCCCTTGCGCGGAGGATGTCGACTACCATAAGGCCCGACCTGACGGGCGTGACTATGTATTTCTGCTGCAGGACGAGAAGTTTCGAGTTCCTGGAAGCGCCGTCTTCCTCGAAAAGCCTGCCGTAGCTCTGCGGCTGTGGCAGCGTCGGTTCGAAAGAGGGTTCGAAGGCAGGTTCAGGACCGTTCTGCAGCTGATTGCCAAGGTTGAAAGGATTGAAAAGAGGGTCGTAGTCTATGGAAGGCGTCCTGAATCTCCCAGGGTTGAATCCGCCCGGCTTGAAATCAGGCATCAGCGGGATTTCCGGAGCGCCTTTCACGTCAAAGTCGATGCTCGGCGTGAAGTCATTCTTGCCCAGCGCCTCCCTTACACAGGCGGACAGTATCTCGAATATCAGAGGCTCGTCCTCGAACTTGACCTCAGTCTTGGCAGGGTGTATGTTCACGTCAACCTTCTCCGGGTCTGTCTCGAGGAAGATGAAATATGCGGGAAGGGTATCTTCAGGGATGAGCTTCTCGTAAGGCTTGCAGACCGCCTTGTGGAGGAACGGTGACTTGAAGAAGCGGCCGTTGACAAACAGATACTGGTTGCCCTGGCGCTTGTGGGCGTCGAGAGGGTTCCCGATATATCCGCTTACCCGGACCAGAGTGGTGTCGACCTTCACCTCGACGAGCCCCTTGGCCAGGTTCATCCCGAACACGTCATTGATGCGCTGCTTCGTATTCCTGGCTGGACGCAGGTTATAGAGTTCCTTTCCGTTCGAGACCAGTTTCAGCGCGAGGCCGGTGCGTATGAGAGCGATTCTCAGGAATTCCTGGACGATGTTCCTGAGCTCGGCGCTGTCAGACTTGAGGAATTTTCTTCTGGCCGGAACGTTGTAGAAGAGGCTGCGCACGGAGATGCTTGTGCCGGCAGGTGCCGCGACACTCCCGGAACGGGGCTCAGAGGTACCTGAGACTGTGACTTCAGTGGCAATCTCCGCGTCCGGCCTGCGGGTCCTGAGGGTCACCTCAGCAACGGCTGCGATTGAGGCGAGAGCCTCTCCACGGAAACCGTATGTCATTATCCTCTCAAGGTCTTCGGCGCTGGCTATCTTGCTGGTTGCGTGCCTCTGGAAGCAGAGCACGGCCTCTTCCGGAGTCATCCCGCATCCGTTGTCGATGACCTGGATCAGGGTCCTTCCAGAATCCGATACGACGACGGTGATGGATGAGGCGCCGGCATCGACTGCATTCTCTACCAGCTCCTTGACAACTGAGGCGGGGCGGGACACCACCTCGCCGGCTGCTATTAGATTCGATATGTTCTGGGGAAGTACCTGAAGCATTTAACTGTTCATCAGCATTGTTGCAAGTCCCTGTGCAAGATAGTATGCGACTGCGGCTGCGGCGAGAAGACCGAGCAGCACGACCACTCTCTTGACTTTCCTGTTCCCCTCTTCTTTGCGGTTCTCTTCAAGGGACTTGCGGAAAGAACCCCGGATCGCTGCACCGGGGATGTAGGTTGACTTGGGCTTCAGTTCGATGTTTTCGCCGTCTTTTGCAGCAAGACCGACTATCTCCTCATCAGTCTTGTCCTTCCCGTATTTTCTGCGGAGCTCTTCGATGTGCTCCTTGGTGGGGTCATAGTATGAGGGGTTGTAGTGGAACACCCGGTGTTCAGGGGTGCTGAAAAAGCCGATGCGCAAACTCATAGCCGGAAATGTTTTTATTGTGACAAAGATAACATTTTTTTACTTTTGCCTTGCAATTAAAAACAGAGACGCTATGGAATACAGAGTCGGCAACGGATACGATGTCCACCAGCTTGCAGAAGGACTTGACTTAACTCTCGGTGGAGTGAGGATACCTCATACAAAGGGCTGTGTGGCCCATTCGGACGGAGATGTCCTGATCCACGCCCTCTGCGACGCGCTTCTCGGGGCGTTGGCCCTTGGGGACATCGGGCACCATTTCCCGGACACTTCCGAGGAGTTCAGGGGTATAGACAGCCGCATCCTTCTGCGCAGAGTGGCGGCCCTTGTTGCGGAAAAGGGGTGGAAGACAGTCAATGCGGATATGACGCTCGCCCTCCAGAGACCGAAAGTCGCCGGATTTGTCGCACAGATGCGCGAAAACATTGCCGCCGACCTCGGCGTGGATATCGGATGTGTCTCAGTAAAGGCCACGACCACAGAGCATCTCGGCTTCTGCGGCCGGGAAGAGGGGGTCGAGGCCTATGCCACTGTTCTTGTAGGCAGGTGATCCCTTAATCCTTTTCGATTCTGACCGATACGTCCCTCTGAGGGAACGGAATCTCTATTCCGGCCTTACCGAGAGCTGCGTAGACGGCTTCCTTCGCCCTGGCGATGTAGCCTATCTCTTCTTCGACAAGCACATACTGCTTGATGGCGAGTTCCACTGCGCTGTCAGCGAAATCGCTGAACGCCACTGAAATGCCTCGTGAAGGGTCGACGATCTCGCGGTTGAAGCGGTCTTTGGTGCGGACAGGTTCAAGAGCTTCGAGAATGACCTTCCTCGCCTCATCCACACTTGTGCCATAGCTGACACCGACCAGTATCTTGACGAATTCGTAGGAGTTGTTGCGGGTGAGGTTCTTGAAGTTCTTGTTGAAGAGGGTCGTGTTGGTGAAGGCCATCACGGCGCCGTCTATGGTTTCGATCTGAGTGCTCTGGTAGGTGATGCTTTCCACCTTGCCGCGGATGCCGTCGCATTCCACATAGTCGCCCACGCGGAGCCGTCCGCTCATCAGCTGGATGCCGTAGATGAAGTTGTTGAGGACATCCTTCAGCGCGAGACCGATACCTGTGGCGAGGCCGGCCGCTACAATGGAGATCGCTCCCATAGGAATCTTCAGGAGGATGATGGCGATGACGATATATGTGCCCCAGACCAGGATGCTGATCACATTGTTGGCAAGGGTCAGGTTGATCTGGTTGGCACGTATGTAGTCCTGGCCGCTCTTGCGGCGGGTGCTCTGGAACTTCAGGTGCCGGTAGAATGCCTTGATGGCGTAGGCGGCATATCTGAAGATGAAGAAGAGCGATGCAGTGAGCACGAGCTTGTAGATGGAGAGGTGGAGGATGTCGTTGCCGGAAGCGTCTGTCAGGTTGAAGAACGGCTTGTAGAATATTGTCTTGCAGGTCTCGCTCAGGTCGAAGACTCCTGTCGCGAGCCAGATGCAGAACGGTATGGAGGCGATGGCGAGCACAGGGACCGCAACCATCTCGATGAGGTCGAACAGCCAGGTGATCTCTATGTAGGTGCCCTTGGCCTTGTTGGAGAAGTCGGAGCGGAGTTTCTTGCGGCGTTCGGCAAGACGTTCGGCGATGAACCTCTCGTAGTACATCGAAAGGATGTCGTAGAGTGCTGTGATGGTCTCGATGGCGGCGAACTGGAAGAGCCACCAGATGACCGCCTGCACTGCGAGGAGCACATATCCCAGGATTGCCATTATGGCAGTGGCTGCGATGACCACAAGCGTGATCCAGGCATAGACCACGTCGCTGTTCTCCACCTTCCCCTTCGCCTTGAGGCAGAGGCTCAGCTGCCAGATGAAGAACAGGACCAGCAGAGGAGGCAGGATGAGATTGACAAGGCTGTTGGGGATGAAGATGATCCTGAAGGTGATGATGATCAGTCCGAGCAGGATGAGAGGGGTGTAGAGCCTCAGTCCGTAGCGGATCTTGTCACCCCTGAGCCTGATGAAGATCGACAGCAGGATTGCAGAGACCAGCCAGGCGAATATCAGCAGCAGTCTTGATGCCATCCTGAAGAAGTTCTGGTTGAGAGTGTGGCTGGCAATCGGGAGCGAGAATGCGAAGATCACGAAGCCGCAGAGCAGCGTCAGGCAAGGCATCTTCTTGCGGAACTCCTCATCCTGGAATTTCTTCACCTTCTTCTTGAGGATATTGATGATGATGATGCTCAGGAGTGTCGCCGCCATAATGTAGACCAGCACCAGAGCTATGAAGCCGAGCACTTTCGGGCCTCTCCACTGGCTGTGGCTCACGATGCTCTCGTTGTCGATGTCGAAAGCGGTGTTGTACTTGGCCTTTGCGTCCTGGACCGCCTTCCTGGCGTATGACCCGAAGGAGCCGAGCACAGTGAAGTAGTTGTCCTGCCCTTCGATGAAAATCTTCTTCTGTATGTCGCGGTAGCGGTTCTGGGCATAGGTGTAGCTCTCTTCCAGGCGCTGGCTCGCGCTCTCGTAGTATTCGCTGTCCACGAGGATGCTGATCTTGGCGGCCTTGTAGACATTCAGAAGGGCGGTGGCGTAGATGATGCAGGAGTCGCGGTCCTGCTGTCCCTGTTCATCGAGCCAGAATAGAGTGCCCTGCCTTGATGTGTCGCGGAGCGCCTTGAGCTTCTCCGGGTCAGGCCTCTGCATGCCCTGCTGGCCCGCACTCTTCTGCTGCGGGTTCTGAAGCTGCGGCACCGGCATATCTGGCATCCCGAATCTGACGGAGGTGTCGCCGCTGGAAATCATCTCGGCCCTGAGGGAGTCTGTGACCGCCTTCACCGAGTCGGACATAAAGCTGATGCGGCTCAGGGTGTCGCGTTCGTCCCTGATCCTCGGAGGAATGCGCTTCAGCGACCTGATGAGGTTCTCATACTTCTCGATCTCGAGGTCATATCGGGCAAGCATCTCGTCATACGGCATCTTCCGCTTCTTGAAGGCGTCGTACTCCTCGGTAACCTCGTTGAGGGCGTATGTCATATCGAACGTGAAGTCCGGGTTCTGGGAGTAGAGAATCAGAGAAAGTTCGTTGCACTTCTTGACCATCTCCGTGATGCTGCTGTGCTGGGAGGCGCTGCGCATCTCGAGCCGGCCCTGGCGGCTGCCGAGCTTGGCGTAATCCTGGTTGAGTTCATAGCGGAGGACGGAGAGAGTCTGTGCGAGGTCCTTCTCAGTGAAGACGGCGAACATAGGTGTCGCCACGAGGACGGCAGCAAGAATTGCGATAATATGCTTTTTCTTCATACTTCGAGTGGTTGGACTGCGAAGATATTACTATTTTTGTAGAATATGAAAAAGAATATCCTCACACTCATCGTGCTCTTCGCAGCACTTTTCACGGCAGAGGCCCAGACTGCCGTCACCGAACCCAACTATGCGCTTGCAGAGAGGTTCTCGCTCAAGAAAATCGGCCAGATGGTCTACAGCACATCAGTGAAGCCCCACTGGTTCAGCAATTCTGACAAGTTCTGGTATGAATGGAATACTGCAGAGGGGAAACAGTACTGGATAGTCGACCCTGCGGCAGGGACAAAGACCCCGGTGTTCGATATGGAGGACATCGCTATGCAGCTGTCGCTTACAGTAAAGGATCCGTTCGACGCCCAGCACATCCCTTTCCGCAAGCTGAAGCTGAAGGATGACCGTCTATTCACTTTTGAGATACAGAGCACCCAGCTTGTCGAGAAGAAGGATGCCAAAGAGGGAAAAGAGGAGAAGGGTAAGAAGGGCGGCAAGGAGAAGAAGGTGTTCAGGTTTGAATACGACATAGCCTCCCGGACACTGAAGGACGTGACTGAGCAGGAGGAGATCAAGGATTTCCCGCGCTGGGCAAGCGTCTCCCCGGACGGCAGCAAAGCCGTCTATATGAAGAACTACAACCTCTACTGGATGACTATGGAGGACCTCCTCAAGCTCCGCAGGGATGACAAGGACTCCACGGTGGTGGACCATCAGCTCACCTTTGACGGGACTAAGGATTTCTACTGGGCCGGTGGCAACTACAGGGCTGCAGAGATCAAGGACACGACCGAACGCTTCCGCGCACAGGTGTGCTGGTCTCCGGACTCGAGGCATTTTGCGGTGCAGAAGTATGATATGAGCCCTCTCAAGGAACTCTGGGTGATCAATTCTGTCTCCCAGCCGAGGCCGGTGCTCGAGAGCTACAAGTACCAGATGCCTGGCGAGCCGGGCGCTGTGGAATACCTCTACCTCTTCGATGCGGTGAGCGGCGGGTCACGCCAGATTGAAGTCTCCGCCTTCAAGGACCAGACCGTCTGGGTAGAGACCGCTCCGCGCCTGAACAGGGAGGCGAACGATGACTATATTGTCACGAAGTGGCTCGGTGACAACGGAAAGTTCTACATAGGCCGCCAGAGCCGTGATATGAAGAGAATCGACATCTGCGTGGTGGACGTGGCATCCGGTAGCGTTGATGTTGTGATCGAGGAGAGGATGAACACTTATGTCGAAGCTCTTGCACCGCGTCTGGTCAACGGGGGAAAGGAGATAGTCTGGTGGTCTGAGCGAAACGGCTGGGCTCAGCTTTATCTCTATGGTGCGGACGGCACTCTCAAGCGCGCCCTGACCCGCGGAGCCTTCCACGTGGAAAAGATCCTCGGTGCGGATGACGCAACCAAGACCCTCTACTTCACCGCCAACGGCGTGAACAAGGATGAGAATCCTTACAACGCACACGTCTACCGCATCGGCTATGACGGCAACGGCCTCAAGCAGCTCGACGCTGCCGGTTTCAATGATTCCGGATGTTCGATGGCTGACGACTGCAAGTGCTTTGTCGCCAATTACTCCCGTGTCGACAGCACTCCTAGGGCCGACCTTTTCGACAATACCGGCCGCAGGGCTGTGGCATTGGAGGAAGCTGACCTCTCCCGTCTCTTCGCAGCGGGCTACAAGTTCCCGGAGCCGTTCAAGGTAAAGGCTGCGGACGGTGTCACGGACCTCTACGGCTATATGTACAAGCCGTTCGACTTCGACTCGACAAAGGTTTACCCGATAATCGACTATGTATATCCGGGACCACAGGTCGAAGGAAACTTCGAGGCCTGGACCAGCAGTATGCTGCGCACCGACCGCCTCGCGCAGATCGGCTTTATCGTCATAACTGTCGGCAACCGCGGAGGCCACCCGAACCGGTCCAAGTGGTATCACAACTACGGCTACGGCAACCTCCGTGACTATGGCCTTGAGGACCAGAAATATGCCATCCAGCAGCTGGCGGCGATGCACAACTTCATAGACATCAGCCGTGTCGGCATCCACGGACACAGCGGCGGCGGCTTCATGTCAACCGCCGCGATTCTCAAGTATCCTGACTTTTTCAAGGTTGCGGTCAGCTGCTCCGGCAACCACGACAACAGTATGTACAACCGATGGTGGAGCGAGACCCACCACGGGGTGCTCGAGGAGATCTCCGCTGAGGGCGACACCACCTTCAAGTACAGCATCGACAAGAACCAGGACATTGCGAAGAACCTCAAGGGGCACCTTATGCTGGTGACCGGCGACATCGACGACAATGTGCACCCCGGCAACACCATCCGCGTCGTGAATGCCCTCATCCGCGCCAACAAGCGCTTCGACCTGCTTATCCTTCCGGGCCAGCGCCACGGCTACGGCGATATGAATGAATACTTCTTCTGGAGGATGGCCGACTACTACAGCGAGTGGCTGCTCGGATCGTCCCACCGCTATGAAGTGGATGTCAAAGAGATGAACAACGACTGACAATGAAACGGCTGGCTCTGATCGTATGCTTCCTGGCGGCCGGGCTCCTGACACCCGCCGCCGGAAGGGATTACACTAAGTATGTGAACCCTTTTGTGGGGACTGACGCTCACGGACATACTTTCCCGGGAGCTGCATATCCTTTCGGAATGATCCAGCTGAGTCCGGACACCCGCGGTGCCGGGGACTGGGACGGCTGCTCCGGATACCACTACAGTGACAATGTGATCCGTGGGTTCAGCCACACTCATCTCAGCGGGACCGGATGCGACGACTGGTGCGACATCCTGGTGATGCCTGTAACCGGCTTCAATGCTGCCGGAGATGAGATAGACATAAAGAACTACGCCTCACCGTTCTCCCATCAGAACGAGTCCGCAGTTCCGGGATACTACAGCGTCTTTCTGGACAAGTGGGGCGTGAAGGCCGAGCTGGCAGCCGGCCGCAGGACCGGTATGCACCGCTACACCTGGAAGAAAGGCACGGCTCCGCAGCTTGTCATAGACCTCTCCCAGCGGGACATCACTCTGGATTCCAGTATAGTGCCGGACGGTGCGAAGGCAGTCAGGGGGTTCAGGCGTTCAAAGTCCTGGGCCAGTGACCAGATGGTCTGCTTCTATATGGAGTTCTCGCAGGAACCTCAGGAGATTCAGGTGATACAGTCTGACAGAGGGGCGAAGGCACTGGTCAGTTTCAGGCAGACATCCCGCAACCAGATAGTAGTCAGGTGCGGCATCTCATCAGTGTCGGAAGAGAGTGCGAAGGAGAATATGAATGCGGACGCCAACTGGCTCAGCAAGGGCCCCTTTGCATTCGACGCCCTGAAGAAAGCATCCTCAAAGGACTGGAACGGATATCTTTCCAAGATCGAGGTCGAGGGCGGCGAAAGGGAGATGAAGAATTTCTATACCGCCCTCTACCATACGGCAATCGCTCCGTGCCTTTACAGTGACAGTGACGGCAGATACCGCGGGATGGACGGAAAGATCCACACTGCGGACGGTTTCGACAGATATACTGTCTTTTCGCTCTGGGACACTTTCCGCGCACTCCATCCTCTCTTTGACATCATCGAACGCCACCGTACGGTCGATTTCATCAAGACGTTCCTCTCGATCTGGGACGAGTGCGGGAAGTTGCCTGTATGGGAGCTCTCCGGCAACGAGACGGGATGTATGATAGGCTACAACTCCGCTCCTGTCATCGCCGATGCGGTCGCCAAGGGGATTACAGGCTTCGATTACCGCAGGGTGCTGAATGCCCTTGTGGGCTCTTCCAACCGCAAGGAACTCGGAATCGACATATATGATGCAAACGGCCTGGTGCTGGCCGACCTCGAGCACGAGTCTGTGTCCAAGACCCTTGAATATGCCAACGACGACTGGTGCATCGCCCAGGTGGCGAAGAAGGTGGGGGACAGCCGCACATACGGCCGCTACGTCAGGCGCGCGCAGTACTGGCGCAATCTCTATGACCCGGTCACCGGATTTATGAGACCCCGCGTCAACGGCGCCCTGCTCCAGCCTTTCGACCCGGCGGAGGTCAACGCCCACTTTACAGAGGCAAGCTCCTGGCAGTATTCATTCCACGTGCAGCAGGACATCAGCGGGCTGATTGACTTCTCCGGAGGGGACAGTTCCTTCGAGGAGTGGCTGGACGAACTCTTCGACACCTCCAGCGAGACTTCGGGCTACAACCTCAAGGATATGACCGGAATGATAGGCCAGTATGTCCACGGCAACGAGCCGAGCCACCATATCGCCTATCTGTACCCGTATGCCGGAGTGCCGTGGAAGACACAGAAGCAGGTACGCAGGATAATGAGGGAACTCTACACCCCGGAGCCGGACGGTCTCTGCGGAAATGAGGACTGCGGCCAGATGTCTGCCTGGTATGTCTTCAGTGCGCTGGGCTTTTATCCCGTCACTCCCGGCAGCGATACTTATGTCTTCGGCTCTCCGATTTTCCGCAATGCCACCATCCATCTTGAGAATGGCAGGGATTTCAACGTGAGGAGCATCCGCTATGCAGACGCCAACATCTATGTTGACCGCGTGCTGATGAACGGCCTCCCTTACGGCAAGTCATATATGACCCATTCGGCGATTGAAGAGGGTTCGACCGTGGTCTTCAGTATGTCAGACCGCCCGAACACTGAATTCGGTTCCGATTATGACGACCGTCCTGTCTCAAGGATCGAAGAGGCAGGGATTGTGACAAACCCGTGGTTTGACGTGCCTTCATCGAATTTCGACAAGTCCGTCAAGGTCGGGATCGGCTCAGCCAATGACGACTGCACAATCTGGTACATCGTCAAGGACGAAGGGGAGGAACTGAAGCCTCAGGACAAGTTCACCCAGTACAAGGCTCCGTTCACCCTCAGCAAAAGCGCAACTCTCTATGCATATTGCGAAAACCCGGACGGAGGAAGAAGTTTCAATACAAAATGCACCCTCCGCAAGTTCAACAATACCTGGAAGGTGACGCTGACGAACCAGTACAGCAGACACTACACCGCCGGCGGCCCGAAGGGTATCGTCGACGGCCTCCGGGGTCCGGTCAACTTCCGCCTCGGCGGCTGGCAGGGCTATCAGGACTGCGACTTCGAGGCCGTGATTGACCTTGGCAAGGTTCAGGCAGTCAAGACATTGAGCGCCGGGTTCCTGCAGGACACCAGGTCCTGGATCCTGATGCCGCAGTATGTGGACTTCTACACCTCCACCGACGGCAAGGTCTACAAGCGGGCAGGCAGCCGCGTGGAGAATACTGTTGACCCGCAGGACTACACCCTGCAGACACGCGAGTTCTCTGTCGACGCCTCCTGCAGGGCCCGTTACATAAAGGTCTTCGCGAAGAACTTCGGCACGCTGCCTGAATGGCATTTCGGCGCGGGCGGCGAAGCATTTATCTTTGTCGACGAAGTTTCCGTCAAATAAAAGTGCGATTATTGCTATCTTTGCGGATTATGAAAAAAATAGCTCTCTTTTTACTTATGATCGCTGCTGTCTCCTGCACAAAGGAAGACAAAGCGGAGAATGTGATCTACCTCATCGGCGACGGTATGGGCTTCGGCGCAGTTACCTCGCTCCTTCTCTCTGAATCCGAACCTACAGGATTCGAACTCGGCAGTCCGGTAATCGGTCTCAGCGAGACCTGCTCTGCAGACAATTATGTCACAGACTCAGCAGCCGGCGGAACAGCCCTTGCAACCGGCACCCGCACCCGCAACGGTTACCTTGGCGCCGATCCTGATACGGTTCAGCTCACCAGTGTCCTCAAGAAGGCGCAGGCGATCGGCAAGAAGAGCGGCATAGTGGTCAACACTACTCTCACAGAAGCGACGCCGGGCGCTTTCTACGCTGGCGTTCCTAGCCGTTCGATGTCATTCAGGATTGCGGAGCAGTTCGTCGAGAGCGGAGTCGATGTGGCCATCGGTTCCGGCCTCAGTGCCTTCATCAACCGTCCTGACAGCGTCGACCTCACGAAGACCCTTATCGAGAAAGGATATGACGTATATCTCGACTGGCCTGCAGTGGCAACGACCAAGTCCGAGAAGTTCGTGGGCATCCTGCCTCATTCAACCATCCATCGCCGCAATGCAGCAAGAGCCAAGGCTGCCGGCGCTGCTGACGGAGCAGAGATATGCTATGCTGCGCAGATGGCTTCCAACGCCAATGTCGACGATGGTACAGTACCTCCACTGGATCCGTCACAGTACCTCACACTGGCAGTTGACAAGGCTCTCGGCACTCTCACAAAGAGCAGCAGGAAAGGTTTCTTCCTGATGATTGAGAGCGCAATCATAGACGGTTACGGCCACAACAACGATTCTGAAGGAATGGTCGAGGAGATGCAGGAGTTCGACCGGACTCTCAAGCTCCTTGTCGAATATGTAAACAATCACCCTAACACTCTGCTTGTCGTCACCGCTGACCACGAGACCGGCGGCACATATGTCTCATACCTCAAGCACGAAGTGGGTGAGGAACTACCGATCCAGGTTGGCTTCAGCACAAAGGGCCACACCGGAACAGTAGTCCCGGTATTCGCCTATGGCGCAGGATCGAAGGCCTTCGGAAAAGTTTTTAAGAACAAGGAAATCCCCGGCGTCATTGAAAGCGTGATGAAATGAGACTGATACCTGTCTACAGATGGACAAAAGGTGTCCTCAACATCAATAAGAAAGGTGCCGATTTCGCAAACAGACCCTGGGCACAGGGTGTAGTGCTTCTATGCTGTGTGGTCGTGGCGATGGTCCTTGCCAATATCCCGGTCACCGCTCAGGTCTACAGGGACATCCTAGAGACCCACATAGCAATCCATTTCAACTCACCTGACGGAGCCGTCAGCGGTGTCTTCCCTATGGATATGACCGTGGAGAAGCTGATCAACGACATCCTGATGGTCATCTTCTTCTTCACGGTGGGACTCGAGATCAAACGCGAGATTTCACGCGGAGAACTCTCATCCGTCAAGAAGGCGATGCTCCCTGTCATCGCCGCCTTCGGCGGTGTTCTGGCACCGGCTCTGATCTACACTCTCGTGAACCACGGCACTGCGGCTGGTTCCGGATGGGGCATCCCGACGGCCACTGACATCGCCTTTGCCGTCTGCATCCTCTCGATGCTGGGCGACAAGGTGCCGGTATCCCTGAAAGTGTTCCTGACAGCCCTTGCAATCGCAGATGACCTCATTGCAATTCTTGTGGTGGCTCTCTTCTACGGAGGCAGCATCAACTTCCTCCTTCTGGGCATTTCAGTCATCTTCATACTCCTGGCAGTGCTCCTCCGCAAGGTGGGCGAGAGAAGGATGGCCCCTTATCTCTTCATCGCTTTCGTTGTCTGGGTGCTCTTCTACTATTCGGGCATCCACGCCACTATGTCCGGCGTCGTGATGGCATTCCTGATTCCTTCCGAGCCGCGCTACAACAAATCGATGGTGCAGCACAAACTGCTCAATGCCTGCCAGAAAATCAACGAACTTGATAATCTGCCAGATGATGAGCCGTTCCCTAACGGACCGCAGCGCCACTATATCCGCGAGGCCAACAAGGTTACATACGGTTCCCTCGATATGAGCTATCGCGTCGAGCACGCCCTCTCTCCGTGGGTCAACTTCCTGATAATGCCGATATTCGCTCTCGCAAATGCGGGAGTGACCATTGCGGATCCGTCATACTTCAACATCTTCAGCTATTCTCCTGAACTTGGAAGCGTAGGGCTGGGAATTGCAGCGGGTCTTGTGCTCGGCAAGCCTCTCGGCATCACATTGACAAGCTTCATAGCCATCAAGGCGAAGTTATGCACTATGCCTGACAAGGCCACTTGGCCAATGTTCTTTGCGGTAGCCTGCCTCGGAGGTATCGGCTTCACGATGTCAATCTTTGTGGACACCCTTTCATTCGGCAACCTTGACGCTGCCACAATGAATACCCTGCGCGATGCAGGCAAGATTGCCATACTGATGGGATCCATCCTTTCCGGCGTTCTAGGCAGTCTCCTGATAAATCTGCTTGCCAGGAAGAAATAATTGTCCGACAAGGACTGGCCCCGCCTGCGTACGCGCCGCTACTGCTGCCTGAGGATTTTCAGTTCTGCGCGCATCCCGTCGGTGAAGGCAGGGTCGGCATAGGCCAGTTTGCGGAACTGTGAGGCGACCGACCTGACACTTGCCGCGGACATTCCGGACATTCCGGCCACCTCGGTGCTGTTGTAGCCCTGCTCAAGCAGATAGACCACCACCTTGTAGGAATCGCTTCTGAAGACATTCAGCGCTGCCTGCATTGCCGGGGAGAAAGTCGGGAGACAGTCCTTGATGATGGATTTGAACTCCTTGGTCTGCTTGGCCTTGACGGAATCGATGATATGGTTGAGCTTGTCTGACAAGTCCTCCTTTTTCATGTCATTCGAGTAAATGTTAATGGCGTATGTATTGAGGGTTGGCAGCAGTCCGGAGACCGGGCTTGCGGTAGCGGCCACAATCCTGCGGAGCAGTTTCTCTTTTTCGAGAGACTTCTCTAGATCACGTTTCCTTGTCAATGTGCGGACATAGAACAACGCCACAAGTGCGGCGACAAAGAGAAGGGCAAACAGGATTACCGCAAAGGTCAACCTTGACTGCCTGAGTTCAGACTTCTCGACATACTTCATCGAGATGTCATATTTCTTCTCAAGTTCAGCTATCCTGTTCTCCTTCCGCTTCTCGGCAGACATCATCAGCCAGTCGAACGCATTGCAGGACTCTTCATACGCCCGCATATAATCCCCCTTCTCAGCATAGAGTTCGGCGAGCCCGTGGTAGTGGACATAGTAGAACAGACTGTCATCCTGCCGGCGGTTGTCGATTGCCGCCTGCTTGTAGAACAGGGCGCTGTCCGTCTCCCCTAGTTTCTGGAAGATCTGTGACAGGAGCTGGGCCTTCCTTGATTCATATTCTTGTTGTGAAGCCAACATCCTTGCCCACTCCAAAGCGGCTTTATAATCTTCCGAGTAATTGCAACAGACGGCTCGGGCATTGATATATCTGTCCTGATATTCAACTCCTCCTCCTGCATCCATTATTAGGGCAACTCTGTCAAGGCAGTCAGTTGCCTCATCTGCTTTATGATCAGCCACCAAAATGTTTGACAGATCAATCAGATTTGCGACAAGGTTGCTCGAAGCCCCCCTGGTTTCATTAATGTATACCGCCGATTTAAGATGTTTCTCCGCATTCAGATATTCGGATTCTCTGTAATACAGGACACCGAGATAGGATTCTATCAAAGCCGCAACTGACAAATCATTGATTCCACTCTCTGTAAGTACTTTCTCTGCATCAAGCAGCAGGCATGGGATTGAAGTGTCACGGGTATCAACCCTGTATCTGACCAGTCCGAGATACAAAGTCGACCTCGCCTGATTGTAAAGGTCGCGAGAATGGCTGAACCACTTCTGGCTGACGGAGATAAGGGAGTCGTTATCAAACTGGTAATAGTTCTTGTCGCGTGCCATTGTAAGCAGCAGGTTGTAATATGCCTCATTACCTCCCTTATATTTGTGGAGAGTGTCAGCCTCGAGATTCTCAAGGACAAGTTTCGGATCTGTGAGGATTATGCTGTCCTGACTTGACAGGAACTGGTCATAATCGGGCCTGCGGCAGGAAGCGGTCAGCATCATTGTAGCGGACAGCGCGATGAAAAGAATATGCTTCATAACACCGCAAAGTTACGCAATAATGAGCGGTTTTTATTGTAGTAAGGGTGCGACATGAATTTTTCAACTATTTGTCTATAAGATAATTAACCTGCGTTTTTGGTGCGACATGAATTCGAAGGGGGATAAGTGGGATTATTATAAACTAAATTTGGTTAGTTAATTTTCTAAAACAATGAAGCATTTATTACTTGCAACAATGGTTGCGTTGTTTACACTTTCCCCGTTTGCATACGCGTCAAGCCAGATTAGCGGGGAAGTAGAGGTTGAAGGATATGGCAATGGAGACCGCTCCGAACTCAGCCAGATTCGTGTATTCAGAACTGCTGAATCGCTCGACGTGTATTTCTTCGGATATGCCGGCAGTGTCAGCATTTCGGTGGAGAATGAAGCAGGCCAGACTGTGGCCTCGGCTTCGACAATTTCCCTGGATGACGGAAGGATGAGCCTTCCTCTCCCGGCTCTTCCTGCAGGCAGCTATCGCGTTGTGATAGTCGCCGGTGGCACTTATACAGGGTCCTTCAATATGTAGGACTCATCTGACACAAATATTAATAACATCTGTTGCGTTTTGGATAAAAGTTGCATCTATATAAGGAAAGCGCATCAAGTATCCTGAATGCAAACATTTATGAAAAAGCATTTACTATTAAGTATTGTTCTGGTGGGATTATTATATTCATCTTGCAGCAATCTTGCCGTTGATGAGAGAAGCGGCTTTCAGGGTACGGGCTTATGACTTTGACGATCATAGAGTTCTAGTATATAATTTCAATTAATATATGCCTTTATGCGAAAATATTGCTTTCTTTTTTTGTTTTTAATGCTCTTGTATGCGCCGCTTTCAGCACAGGAGTACACTATCTGGGTCGGAGCTGCGCCGGGCTATGATTTCCTGGGAGGAGGATGGAGCGGAACAGGATTCCCGGACTGCGGATTTGACTATACCGACAGTATCAATGGCGCGATGAACTGGAGCGTGGGAATCGGAACAAGCACGAAGAGCGAATGGGACCGGGTCCGGTTTGCACAGATCGAGGGGAACGTGGACTACCGGTGTCTCGGTCTGGGACGGTTCAGGTTCTCGGCGTTCGCCGGCCCGTTTGCCGGACAGATAATATCAGCGGGTATCGTATGCGGAAATTTATTTGGTGGCCGCACTTACGGTCAAAATTATTTCAATAAATTCACATATGGTGTACAGGCTGGACTGAAGATGGACTATCGGTTCATCTCTTTCAAAGCAGGGTATGAACAGGGACTTCGGAATTTTTACCATAATCCGAATAATGCTGACAATCTTATAGGCAAATTCTTCTTCAGGCTGGGAATTAATCTGGAGGGCTTCAAGAAATGAAAAGGTTTACAATGATTATGGCAGCGCTGCTGGCTGCTTCAGTTTTCTCAACGGGTATCAATGCGCAGGGCCGTCCAGACCATTTCGGGGCCCAGATGGAAGTTGCCTGCGGAGCGGGAATAACTTCCATCAGAACAACCAATGCTCTGACAGCAGCAGTTGGATACAGATTGTCCCCATCATTCTTTGCAGGCGTCGGCGCTGGAGTGGCTTTCGCGGAGTCGCCTCTGGCCATCCGCCCACATCTAAACCCTCTTGACAACATTTCCTGCAATACACTGGCATCCTGTTTCATCAGGGGCATCTACCATTTCAATCCAGAAAGGAAATTCCACCCCTTCGCTACGGTAGATGCCGGATGGAAATTCCTGGTGAACAACGAACGCTACTTCCCTGGCGTTTCACGCAACAGGATTGGCGACATTTACTACGACAAACTGTTCTTCGAACCTCAGGTCGGCATAGAGATGTGGAACCGGCTCTACCTCACCTGTGGCCTGAATGCAAGCCATTTTCTGTACAAAGGTCTTTATGACGGCAACAGCAACGGGGGTATGAACGGAACCGCCTGCCTGGTCAATTTCCACCTGGGCGTGATGCTGTAGCCCTCTGAAGAGTCTGCAATCTGCCCGTAACTGGCAAATCCCTGACAAGTTACGGGCATTCCGAATGGCAGAATCGGCTCCGTAGACACCTGAAAGGCTGTTTTCTTCCGAACCCCTGCCCGTACCTTGCGTCACTTTTGCCAGTTACGGGCAAAATCAAGCGGAGATGAGGATGCGGGGCTAATCGGGAAGGCAGCATCACTGCAATATTGCATAATGATGAGCGGTTTCCATTGCGGAAAGGGGGCGACATGAATTCGAAGGGGGATAAGTGGGTGACGGAGGCCGATATCGAGGTGCGGGACGCGGGGGTGGTCATCGTCAACTGCATCCTGTCGTATCCTGACGAGACACAGACCCTCACATAGGATTTCTCGTCGCCGGACGGGAAGCACTGCGAGGCGGTCTCTGAGGCTGAGGTAATCCTGTCAGATGTTAACTCTTGGACTTCCACAGGCAATTTCGTCCACAAGGAGTGCAGCAATGAATGGAACATCGATTTCCAAGTCAAACCGGAGCATTCCTACAGGCTTGATGTCCTGATTGGAGGTCAGAAGATTGCCAGTGCAGTCATCATCGGAGCCAAAGTCCCTTGCAATACAACATATTTGACGGCTGAAATGTCTTGGCCGGTGTGGGTTTATGTACTCAACTATGTGGAATCTGACTTCTCTTGGGCACTATGAGAGACGGTAGGAGGTTCATTCGCAGTCGATGACAGACACACACCCCGTGTTGTGATTTGCTTTCAAACTCCTACCTTTGTAGGGCACAACACAGTCTATATGAGAGGAGACCAATGCTTCGGCAGGTTGTGATTTGCTTTCAAACTCCTACCTTTGTAGGGCACAACACAGTACTTATATGCCCGCCCCGCTTTCGTGTCTGTTGTGATTTGCTTTCAAACTCCTACCTTTGTAGGGCACAACACAGTCCATTGAGGTAGATACTTGTTCAGATAAGCGTTGTGATTTGCTTTCAAACTCCTACCTTTGTAGGGCACAACACAGTTCCTTGCCCGCCCATATTTTGCCGTGGACGTTGTGATTTGCTTTCAAACTCCTACCTTTGTAGGGCACAACACAGTTTACACCGTCATCAGGCGCACACTCATATGGTTGTGATTTGCTTTCAAACTCCTACCTTTGTAGGGCACAACACAGTCTTCTGGGATCGTACCGTTATCAAATCTTGTTGTGATTTGCTTTCAAACTCCTACCTTTGTAGGGCACAACACAGTGACTCCTCCCATCTGGAAACCAGTGTGGCCGTTGTGATTTGCTTTCAAACTCCTACCTTTGTAGGGCACAACACAGTCCACCACGAGAATTCTTCTCTTGCC
>JAZRVT010000033.1:0-2075 GCA_045599325.1 Bacteroidales bacterium | reverse complement strand
CGTGGCCTCAAAGATCGGCGACGACTATCTCCAGAAGCAGGCCTACGGCTACACCGTACCTGACGCCTTCAACCACGGCACCTCCGCACAGAGGTCCAGATGGCTCAAGAAAGGTCTCAACACAGGTGACCCTTCACAGGGAGACACCTTCAGCATAGCATACAACCAATTATAGGAAAACAGGGGTTTAACCCACAACCCACACCAGAACGTGGCGGTCGAATGTCATATATTCGAGCGCCACTTCTTCTTCATAACCGTCCTTGTCGGTAAAAGTGGCTTCGAGTTCTCCCTCCCCCTTCGGGCGGAATTCGTCTATCTCGATCTGCTCGGCGAAATCCACGTTGTACTGGGACATCTTCTTATAGACGGCCTCCTTGGCGCACCAGTAGATGGCGAGCTGCTCGTTGCGCTTGTCATTGTCAAGGTCCTCGATCTCATCCTCTGAAAGAGCCTTTTTCTCCACTGCGGAGAAATCGCGGTCAAGGGACTCGCAGTCGATGCCGACCTCTTCGTCACCGTCATTCAGTATCACTGCGACATACTTGCCCGTATGAGTAATGCTGATGTTGGTAGCGCAGTTCTCGATATAAGGTTTGCCGTTGTCGTGATGGCTCAGATACACCTTCTCTTCGAACATGGTGTCCAGAAGGGCGCGTACCGCCAGCTTCTGCTTCCTGAGGGATTCACTTTTGATGTAGGAGATTTCCTCCATCTCATCGGATGGAATGGAAGTAAGGTCCATGAGCTCCTGCTCGGACTCGGTGATCTGCCAGACTCCCAGTCTCGAGTGGTAGTCGTCGTCCAGATCCTTTATAAGATATAGTGCCATAAATAGGTTTATAACGCCACAAAGATAATGATTTTTTGTATATTTGTGCCACTTTTCACAAAAGGACAGAATAATACTAATTATAACTCAATCATGAAATTCCTTACAGACGAAAAATTGGTCATCGTTGGCGCCGGCGGAATGATCGGATCCAATATGGCCCAGACCGCTCTCATGCTCGGTCTTACCCCTAACATCTGCCTTTACGACATCTTCGAACCAGGCGTCCACGGCGTTGCTGAAGAAATCTATCACTGCGCATTCGAAGGCGCAAACGTCACCTGGACAGTCGACCCTGCAGTCGCATTCAAGGACGCGAAGTACATCATCTCATCAGGCGGAGCCCCTCGTAAGGAAGGCATGACCCGTGAGGACCTTCTCAAAGGAAACTGCAAGATCGCCGCTGAGTTCGGTGACCTTATCAAGAAGTACTGCCCGGATGTCAAGCATGTCGTAGTCATCTTCAACCCTGCAGACGTGACCGCTCTCACAGCCCTCATCCATTCCGGGCTCAAGCCTGAGCAGCCCACCTCACTCCCAGCCCTCGACAGCACCCGCCTCCAGGAGGCTACCGCACAGTTCTGCGGTGTACCTCAGTACAAAGTCACCAACGCCCGCACATACGGCGGACACGGAGAGGCAATGGCTGTATTCGCCAGCAAGACCCTCGTTGACGGCAAGCCGCTTGCAGATTTCAACATCCCTGCTGACAAGTGGGAGGAAATCAAGCACAACACCATCCAGGGTGGCTCCAACATCATCAAGCTCCGCGGCCGCAGCTCATTCCAGAGCCCTGCATACCAGGCTGTCAAGATGATCGAGGCTTCAATGGGCGGCGCCAAGTTCGAATGGCCTGCAGGTTGCTATGTCAACTGCGACAAGTGCGGCTATAAGAACGTCATCATGGCTATGCCTTCAGTTATCGACGCCAACGGTGTCAGCTTCAACGCTCCTGCCGGCACAGCTGAGGAAATGGCTGCCCTCCAGACATCATACGAGCACCTCTGCAAGATGCGCGAGGAGATCATAAGCCTCGGTATCATCCCTGCAGTCGAGGATTGGAAGACAATGAATCCTAATCTCTAGACTTGAGCCATAACTCCGGATCCTGGGGTTTTGTCCCCTGCCAGAGTTGGAAATGAAGCTGGGTCTGACCATCAATGGTATCGACGATACCCACGGTCTGCCCAGCTTTCATTTTGTCTCCGGCCTTCACCGAGACCGAAGACAATTTGCAATAGAA
>JAZRVT010000032.1:0-23073 GCA_045599325.1 Bacteroidales bacterium | reverse complement strand
TACTCTGGCACGGATGATATCGACGAGTTTGCTGAACGTGAAGGATTGACAACATCTGCGCAGGCTGGCGCAAATTACAATACCGAACGGATTAAAGGAATGGAAACCAGCGTCAATGTCGCCTATAATTTCAGCCAAAAGGATGCCCGTGAGAAATCCGCCCGTACTTCTTTCCAGCCGGATGGAGTAGACATCAATTCTGATGGAGGATATCAGGGATTTGGCAAAGACAACAGAGTAAGCAGCACATTCTATGTCAAGAATAAGAAAACCGACAAGTATTTGTTTACCATAAATCCTACATTCTACTATGCCGAAAAGGATAGGAATGAGTCAAAGAATTCCATCACCAAACGTGAAGGGAATGTGCTGAACAGCAGCAATTCTTTGTCTGCATCGCACACCAATGTCTTCAATACCAGGATAAACTGGAATCTCGGCATAAAAGATCTTGGAAAGGCCAGACGAAGCCTGACATTCGGTGGAAGCTTCTCGTACAGGGACAAAGGCGGAAACAGCACGGATTATTCAGAAACAGCTTTTGGCTCATCGGCTGAGACAAGGAACCTGCTGTACGACAACAAAACGAACTATCTTGCGACTGAAGGTGTCCTGTCCTATGTGGAGCCATTCGGAGACAACTGGGCTTTGCAGACAAGATTCACAGCCTGTTATATCACCCAGACTGATGACAAGGCAGCATTCAATGGCGCCGACAGGTCTGCAAACAACTACTATTCATCATACTCAAACAACAAGGATCTGTTGTTCAGAGAACGTCTTCTGGCTCAATATGAAAAGGATAAGACAAAGGTCGTGTTCGGCCTTCAGATAGACCAGGAAAACAACGAGATATTCTCAAGAAGTCTCGGGATAGAGAACACCGCCGGCAAAGGAGAATGGGCATTGAATTTCGCACCTTATGCTGATATAGAATGGTCAAAGAACCGCAATACACTGACTGCATCTGCAGGCGGACGTACCGACACACCTATGGGCAGCGTAATTGTACCTGCACTGAACATCGCCAACCCGGTTCAGATTACAGCTGGAAACATATACCTCAGGACTGGGTTCCAGCAGAATGTATCTGTTGGCTTCAAGCACAACAATCCCAAGACATTCTCATATTTCAATACACGTATTCGAGCTACTTTGAGTCAGAACAGCACTGTCTATGCAAGCTGGTTCGACGAGAATGGTGTCCGGTATGCGATCCCTGTGAATTCAAAGGCACCTGGATATTCGATATATTCATATTTCGATTATCGACTGCCGCTGAACAAGGATAAAACTCTGACCTTGACGATGGCCCCTGCAATCAGATATAGTCGCAACACCACATATCAGGCAGAGGACCGCCTTCCTGGACTGGATAAAGAGCATTTCGACTACAACAAGACAATGGCCTGGTTCTGGGGGAATTCCGACGGCGATTTGTTCTACAGCGGCAAAAGCGGCTTTACTGAAAGCCTGAATTCTACCTTGAATTATGCTTTAGACGTTGAACTGGAGTATGAAATCGGGGATTTTGACATATCAGCCGGAGGATATGCCGGCAATATCATCAGTAAATACTCATTCGACAAGACGGCCAACAACAATACTTGGGACTTCACTGCCTACGGAGAGTTCCTGTGGTCCAACGAAACGGGTTGGGAAGTTCAGTCAGATTTTTATTCAACTTTCTACAAGGGCTATTCGGATGGATATAACAAACCGGAGTATCTATGGGATGCGAAGGTCAGCAAGACCATCAAGGCTTTCACGCTCAGTTTCTCTGTTTCCGATATCTTGAATCAGGAGAAATCACTTCTCCGCCATAACTCGGCCGAATATATGGAAGACGTATACCACAATGTAATGGGAAGATATTTTCTCCTGGGTGTTTCCTTCAACTTCGGCAGGATGAATGCCCGGAACAATTCAAAGGTGCAGTCTGCAATAATGCAGATGGGATATTAATGTGTATCTTTGCAGCCGGAGATATAATGTTATGGCAGACAGCAATTTCATAGACTACGTCAAGATATACTGCAAGAGCGGGGACGGGGGCAGCGGTTCGATGCACCTGCACCGTGCCAAGTATGTGGCCAAGGGCGGCCCGGACGGCGGTGACGGCGGACGCGGCGGGCATATCATCCTGAGGGGGAACAAGCAGCTCTGGACGCTGATCCATCTCAAGTACAGGAAGCACAATATGGCTGAGAACGGAGGCAACGGCAGCGGCCAGCTGAAACACGGCAAGGACGGTGACGATGTCATCCTCAATGTCCCTCTCGGCACAGTCGCGAAGGATGCCGAAACCGGCGAAGTGCTCTTCGAAGTGCTCGAGGACGGCCATGAGTGCATTCTCTGCCGCGGCGGACGCGGAGGCAAGGGCAACAATTTCTTCAAGAGCGCCACAAACCAGACCCCGCGCTTCGCACAGCCGGGCGAGGAAGGTGTCGAAGGGTGGTTCATACTCGAGCTCAAGGTGATGGCGGATGTCGGGCTCGTGGGATTCCCTAACGCCGGCAAGTCAACCCTGCTGTCAGTGGTGTCCGCGGCAAAGCCTAAGATTGCGGACTATCCGTTCACCACGCTTGAGCCAAGTCTCGGAATCGTTGGCTACTACGACGACAAGTCATTCGTGATGGCCGATATCCCGGGCATCATCGAGGGCGCCCACGAAGGCAGGGGCATCGGCCTGAGGTTCCTGCGCCATATTGAGCGCAACTCAATGCTGCTGTTTATGGTTCCGGCCGACAGCAAGGACATCGCCGGCGACTACAAGGTGCTTCTCAACGAGCTGAAGCTCTACAATCCTGAACTCCTCGACAAGGACCGTGTCCTCGCGGTCACGAAGTGCGACCTGCTTGACGACGAGCTCCGCAAGGAGGTCAAGCGTCATCTGCCGCGCAAGATTCCGACAGTGATGATCTGTTCCTACACCGGCGAAGGTATCCAGGAACTCAAGGACATCCTCTGGCAGAAACTCAACGAGACTCCGGATGCTTAAGATATACGACACGGGCACCGACGCCCGCTGGAATCTCGCTGCGGAGGAGTATCTGCTCCACCGCTTCGATGAGCCTGTGTTCAGGCTCTGGCGCAATGACGACAGCATAATCATCGGCCGCCACCAGAACGCATTCGCGGAGATCGACCTTGAATATGTGCGTGAGCACGACATCAAGGTTGTCCGCAGGATGACAGGAGGCGGAGCTGTCTTCCACGACCTGGGCAACGTCAACTACTCCTTCTTCAATCTTAGCGGACAGGACTTTACAGAACCTGTAATCAGCGCCCTTGCGGCCTTGGGACTCAGCGTAGGGAAGTCCGGCAGGAACGACATCCTGCTCGACGGAAAGAAAATCTCCGGAACTGCAGCGTTCCGCCAGGGGGGCAGGCTCCTTCAGCACGGCACACTGCTTTTCAGCGCTTCGATGTCCTCCCTTTCAAAGGCTCTCCGTCCGCGGCCCGAGAAGTTCGCTGACAAGGCGGTCAAGTCGACCGTAAGCCGCGTCACCAACATTTCCGGACACCTTGCTTCGACTATGAGTGTGGAGGAGTTCTTCGACGCCGTATTTGCCGCGATTGACCCGGAAGGGACGCCATATTCCTATACGGAGGAGGATCTGGAGGCGATTGACCGCCTCTGCAGTGAGAAGTACGGGACCGAAGAGTGGAATTTCGGCAAGGCTCCGGCATATTCTCTCTCCAGGGTGAAGAAGTTCCCGGCAGGTCTCATTGAACTGTATCTTAAGGTTGAGGAGGGGAGGATTGCTGACCTGCAGATAGCGGGCGACTATTTCTTCACTCTTCCTACTGAAGAGTTCTGCAGGGCTATGACAGGCTGCGCTCACGAGGAGAAAGAAATCGCCGGCCGCCTTTCAGGACTGGCGGTCGGCGAATATTTCAGCGGGGTCACTGCCGAAGAGCTTGCTCAGCTCTTCTTCAGCTGATCTGCTACTGATATCTCTTCTCTTTCTCTGATACAAGGAGATCCTTCAGGACTCCGACGCAGTCGACGACTGCGCTTTCGAAAGTGTCGGCATTGCGTTCGACAACCAGGTCGTTGCCAGGAATGAACACGTGCATCTTCACATTCTTGTTCTGAGGGTCTGCGAGCAATGAGAGGTTGACTTCTGTCTTGATAATGCCTTCGTAGAATTTCTCGATCTTGCTTACCTTCTTGTCTACGAAATCCAGCAGCTTCTGATCTGCATCAAACTTGATTGACTGTACTTTAATTTCCATTTTTACCTCCGTTTTTTGCTCTTGGGTGAGCGGTTAAATATGTCTTTTTAAGTTGCTCGAAGGAGTTGTGGGTGTAAACCTGAGTCGCTGCCAGCGAGGAGTGTCCCAGAATCTCCTTGATGCTTTCGAGGTCCGCCCCGCGGTTCAGGAGATGGGTCGCCAGAGAGTGCCTGAGCACGTGCGGCGACTTGCGTCCTGTAAATCCTTCATATCCCGAAAGCTCCTTCCTCACCACATTGTCCACGAACGCCAGATAGAGGGGCCTGCCTTTGTCCGTGAGGAAGAACCATCCTTCAGGATTGTCGGGGTTCTGCTCGCAATTGCTTTTCAAATATAGCAATATTTCGTCACATATCAAAGCCGGAACAGGGATTTCTCTCATCTTGTCACCCTTTCCCACAACCCTGAAAACTGCTCTGGACGGGTCGAAGTCTGCAATCTTCAGGCCGCAGAGCTCGGCGCGGCGCATTCCTGTAATGTAGAGCAGCAGGATTATGGTGCGGGCCCTCAGCTGCTGGAAATCCTCAATGTTCTCCGCGCTCAGGTCAAAGTAGTTCTCAAGGGCCTTTTCAGTATAGAACTGCGGCAGTTTCTTCTCCATCTTCGGGCGCGGCACCTTGGATACAGGGTTGGCGCGGATATGCCCCTCTCTGACAAGGAATGTGCAGTAGGTGCTCAGGGCGGAGAGACGGAGGTTCACAGTGCGGGCTCCGAGGCCGCTTTCGAGCGATGCTGCCACAAAGCCGCGTATCGCCGGAGTGGTCAGAACAGAAAGGTCCTCCTCTCCCGCGTAGGCGTAAAAATCCTGCACTGCAGTCCTGTAGAGCTCTGCAGTGCGGGGTGAGTAACGCTTCTCCACCCGGATATAATCTGTGAATTCATCCAAAAACACATACAAATTTACTATTTTTGCAATTCTTATCACAGGCAGTAATGGAAGAAAACATACCTCTTGAACTGGGAACTGAAAAGATCAGCAGACTGCTGAAGAAATACGCGCTCCCTGCAATCATAGCGATGACGGCCTCCAGCCTCTACAATATGGTGGACAGCATCTTCATCGGGCAGGGCTGCGGAGCGATGGCCATCTCAGGCCTCGCGCTCACCTTCCCGCTGATGAACCTCTCCTCAGCCTTCGGCACTCTGGTGGGCGTGGGAGGCGCGACTCTGATCTCTGTGCTTCTGGGACAGAAGAACTACGACGTGGCAAAGAAGGTGCTGGGAAATGTATTCCTGATGAATGTGGCCATCGGCGTAGTATTCTCCGCCATATCCCTGATCTTCCTGGATCCGATCCTCTATTTCTTCGGGGCCAGTGACGCCACTCTGCCGTATGCCCGCGAGTATATGATTCCGATCCTCATCGGAAACATCGTGACACACCTCTATTTCGGACTCAATGCAATTGTCAGGGTGTCAGGCCACCCGCAGAAGGCGATGTATGCCACAATCCTGACAGTCTCCCTCAATACCCTGCTTGACCCGCTGTTCATCTTCGTATTCAAGATGGGCATCCGCGGAGCTGCAATCGCGACAGTGGTCTCCCAGTGCGTCTCACTGGTGTGGGTCCTCCGCATCATCTGCGACAGGAAGGAGTTCCTCCATCTCGATTTCCGCAAGCTCAGGCTGGACTGGAAGATTGCGGGACGCTCGCTTTCCATCGGACTGGCTCCGTTCCTGATGAACGTGGCCTCCTGCTTCGTGGTGATCTTCATCAACAACCAGCTGAAGAAATATGGGGGTGATCTGGCCATCGGCGCCTACGGCATTGTGAACAGGCTTGTCTTCCTCTTCCTTATGATAGTGATGGGATTCAACCAGGGCATGCAGCCTATCGCCGGCTATAACTACGGCGCCAAGCTTTATGACCGCGCGCTCAAGGCCTTCAATCTGACAATGCTCTGGGCCTGCGCCATTACAACCCTCTGTTTCCTTGTGGGGATGTTCATCCCGAAGACGGCAGTCCAGCTGTTCACCCACGACAGGGACCTTATCGGCATCGCGGCGCGTGGATTCAGGATCACTGTCATAGTATTCCCGATTGTCGGACGGCAGATGGTTGCGGCCAACTTCTTCCAGAGCCTCGGACTTGCACGCAAGGCAATCTTCCTCTCGCTGACACGCCAGCTGCTCTTCCTGCTGCCGTTCCTCGCTTTCTTCCCGCTTCTCTGGGGAACTGACGGTGTATGGCTCAGCATGCCGGCATCGGACCTTCTCGCGACAATAGTCGCCGAGATACTGCTCATAAGACTCAAACGCTCATTCAAAGAAGAACAGAACACGGCCGTGCAACCGGCAGAAATACAGTCTATATGAAACCATTTGTGATTACCGTCGGCCGCCGCATCGGCGCCGGAGGACTTGAAACCGCTCACCTGCTTGCCGAGACTTTCGGCATAAGGATGTATGACCGCGAATTGCTCAATGAGGTCGCCAAGGCCTCGGGAATGAGCCCTGAAATCTTTGAACGCAGCGATGAGAAGGCTGTCAAGAGGGGCCTCAATGGCTTTTTCGGGATCCGCCTCTTCTCCCACGTCAACGAATCGCTGACAACCAGCGACATCACTTCGGACGACACACTCTTCAAGATGCAGTGCGACGTGATGCAGCAGATTGCCGACAAGGAATCCTGCATCTTCGTGGGCCGCTGTGCTGACTATGTGCTCCGCGACCGCGAGAATGTGCTGAATGTCTTCATCACAGCCTCTATGGAGGACCGCGTCGCCAGGATGGTGCGCTCCCACGGCTGGACAGAGGATGAGGCTGTACGCTTCATCGAGCAGAACGAGAAGAAGCGCGCCAACTATTACAATTACTTCACTTTCAAGAAGTGGGGCGATTCCGCAAGTTATGACCTATGCATCGACTCTTCGAAGCTCGGCAGCATCGAGGCTGTGGTTGAGCAGATCAAATTCTTTATGAAACAGACAAATATGATATAGACGCTATGGCAGACGAGAAAATTATCTTTTCAATGAACGGTGTGAGCAGGATTCTGCCTCACAACAATAAAGTAATCCTCAAGGATATCTACCTCTCATTCTTCTATGGCGCCAAGATAGGCATCATCGGTCTGAACGGCGCCGGAAAGTCCACCCTGATGAAGATCATCGCGGGGCTCGAGAAGCCGACCCGCGGCGAGGTGGTCTTCGCTCCGGGCTACAGCGTGGGATATCTCGAGCAGGAACCGCATCTTGACGATTCCAAGACTGTCATCGAAGTGGTCAAGGAGGGTGTCCAGGAGGTTGTGGACCTTCTCGCCGAATACGAGGAGATCAACAACAAGTTCCTCGAGCCGATGGACGACGACCAGATGAACGAGCTTATCATCCGCCAGGGAGAACTTACCGAGGCTATCGACCACGCCGGAGGATGGGACATCGACGCCAAGCTCGAGAGGGCTATGGACGCGCTCCAGTGCCCTGACCCCGACGCTTCAGTCGCTACACTCAGCGGAGGCGAACGCCGCCGCGTGGCTCTCTGCCGCCTGCTGCTCCGGGAACCTGACGTCCTGCTGCTCGACGAGCCTACCAACCACCTCGACACAGAGTCGATCCAGTGGCTGGAGGCGCATCTCCAGCAGTATAAGGGCACTGTCATCGCTGTCACCCACGACCGCTATTTCCTCGACAATGTGGCCGGCTGGATTCTGGAGCTTGACCGGGGTGAAGGTATCCCTTGGAAAGGCAACTACAGCTCCTGGCTGGAGCAGAAGAGCGCCCGTCTCGCTATGGAGGAGAAGCAGGAGAGCCGCCGCCGCAAGACTCTGGAGCGTGAGCTCGAGTGGGTCAGGATGGCTCCCAAGGCCCGTCAGGCCAAGGGTAAGGCGCGTCTCAACGCTTACGAGAAGATGCTCTCCGAGGATGTCAAGCAGAAGGAGGAGCGTCTTGAGATATACATCCCTAACGGACCGCGTCTCGGCAACAAGGTCATTGAGGCGTCCGGCGTCTCCAAGGCTTTCGGCGACCGCCTGCTCTTCGAGGACCTCAGCTTCAAGCTTCCGCCTGCGGGCATCGTGGGCGTGATCGGCCCTAACGGTGTCGGCAAGACCACTCTCTTCCGCCTGATAATGGGTTATGAGAAGCCAGACGCTGGAACATTCGAGATAGGGGAGACCGTCAAGATCGCCTATGTCGACCAGCAGCACAAGAAGATCGATCCGGACCTCACTGTCTATGAGACTATTGCTGACAATTCTGAATTCGTGCGCCTGGGCAGCAAGGAGATCAATGCGCGCGCCTATATCTCCCGTTTCAATTTCAGCGGCGCTGACCAGGAGAAGAAATGCGGTATCCTCAGTGGAGGTGAGCGCAACCGCCTGCATCTTGCCCTGACCCTGAAGGAGAATGCGAATGTGCTTCTGCTCGATGAACCGACTAACGATGTGGATGTCAACACTATCCGTGCCCTTGAGGAGGGTCTGGAGAGCTTTGCGGGCTGTGCGGTGGTCGTTTCCCACGACCGCTGGTTCCTGGACCGTATCGCCACCCATATCCTCGCGTTCGAGGGAGACGGCAAAGTCTGTTTCTTCGAGGGAACCTACTCCGAATACGAGGAGAACAAGAAGATGCGCCTCGGCTCCTCCTCCGAGCCTAAACGGTTCAAGTACAAGAAGCTCGTGGAATAGGAGATCTGTTATGCCTCGGTCTTCAAGTACTTGGAGACCCAATCATCATAGCGTGGAAGTTTGTCAAAGGTCAGAGTCTTCTCGAACTTATATATTTTACCATCCTCATCAGTCATCGTGATTATTATATTGTGAGGTCCAGGGACCGCTGGTAACTGATCAAATGCGATATAATATGAACTTAGTATCTTCAAGTCGCTGTTCAGGACATCGCTTCCCTTTTTCCAAATATTGATGAAAGACCAATTTTTGGTAAAAACGAATGTCCCCTCAGCGAATGGGTAATTCTCTTCGTTTAAAGCGTCCTTTTCAAATTTTGTCTGGTATCCGTTATCCAGCAGACGTGAAGGACTGTTTGTTGCATAATGGACAATATCAAGCAACGAAGTCCCGGCAGGGTGTTTTCCGTCAAAGTCTTTATCACTCTGGATCTCCAACTTTACGAAATCTTTATAGAAATGATACATATTCATCTCATAGCTGACAGGGCTGGAGAGCATAAAGAAAGCTGTATTGAAAGGATTGTTTTCAGGGAGATCATTATGCTTTTCGCAAAGTTTACGGAACGCGCCAGACTTTTTGCTTACGAAGGCAGCACCCTTCCTATACTCTTTATTTATCGGAGTGCTATATGTCGACAAATCCATGAATATGAATGAATCATAAAAATGAACATCCCCAAGTGCTGCCCCAAACAAAATCTGATAGTCTTCTTCCACCGCATCAAATTTGGAATTGTTGAGTTTGCTTTCATAAACTTCAATACCTGACATTGGAGTCCAAAGCCTGTCCCAATAGCTCCATACTAATGAGACATCATTGCCTCGGAACGGATCGGCGCAACTTGACAGGAAGCAGATTACAAGAGTAGATGAAAGAGCGGATCGAATTATCTTCGTTATGTGACTTCTCATGGTTGTGTTTGTTAAGTTTTGTGTTCTTGAATCTGTAAAGCTGATATGTTATTTAGATGCAGGAACCATAGAAAATGTTGATTACAAAAATTACATATTAAATTAAGTTAATTGACTCAGATTTCTCTGAACAGGAACTACTCAACGCAATAATGATTGCAGTTGACAATGTGAGATGCAATAATTCTTTCATAATGTATAATAGGCAGATTCACAGTGATATATAAAATTAACCTTTCGGAAGTTGAGTGTAGTAGAAAGGCTGGAAAGCCGCTGAGTGCCTTCTTCTCGGTGCAGACGTTGGAGCGCAGGTGCTGTAACTCATATGGAAAATCTGCCCCGGGACTTGCGTGACTATTGACAGTTCAGGGCAAAAAAAACCAGGGCAACCGTTCGGCTGCCCTGGTTTTTTTATGCTGCGATTCGGATTATTCGTCCTGGAGCTGCAACTTCTGTACGTAGATGGCCTTGTTCATCATCACACGACGCTTGACTGACGGCTTTTCGAAAGTCTTGCGGCTGCGGAGTTCCTTTACGACACCTGTCTTTTCGAATTTGCGTTTGAATTTCTTCAGAGCTCTCTCGATGTTTTCGCCTTCTTTAACCGGTACTATGATCATTTATTGCACACCTCCTTTTCGATTCGGGACTGCAAAGGTATGAATAAAAATCAATTGACCAAAAAAAAACTACAGAGAGTCGACAAGGTCGAAGACGCGCACCCTCACAACCTCAATGCCAGGCTGGCCTTCGCCGCCGTAGCCGTTCACCTCGTGGTACTTGCCTGCTTCCTTGTAGTATGCGATCAGAGGTTCGGTCTGAGTATGGTAAGTCTTGATGCGGTTGTTGATGGTCTCCTCGCGGGCGTCGTCGGCACGGCCTTCGATTGCTGCCCTGTGGGCGATGCGGGCCTTGATGGTCGCGTCGTCAATCATAAGGGAGACGACAGCGGTCACGCTTTCACCGCGCTTTGCCAGCATCTGGTCGAGAGCCTCTGCCTGGGCGATGGTGCGCGGGAATCCGTCGAGAAGGAAACCGTCCACATCCTTCACAGTGTTGAACTTCGATTCGATCATACCTACGACGACTTCGTCCGGCACGAGGCTGCCGGCGTCGATGAGGACCTTCGCCTTGAGGCCGAGTTCAGTGCCGGCGGCGATTTCGCTGCGGAGAAGATCGCCTGTAGAGAGATGCTTGAGGTTGTATCTTTCAACCATTGCTCCTGCCTGAGTGCCTTTGCCTGCACCCGGAGGGCCGAAAAGAATGAAGTATTTCATATTCAAGTGATTATTTGTCCAGAATGTAGATGTCCTTGTAGTTGCGGCCCAGCTGGTCGTAGTCGAGACCGAAGCCCACGATGAATTTGTTCTCGACCTCCATCGCCACATAGTCGAGCGGGATGGCCTGGTTGTAGACATCAGGCTTCACGAGCATTGTGCAGACTTTGACATCTCTGGCGCCGGCAGCCTCGACGATGTTGTGGAGGTCGATGATGGTCTTGCCTGTGTCGACGATGTCCTCGACGATGATGACGTCGCGGTTCTTGATGGCTGTGGTAAGCCCGAGGATCTGCTTGGTGACGCCTGTGGAGGTAGTCCCGACATAGGATGAGAGCCTGACGCTGGAGAGTTCGCAAGGGAAATTGAACCTCTTCATCAGTTCGGCCGTGAACATGATGGAGCCGTTGAGCACGCAGAGCACGATCGGCGGCTCCTCGTTGTTTTCGAAGTCGGCGTTGATCTGCGCTGCAACCCTGTCAAAAGCAGCTGAGAGCTTGTCGTAGGTGATGTAAGGCACAAAGAATTTGTCCTTGATCCGTATTCTGTCCATAGTCTGAAGTTTTGCTCTTTCAGATTGCGAAATTAATGAATATAATTTACATTTGCGGGAGATATTTGTGATATGTGCAGAAAGGTTGAGGGGAAGGATATCCTTGCCGCCGCACTGCTTGCGGCTTTTTTGTTTCTGGGGCCGTTCGAGGCCGCTTCGCAGTCCGTCTGCGGGATCAACATCAACAGCGCCACCCGCGCGGAGCTGGACTCGCTCCATCTTCTGAGCGCCTTCAAGATCGAGAGCATCCTTGACTACCGCAAGGAGAGGGGTGAGATCCTCTCCTCCGCCGAACTCTCCCTTGTGGACGGTTTCACAGAAGAGGATGTGGAGGCGCTTGAGGCCTTTGTCTCGTTCGATCCTGTGCCTGCCGGAAAGAGGCCGTCCCACACCTTCATCACCCGTTTCAATAAAAAGCGCGGCTCCGAAGGCTTTGCAGTCACCTCAAAGTATGACTGGGTTTCGCCCGCTCTCTCGGCAGGAGTGACAGTAGACAATGATGCAGGGGAGCGGTATCCTGACTTCGTCAGCGGGAGCGTCACCTGGAACGGTATTACGGCGGGTGACTACAGGGCCTGTTTCGGGCAGGGGCTTGTGGCCTGGAACGGAATGTCCTTCAGCACTTTCGGAGAGCCGGCAGCTCTTATGAAGAGGGAGTCCGGCATCCGTCCGTACCGATCTTCGGACGAGTCGGACTTCCTGCGCGGTGCAGCTTGGACGAAAAAGGCCGGCCGCGCGTCGGTCTCTCTTTTCGGCTCCGCAAAAGGGTGCGACGCCCGGATAGTTGATGGCGCCTACACCTCAATAGCCGTGACCGGGCTCCACGTGACGGAGACCGAGCGGGAGAGAAAGAATTCGATGCACGAATATCTCGCCGGGGCCAATGTGACGGTGAATGCCGGAACCTGGAGGGTAGGGGCGACGGCAGTGGCTTATTCCTATGACAGGCCCTGCGGAAAACGGGTGACGGAGGACAACCGCTATCAGATCTACGACGGACTCTGGGCCAATGCCGGAGTGAATTTCTTCGGTTCCGTGGCCGGTGTCAGGTTCTACGGTGAAGCGGCTGTAGACCGGCACGGAGCCCCGGCGGCAGTGGCCGGCTCGATCTGGAGCCCCTCGTACAATCTTGAGATGAGTCTTCAAGGGTCGCTCTTCTCACCGTCATATATCGCGGCACATTCAGCCGGCACGACCCACGACCGGATATCGGGAGAGTATGCTGTAAGGGCGATTGCCGGGCGATGGCAGTTCAACGGCAATGCCTCATACAGTTTCAAGCCAACGACCGCTGAGGCAGCATTCAAATACAGGCTGGCTGTGACATATTCAGCTCCCGGCGGATTCAGCGCGCTTTACCAGTTGCGGAACGGCAGCCACAGGTTCAGCCTGAAAGTGCCATTCGGAGGCGGGGTCTATGCATCAGCACGCGCTGAGGGACAGCGGGACGGCTATGCATTCTACGGCGAGGGCACCTTCAAGCGTCCCAAGTTCGAACTGTCTGCGCGCTTCACCTGGTGGAACACGAAGGACTGGGATTCGCGCGTATATCTCTATGAGCGCAGCATCCCGCAGACTTTTTCCACACAGGCGTACTATGGCAAAGGAAAAGGAGCATACCTCTTTGTAAGATATGCTCCCTTCTCCTGGCTTGATCTCTGGCTGAAGGTCCAGCAGGGCTACTGCTCAGCCTTTATCTTGATCTTCATTCCAGGATAGATTTTGCTGTGGCTGTTGAGGTTGTTCAGCTTGTAGAGCTTGCTGAGCGATACGCCTGTCTTGGATGCAATCTTGCTGAGAGTGTCACCTTTCTTGACGGTGTAGGTGGTCGGGCCGCTTGAGGCTGTGCTCTTTGAAGATGAACCGCTTGAGACGGTGCTGGCGCTGCTGCTTGAGCCTCCGCCGGCATTGCTATATATGGAGAGCCTCTGGCCGACACGGATTGTATTGCCTTTCAGATTGTTCCATTTCTTGATATTGTTGACTGTGGTGCGGTGCTTCTTCGCAATGCTTGAGAGAGTCTCTCCCGATTTCACCTTGTGGATGATGCGCTGGCTGCCCGAGTCGCCTCCGGAACTCTGGATTTTCTTGATAGTGACCTCATTGAGGAATACGCTGTCCTTGTAGGCATAGATGCTGTCCTGAACGTCGATGAAGGCGAGAGTGTACTGGCTCGGTATGTTCAGGACATAGGTGTGCTCGTTGCCCGGAACGATGTCGTGGAGATACTGCGGGTTGAGGTCGCGGAGAGTCTCCATCGGAATTCCTGCGAGGTCGGATATCTGCTGGAAGTGGACGGTCTTGCTGATATGGAAGGTGTCGATGCTTGCCGGCCGTGAGATCTGGGCAGGCACTATGCCGTGCTCTTTGTGGTAGTTGAGCACATAGAGCGCTGCGATGAATGCCGGCACATAACCTCTTGTCTCACGCGGGAGATACTCATAGATTCCCCAGAAGTCGGTCTTTCCCCCGCTGCGCCTGATGGCCTTGCTGACATTGCCCGGACCGCAGTTGTACGATGCGATGGCGAGGCTCCAGTCTCCGAAGACGCGGTAACTGTCCTTGAGATACTGCGCAGCCGCACGGCAGGAAGCAATAGGGTCGTAGCGTTCGTCCACGAATGATGTCATTTCGAGGCCATATCGTTTTCCGGTGGCATACATAAACTGCCACATCCCTTTCGCTCTCGCCCTTGAAACAGCCCTCGGGTTGAATGCGGACTCGATGATTGCCATCGCCTTGAGCTCCTTGGGGAGTCCGAATTCGTCCATTATCTCTTCTATTTCAGGGAGATAATAAGGCGCGAGTCCGAGAATCCTCGCTGTTGTGTTAGGGATTCTGTCAGTATAGCGGATGATGCTGTTCTTGACTGCCTTGTTGAACTCTACAGGGATGAATGAGTTCATCTTCCTGAGCCTCTCAATATAGACTTCGTCCGGGATGTTGCTGGTCAGGGAGTCCAGTTCAAGATTCTCTATGTCGAGGACATTGGCATCCATCTGCTTCTGTATGTAATACATATTGAGCAGGGAGTCGATGTTGTCTGAGTTGTATTCCACATCGAGCAGAGGGGCGATCTCTTCGTCAACCAGGATGTCGTCATCATCGGAGTCTGAGACGGAAAGGGCCTGGTATTCCACCATCAGTGAGTCGAAGGCCTGCTGCAGAGAGTCGACCTGCCTTTGCAGTGTTTCGAGGCTCTGCCTCTTTTTCAGAATCTGTGCTGATGCGTCGGTGAACGGAATCGTGAGGAGTGCTGTCAGAAGGAGGATGACTGTCTTTTTCATTGCGGATTAGAAGGAGAATCGCAGGTTCATCCCGAAGGCGGGTTGAGATGCGACGGGTTGGTTGTAGGTATAGTAGTTGAACTGAGGCGTCAGCGGGTCAATGATTGCCGGAGTCACTTCCAGCTGGGCTATGTTGTCGGAGACTTCAAAGTCCGACATATAGGCGAAGACATTGGCGTCGATGATATTGAGTGCGTAGACAAGGATGAAGGCAATCACCGAGTAGTCGCGGTAACGCCTGTAGAGGTCACGGTACCACTCGGACTGGCTGGAGGTTATGCCTCCGATGTAGCCGGAGTTCTCACGGTCCTTGTCCATATTATAAAGGTATTTGAATCTCTTGTACTGGATATCGTTCATATGGTAGGCGTAGCCGCATCCGATGAAGCCGCCGTACCATATCGGAATCTTCCACCAGTCCCCGTTGCTGGCCTGGCCGAGACCCGGCAGCAGAGCTGAGTAGAGGGTGGATTTCGCCGGGACAGGGGCTGGAATGTCGGTCTTGAAGCAGACCACGTTGTCAAGCAGGTGCGCCCAGTAGACAGCCCCGGCCGCGATGTAGCTGGCAGACCGGAGAGTCTTGTATTTCGGGTCACCGGTAACCTGATACTTGCGGTTGAAGGTTATGCCTCCGTAGACTCCGGCGCCGATGCCCGCATAGATGACGGGCACTTTCCACCAGTCCCTGTTGTATATCTGGCCGAGTCCGGGGACGACTGCGGAGCCGAGGAGGTGGTATGCCGGGGTGAGGGTGTCCCTGCGGGCATATCCTCTGACCATACGCTTCAGCGAGAATCCCTGAAGCGAGTCGGTCGCAACCGCCGATGAATCGGAGACGTTGTTCCTGTTAACCGTTTCAGCACCCGGAGGACCGGCGATGGAGTTGATGCCGGTGTTGCCGGACACGTCGTTCCTGCTGCTCCTGAACTGCGCGTTCAAAGTGCAGGTGGCTGCAGCAAGAATCAGAATCGTGAGAAGTATCCGGCGCACGGGGAGGTCTATTCTTTAATCGTTCCGAGGAATTCCCTGACCTGGTCTTCGTTGTCGAAGCGGATGGTGATGGACCCGCCGCCGCGTGAGTTGCGCTTCACGGCGATATGGTTGCGGAAATGTTTCCCGACCTTGTCTGACAGTGTGGCGAACAGTTCTGGCAGAGGTTCTGCGGCAGGAGCCGGTGACGGGGTTCCCTGCCTTGCGGCAGCCTGGACCTTCTGCTCAAGCGCCCTTACCGACCAGTCGCCCTGGACTGTGCCTCTGCAAAGGGTCTTCTGGAGCTCCGGGTCTTCGACCGAGAGGAGCACCTTGGCGTGGCCTGTTGAGATTTCCCCGGTCTTGACGGCTTTCTGGATTTCGTCAGGAAGCCGCAGCAGTCTCAGGTAGTTGGTGACAGTGGCTCTCTTCTTGCCGACCCGTCCGGCCATCTCCTCCTGGGTAAGGCCGCACTCGTCAATCAGACGCTGGAAGCTGAGGGCGGTCTCTATTGCGTCGAGGTCCTCTCTCTGTATGTTCTCCACGATTGCCATCTCGAGCATCGCGCGGTCATCCGCCTTGCGCACGTAGGCAGGCACACTCTTGAGCCCTGCAATCCTGGCTGCGCGGTAGCGGCGTTCGCCACTGATGATCTGATAGCTGTCAAGGCCGTCCTGACGCAGGGTCAGAGGCTGGATGATGCCGAGAGTCCTTATTGATTCGGCGAGTTCCTGAAGGGCCTCTTCGTCGAAGTCCTGACGCGGCTGGAACGGGTTGACCTTGATTTTGGAGAGCGGAATCTCGCTCACCGCCGCAGGACTTGGCGGCAGCAGTGCGCCGAGCCCCTTTCCCAATGCTGATCTTTGAGCCATTATGAGTTTCTTTTGAGTATCTCCTGTGCCAGGGCGAGGTAATTGTTCGCTCCTGAGCAGTTTGCATCATACAATATCGCCGGCTTCCCGTAGGAAGGAGCCTCGCTGAGTCTGACATTGCGGGTGATGGTCGTTTCAAAAGCCATGCCCGGAAAATGTTTTTCGACCTCTTCCACCACCTGGCTGTGCAGTCTGAGGCGGCTGTCGAACATCGTGAAGAGGAATCCTTCGATGGAAAGGACCGGGTTGAGGCGGTTCTGAACAATCTTGATGGTGTTCAGCAGCTTTCCGAGTCCCTCCAGTGCGAAATATTCCGGCTGTACAGGGATAATCACGCTGTCGGCCGCCGTCAGGACATTGATGGTGATAAGACCGAGCGACGGGGCGCAGTCGATCACTATGTAGTCGTATTCGTCGCGCAGACTGTCGAGTGCATTCTTGAGCACAGTCTCCCTATCGTCGGCTGAGAGCATCTCAATCTCCGCACCCACAAGGTTGATGTGGGAGGTGATGGCCTTGAGGCATGGCAGTTCGGTGTCCATTACTGTCTCTGCTATGCCGGTCTCTCCGACAAGCACTTCGTAGAGGGTCTTGCCGAGCTCCGAGTCAGGGTCGAAATTGAGTCCTGAGGTTGTATTTGCCTGAGGGTCTGCATCAATGATGAGAGTCTTGCGTTCAAGGACGGCAAACGATGCTGCAAGGTTGATCGCCGTGGTGGTTTTGCCCACTCCGCCCTTCTGGTTTGCGATTGCGATAATTTTTCCCATATTCCGCAAATATACAAAAACTTTGGATTTTGGATTTAACTTCCTTTGTACTAATTTTGCGCATTCAAAACCTAGACACCTTGATGACAGATACAGTCTGGAGAGTAATTGTGAGCAGAATGTCCGGAGGCGGAAAAGCGCTTGCCGACTGGCCCGGGATTGCAGAAATGCTCAGGAAGAATGGAATTGATTATTCTGAAAGGATTACCGGTCACGCAGGCCACGCCATTGAACTCGCAGTTGAAGCCTTGGAAGAGGGCTGCCGCAATATCTTAGTGGTCGGCGGTGACGGCGCGATGCACGAGGTGCTCAACGGTATCTGCTCGCAGAACGTGGTTCCGACTTCCGAGGTGACTCTTGCACTGATTCCGGTGGGTTCAGGCAATGACTGGTCACGCCTCCATAAGATTCCCCGCGATTATGCAGAAGCAGTCGGCCTGCTCGACGGCTATGAGAAGCGTGTCAGGGTTCAGGATGTGGCAAGAGTCGATTCGTTGATGTACGGTGCGCCCCACCGCCGCTATATGATCAACATCGGAGGTCTCGGCTTCGACTCTGAGGTCTGCCATCGTTTCGACATAGAAAAGACCCGTGGCAAGGCAGGCGACAAACAGTATTACAAGTGTCTCCTCAAGGGATTCCTTTTTTATAAGAGCCAGAATTTCACTATCAGAGTCGATGGGGCGGAATTCTTCTCAGACCCGGCGTTCTCTGTCGCATTGGGCATCGGCAAATATTGCGGCGGCGGAATGATGCAGACACCGGAGGCTCTTTTCGACGACGGACTCATCGACATCACAGTGGTGAAGGATCTGCCCAAGCTGAAGTTCATCACCAAGATACCGTCTCTATTCAAGGGAACTATCCTTTCTTTCAAGGATGAGGTGGCGCACACCCGCGGGAAAGTGATAGAGATCACTGCCTCTCCTGACTCCTATATGGAAGTGGACGGCGAATCTGTGGGCAACACACCGGTCAGGATTGAGCTGATGCCGTCGGCCATCAAGGTCGTTTCCAACCTGTAGGACTATTCGAACCAGCTGAAGTGGACGTTGCCGTACTTCTTCTCCTTGACGAAGTGCGGATGCTCCTTGAATGAGTATTCGGCCGGATGCTCCAGAATCAGGTATCCGTTGCCGGAGAGTATCTCTTTTGAGAACACTTTGTCAGGGATTGTGTCAAGCCCGTCGATTGCATACGGAGGGTCGGCGAAGACTATGTCGAACTGCCTGGAGCAGATCTCCAGGAAGTCGAAGACATTGTTGTGGACCACCTTCATCCCCTTGATGCCGAATGAGGCCGCGGTCCTGGAAATGAAAGTGGAGTTGGCGGGAGCCATCTCCACGCAGACGATGTCGGGGCAGCCTCGGGATGCAAATTCCATCGAAATGCTGCCGGTGCCTCCGAAGAGGTCCAGCACGGACACATCTTCAAAGTCGAATTCGTTCTGGAGTGAGTTGAAAAGTCCCTCCTTTGCAAAGTCGGTGGTCGGTCGGGCCTTGTAGCCTGCCGGGGGATTGATTGACCTGCCTTTGAGCGTGCCGCCTATTATCCTCATAGCGTGATGATCTGTGTCTTCTTCGGGTCTGCCTCAAGCTGGCCGATGGCAGCGTAGAGGAAATATTCAGCAGTGGTCCGGTCCTGCGCAGGGTAGGTGCAGGCCAGAAGCAGCCTTTCTCCTAACGAGACTGCCACGTCGGCCTCTCCATCAGAGAACCTCATCACCGCGCAGTGCCTCTCCGGCTTCTCCAGAGCCCCGTCGGCGGAGGCGTTGATGACTGTCTCCAGCAGCGAGGCACGGGACTCCTCCCCGGAATAAACAAGAACTGCCTTGAATCGAGGCAGTTCTTTGTATCTTGTCCGGGTGCCTTTCTCCGGAACAGCCACGCTTGCAAGAATCTTAGATGCGGCTGCGGTGGAGAAGTACTCTTCAGGAACGAGAGTGTGCTTGAACACTATTCCCAGTTGCCGGCGTTGTTGTTCGCGTTCTCGATGGAACCTACCATAAGGCCAGGGTAGCGGTCAGTGTCAGTCCTTTCGAAGTTGAGGTTGACAATCTGCTGGTGGTCAAGGCCCTTGAGGAGGGAGTTGAAAGGCATCTGAGCCTGGAACAGAGGGACATCCACGCCTGAAACCTGCTTTACGATGGTCTGCATGATGACTGTGTCGCCTTCTGAGAACGGAATGTAGCGGAGCTTCTCAGGGTCGAACGCCTTGTTGTTGAAGAGGGTGTCCTTTACGTTTACAGGCATTTCCTTGCTTGCGATGATATACTTGTCACCTGCCTCGCTCATAGCGTAGAGTTTCTCGTTGATCTGTTTCTCCTTGATGCCTCTGTTTGCCTTGACGATGGCTTCCCTTGCAACCTGGGTGTGCTTGATGAATGTTGAGTCATCTGCCAGACCGACACTCTTCATAATGGTGATCTTGCCGTTGTTGTAGAAGTCGATGAGGGAGTCCATTACAGGAGCATAGTGGCCGTAGGTGTCCTTGAATGCAACCTGAAGGGTGCGGATGTCCTTCATCTGCTCAATTGCCACTGATTCGCGGTAGCTTCTCTCCTTGTTGAACTTTACAGGCTCATTGATGCTTTTGTAAAGGAAGAAGGCCAGAACGATGATTGCTACTGGAAAAACGAAATAGGTTAAAATTTTTCTCATATGGTTAATTTTTTAATTGTCTGGTTTGCACAGTGCCTTTAATGACCTACAAAAGTAAAAAATATATTTAGCTCTTGCAATATTTTTTAAATTTGCAGAGCAAAAATGTCCGGGACAGATGATTGTCGACACTTCAGAATTCGAGAGATTGATCAAGGCCTCCTCAAAAGTGGTCCTGATCGGCCATTTCAACCCTGACGGCGATTCGGTGGGAAGCGTGGTCGCTGCCGCCCATTATTTCGCCTCCCGCGGGCTCAGTCCCGTGATACTTCTCCCGAGCGCATATCCCGACAGCATGGAGTTCCTCAATCCCGTGGAGTTCCCCATCCGTGTCGTAGAGGAAGACGTGGAAGGCGCACGTGCCGCCGTGGCTGCCGCTGACCTTGTCGTCTGCCTCGACTTCAACAGGCTCTCGCGCTCGGAATACCTCGAGGAGTCTATCCTCACTGCCGGAGGACATAAAGTCCTGATCGACCATCATCTCAATCCTGAAAGGGACTGCTTCGACCTGGTTTTCTCCTGCATCGAAGTGTCCTCTGCCTGCGAACTGCTCTTCTGGGTGTTGATGAATTTGCCGGATATATGCGGCGACGTACAGAAGCTGCCGATGAAATGCGCCGAGGCCATTTATGTCGGGATGATGACCGACACCAACAACTTCTCCAACTCCGTAGTCCCTTCCACCTTCGAGATGGCGGCCAGGCTCATTGCCCGCGGAGTCGACAAGGATGACCTTCAGGAGAAGATACTCCACTGCTATTCTATCCCGCGCACCCGCCTTATGGGCCATCTGGTGAAGGACAATCTGCGGATTGTCGGCGATTATGCCGCCTATATGACTCTCTCCAATGAGGAGAAGGACTTCTATGAGTTCAAGCCCGGCGACAGCGAGGGCTTTGTCAATATCCCGCTTTCGATAAGTTCGGTCAGGGTCAGCGCGCTCTTCACAGAGAACTTCGACGGGAAGTATATAAGAGTGTCCCTCAGGTCTAAAGGCGAGGTTGACGTGAACAGCTTCGCAAAGAAGTATTTCAACGGCGGCGGTCACCGCAACGCCTCCGGAGGCAGGCTCTATATGCCGATAGACGAAGTGCCTGCATATTTTGAGAGGTCGCTCGCCGAATGGCTCGATGAAATTAAATTTTCATAAGGCATAGGTTTTGCTTAAATTCGCAGGTTTTATGCATCGCGCCCTGAGACATATCTGCCTGCTTGCGGCCGCCTTCCTCGCCATCACGTCCTGTGAAAGCGAGATCCAGACGCTGATCGTATCGCAGGAAGGATGGATTGACAGCTACATCTCGTCGCTGCCTGACTCTCTGCAGGTCGTGCGCAACGGAGGGTCGAACCGGGTCATCGTCAGTCCCGGTCCGGGTCCGGCCATTGCTGAGGGCGACTCTGCATTCATCCTCTATGCCGGCTTTGTGATGGGCTCTAACGGACCTGAAAAGCAGTTCGTCACTCTCGACAGCGCAATGGTGCGTGTCGGCAAGGGCGATCTGGTCGAGGGTCTCGACAGGGGGTTGACAGGTGCAAGGGGCGGGGAGGAGTGCCTTGTGCTCTTCACCGCGAAGAATGGTTATTATAAGGAGAATGTCGGCCTGGTGCCTGAGAAGTCGGCTCTGCTGTTCGACATTTTCATAAAAGGTGTCAAGGAAACACGGTAATATGAAATACTCAAGAATTCTGTATCTCGCCTTCCTGATGGCAGTCGGTCTCTCTGCAGCGTCCTGTGCAGTTTCCGCTTCAACTGATGACAGTTCTCAGGACAGGATCCTCAAGGCTTGGATCAATATCAATTATCCGGGGCTGCAGGCCCGCCAGTCCGGCGTGTATGTACTTTCGCTGGATTCCGGCAGCGGCGCTGCCGTCACAGACTCCTCATATGTCTTCGTGCACTACACGCGCACCGACCTTGAGGGAACTGTCGCATCCACCAACAACAGGGATATGGTGGCGCAGCTCGGCAATCTGGAGAATGCCGGGTACTACGGCAGCGACATCTGGAGGGTGGACAAGGGCTTTATCCCGGAAGGGCTCGAGGATGTCATAAAGGGTCTGCGCGTCGGCGGCAGCGCCAGGATAGTGGTCCCTGTCGCATCATCATATGTGAAATCTTCTGTCTATGACGCCTTCCCTGACAACGAGGAAGCCAACGTGATATACAATATTTCTGTTGACAATGTGGTGCCAGACATCACTGCCTGGCAGGAGAAGATGCTCAATGACTTCAAGGATGCGAACTTCCAGTATCTGGACTCTCTCCGTGGAGGGTTCTACCTCAAGAAGCTGGTCGAGTGCCCTCAGGATACGGTCAGTGATGGCGATGACGTCAAAGTTGAGTATATCGGCCGTCTCATCGAGAACGGGACGGTCTTCGATACAAACATCCAGGACACGGCCAAACTCTACAGGATATATGACGACAGCCGCTCCTACGATCCGTTGACAATCACCTACAAGGCAGAAGAGGAGGCCTTCTTCGAAGAGAACAGCATTGTTAAAGGTTTCGGCTATGCCATCAGGAATATGAACTATGGTGAGACCGCTGTATGCTTCTTCATCTCCGACCTTGGGTATGGAGCTGCGGGCAGCGACCCTTCCATCCCTGAGTATGCGCCGCTCTGCTTCTGGATACACGTCCAGGAGGACGATTAAGGAAACTTTTGCCGGGTGTGAAAAATAATTGAATTTTTTTTTGGATACTGACAAAAACTGCATATCTTTGCAATCCCAAAACGGGAAAATGGTGCGGTAGTTCAGCTTGGTTAGAATGCCGGCCTGTCACGCCGGAGGTCGCGAGTTCGAGCCTCGTCCGCACCGCCACAAAATGCCCTACACGATGTTGTAGGGCATTTTTCATATCTGGCAATTCGCAAAAATGTACTGAAAATGTACTAAACCG
>JAZRVT010000031.1:0-172368 GCA_045599325.1 Bacteroidales bacterium | reverse complement strand
GGTCGAAGCACAATGTCATTCTGGTCGATGAAATTCAGGACATCACCGAATGGGAAAGGAGCGTGCGCAGTTACAGAACAGAAGAAAATACGGACGTTATCATTACGGGGAGCAATTCCAGGATTCTGTCCAGTGAACTTGGAACAATGATTGGTGGCAGGTATCAAGATATCTTCGTGCAGCCTCTTACGTACAGGGAATTCCTGGAATTCCATAATCTACAAGACAGCGACGATTCGCTTTTAAAGTACATCAATGTCGGTGGTCTGCCGGGATTGAAAAGAATAGGGCTGGATGACGATGAACAGGTGTCGGAGTATGTCAATAGTGTGTTCAACACAATAATGCTGAAAGATGTCATCGAACGCCATGACATACGCAATATTCCGTTCCTGAATAATCTGGTAGCGTTTCTTGCGGACAACGTCGGCAAGTTAAACTCCGCTACGGGCATTATGAATATCATGAAAGCCCAGGGACAGAATGTAGCCACAAAGATAATCCTTGATTACATATCATTCTTTTCGGAAGCATATCTCCTGAGTGACGTCCGAAGATATGATATTCACGGGAAGAAGGAATTTGAATTCAACGACAAGGTTTATTTTAGTGACATGGGGATACGCAACACGATTGTCGGTGGCGAACGGTCAAAGGACATTGAGAAAGTTATCGAGAACGTTGTTTACAACCAGCTTGTTTACGATGGATTTACCGTTAAAGTCGGACAACTGCGAGCTGGGGAGATAGACTTCGTATGCACTAATCTGGGACAGAGAATATATGTTCAAGTCTCTTATCTGATATCAGATGAAAGCACAAGAGAAAGAGAATTCGGTAATCTCAAAAAGATTAATGACAATTATCCGAAGTATGTCATTTCAATGAACCCTCTGGTAAAAAGAAGTGATGAAGATGGAATTATCCACCTTTCATTAAGGGAATTCCTTTATCATGGCTTATGATAGGAATTGTCATTCTACTACAGCAAGGCTACCGGGATTCACGATGTGGGTGAAAGAGGCTGTTACTGGCCTTCCATCCATGCTCTCAAGACTATGATTCAATCAGCCTTTTGCCAAGGATGTCAAGTTTGAGGGCTCCCTTCTTCGGGCAGCTGGCGACACACTCGCCGCACAGGATGCAGGCGCCGCTGCGTGTGACGCCGCTCTGTTTCTGGGAGTAAATGCGTTTGTCCTGCATCGGGCATACACGGGAGCAGGCCGAGCAGCTGACACAGGTCTCGGCATTTTTGCTGATTTTCATTACACTGGTCCTGTTCAGCAGTCCGAGCAGAGTGCCGACGGGACAGAAACTGCACCAGAAACGCACCAGGAACGGAGCAGTGACAAGGAGAAGGACTGTCAGCAGCCATCCCGGGTCTATTCCGAGCACGAAGTGCAGGACTGTGTAGAATACCAGGAAAAACCATTTGAACCACCGGATGAAGCGGTTGAATCTCTCGCCCCGTTTCAGGCTTCTGACGTGAAGCCGTTTGGAAATCAACCAGAATATGTCGAGGAGGAACCCTACCGGGCAGGCGTAGCCGCACCAGGCCCTGCCTGTGAGGAGTATCGCCAGAGAAACAGCGCAGAGCAGGACAATCAGCCACGCCGGCATAGCGTGCCAGTAGCGGACCATCAGCAGGATCAGTCCGGTAAGGACAAACAGATTGATGATCCTTACTGCCCAGCGCCTGCGCTTGAAAGATTCGTGTCGGCGTTTCGCCTGCATCGCTTCCTGATTTGAATGCAAAAGTAGAAATTTCTTTTTGTAATTTTGCAGGACTGCCGCTATGAAGGAGACGCTGAAGAATGCTGAAGAATTTTGAAGGGGCAATTCATCTTACCGACAGATAAATTATTACTTACAAATTGAGTGTCAGCGTCTGAGAGCTATTATTATTTTACTTGAAAAATTTGGAATGTCATTTTTATTTTCTAAATTTCAGCAAAATATTTAATAAATAGTTCTTATGAAAAATGTGGTTCTATACTTGTCGGTATTCTGTTGTATACTATCTTGTTCTGAGATGGAAATTAATGAACAACTAGGCGTAAATGACACTATGCCTCTTTGTAAGTCTGATTATATAGACCCCGATGTGGATGTGAGCGATAGAACCGGTATGAAGTATTATGCTTATGGCAGTGGAACTGAATTTAATAATGTAATCCCAGCACTTGCTCAATATGGTCTATCGGGTACAAGAACTAGTCTGAACTCCACAATTGCTTTTAATGAACTAGATAATAGCAGACCATTGATATTCAATGGAAATGGTTCATCTGCTCAATCCTCGGGTGGAGGGGTTATCTCTGGTTGGCATGCCTATATTGTCGATGGGTACAAAACTCAGAGCATGACTTCAACTTTACACTACAGGTGGTTAATAGACGGGCAAGTAGGTGAAGGAACACTATTTACGGATGCTGAAGTTAGGGCGATGTTTGAAGACCAAGGAATTGACATTGAAGATGGCATGGAAACCTATGAGGTGGTAAATTGGGAGGATTCCTTCTATCATATCAATTGGGGTTGGAATGGGCAACAAGATGGCTACTTCTCTACGGCCACAACAGGTTGGCCGTTCAGTGGCTCTGCAGAAATGATATATGGGATTCAGTAATATGACAATGTGATTATGAAACGGTTAGTGTTATCGATATACGCAGTGGCCTGCATTTTTGCAATATCCTGCAGCGAGAGGGAGTTTGGGGTCGATGAGGATGTGTTTGATGATGGCATTGTCTTGACAAAGGCTCAGGAAAACATCCTCAAGGCAGAAAATGCCTTCGGGATGGAGCTTCTCAAGAAACTTTACGAAGGAGACGACATCATCATTTCACCTTACAGCATTTCTGCGGCTTTCTCTATGCTGGCCAACGGCGCATCGGGAACGACATATGACAATATTGCCAGTACCCTTGGACTGAAAGGAAGTGCAGATGATATCAACGAGTATTATAAGTTGATGACTCAGCAAATGTGCAGTGCGGATCCGGATGTGGAGATTTCAATAGCCAACGCATTCTGGATGAACAGCGGTTTCTCAGTCAAGAGACCTTTCCTCAATGCTCTCGAGCAGAATTATGATTCATTCAACAAGGTTCTTGAATTCGGTACTCCGAAAGCGAAGCAGGAGATTGACGGGTGGATTGAACGAAGCACAAACGGAATGATGGACCACCTTGGGGCGGACATCTTTGAGGACTCTCAGTTCGTTCTGTCAAATACCATCTATTTCAATGCGGCCTGGCGTCTTAACCCTGGAGTTGAGTATTTGACATTTACGGGAAAGAAATCTACCTCACGCGATGTCCCTTTCTTCTCTTGGGCCAGCGTCAAATGCTATGTTGACAAGGATGTGGCTGTCTGCTCTGTCCCTTACGCCTCAGGAAGATACAGTTTTGTGGCGGTGATGCCTTCTGGCAGCGGGTTTGACAGATTCATGAAGAATCTCAGCGCCGAAAAGTTTGCAAACTACGCTGGCAGGGTGTCCTATGGCGGCACCGACCATTCTTATATCCTGAAGCTCCCTCAGTTCGATGTATCGACGTTATTGCGAGGTGAGGACTTTGATAAAAAGCTTGAGAAGATGGGTATGAATAATGTTCTTTCCGGGAATTATAACTATTCTAATTTGAGCGATGATTTGATAACCGGCCTGACCACAATCCATAGGGCAAAAATCTCTGTGAACCTGAATGGAACCGAGGCGTCGGCGGTGACTGCAATAACTAATATGAGCTGGGCTCCGGGCCCGGAATTTCATCAGTCTGTTGTTACTGTCGTTCAGATTGATCATCCTTTCGTCTTCGCAATCCGAGAAAATAGCTCCGGGGCCTTCATCTTCCTCGGCGCCAAGGTCAACTGATCTTGACGTGTGACAGCCTGCGCACCAGAAGGAGCGAGTGCAGGACATCCGTCGGCGTTTCGCCTGCATCGCTTCCTGATTTGAATGCAAAAGTAGAAATTTCTTTTTGTAATTTTGCAGGACTGCCGCTATGAAGGAGACGCTGAAGAAATACTGGGGGTATGAGTCGTTCCGGCCGATGCAGGAGGAGATAATCTCCTCTGTGCTGGAAGGGCGCGACACGCTCGCCCTGCTGCCTACGGGCGGCGGCAAGTCTGTCTGCTTCCAGGTGCCGGCGATGATGAAGGAAGGCATCTGCATTGTTGTCTCGCCTCTCATCGCATTGATGAAGGACCAGGTCCAGAACCTGCGCGACAGGGGGATCCCGGCCCTTGCCGTCTATTCCGGGATGACATACCGCGAGATTGACATAACCCTCGACAACGCCATATACGGCGACTACAAGTTCCTGTATGTCTCCCCGGAGAGGCTCCGCACCGAACTCTTCAAGGTGCGGGCCGCCAAGATGAACGTCAGCCTGCTGGTGGTCGACGAGGCCCACTGCATCTCCCAGTGGGGATATGACTTCAGGCCCGACTATCTGGAGATAGCGCAGATCCGCCCGCTTCTCGGTGAAAGCGTGACCACGGTTGCGCTGACAGCAACAGCCACCCCGGAGGTCGCCCGCGACATAATGGACAAGCTGAAGTTCCGTAACGGGAATATGGTCTCCGGCAGTTTCGAGAGGCCGAACCTTTCGTATGTCTTCCGCAAGGCAGAGGACAAGATGGGACAGGTCCTGAAGGTCTGCAACGGGGTGAAGGGCAGCGGGATCGTCTATGTGTCGAGAAGAAAGGGCGCAGAGGACCTCGCGTCATTCCTCAGGGCGCACGGTGTCTCCGCGGACTGCTATCACGCCGGGATGGGGCGTGACCTCCGTTCTGAGATACAGGACAGATGGAAGAGCGGGGAGACGAGAGTGATTGTATCCACGAATGCTTTCGGAATGGGCATCGACAAGCCGGACGTGCGCTTTGTCTGCCATTACGATGTGCCCCAGGCTCTGGAGGCCTACTTCCAGGAGGCGGGCCGCGCCGGCAGGGACGGCAGACCGGCATACGCTGTCCTGGTCTGGAATGATTCTGACATCCTCAGGCTGAGGCAGACTGTCAGGACCAGTTTCCCTCCGCTCGACTATATACGCGACATCTATCAGAAAGTCTATATGTTCGAGGGCTTCGCCTACGAGGAGGGCAGGGAGGCCTGCGTGAAGTTCGAGCTCGAGAAGTTCGCCGAACGCTACAGGCTCCACGCGGCAACGGCTTATTATGCAATCAAATACATAGAGACGGCAGGCTACTGGACACTTACCGAGACTGTCCGTGTGCCGGCGAAGATCGAGTTCATCTGCTCGCGTGACGAACTCTACCGGATCCAGCTGGGGTCGCGGGAGACGGACACTTTCGTCAAGCTGCTGCTCAGGATGTATCCAGGCCTCTTCACCAGCTATGTCCCGGTTGACGAGGAGAAGATCGCAAAGGCGGGCCGGTACCCTGTCGAGGAGGTGAGGAGCAGGCTGAAGAGACTCTCGCAACTGCAGGTGCTGAAGTATATACCTGCCATCAACTCTCCGCTCCTCTGCTTCGCCAACGAGAGGCTCTACGAGAAGAACCTCAGGCTTCCGCAGAGCGAATACGACGAAAGGGTGGGGAGGATGACCTCGAGGATGGAGGCGATGGTCAGCCTCGTCCAGGAGTCTGACGAGTGCCGCTGCGTGAGGATGTACCGCTATTTCGGGCAGGAGAGCGCCGGGCCTTGCGGAAAGTGCGACGTCTGCCTGTCGAAAGGCAGGAAACCGCAGGGAAAGTCGGGAATCGGTGTGGAGAAGCGCGCCGAGTATGATAATTTCGTAAATTTGCGCCCCGGAAAAAACTGATTCTTTTATGTTCGAGAACATCAAGGCATTCGCATTCGACATAGACGGCGTGTTCACTGACGGATCGTTGCTCGCCACAGCGGAGGGGGACCTCCTGAGGACTTTCAATTCAAAGGACTGCTTCGGCGTGAGGATGGCTGTCGACAACGGCTTCCCCTGCGCCATCATAACAGGAGGAGTGTCGCAGAGCCTCATACACAGGGCTCATTCCCTCGGAGTCCGCGATGCCGACCTCTACCAGCTTTCAAAGGACAAGGAGACGGATTTCATCCATTTCTGTGAAAAGCACGGCCTCAGTCCTGACGAGGTGGCGTTTGTCGGGGACGACCTGCCCGACATCCCTGCGATAAGGATTGCGGGTCTCGGCGCCTGCCCTTCAGATGCGGTGGCGGAGGTAAAGTCCGCGGCGGACTACATATCCCCGTACCCTGGCGGACACGGCTGCGTGCGCGACGTGGTGGAGAAGGTGGCCAAGCTGCAGAACCGCTGGCACTTCGACCCGAAGGAGCCGTGGAAGGGAAAGCATCCCGACAATGTGACAAAGTTCGCCTGCCTGACCGGCAGGAATTTCGCTGAACCGGTGGACTCTGAATAGCTGCTATGGACTGCTTCAAAGGATACACGTTCACCCTCGCTTCCGCTTCGCCGCGCCGGCGGGAACTGCTTGCAGGCCTGGACATCGAGTTCACGGTCGAGCCGGGCAAGGATGAGAAGGAGGCCTACAGCGATGACCTTCCCTGCAGCGAGGTGCCGGAGTTCCTTGCCCGCCACAAGTCGGAGACATTCCACAGGGAACTTGCTGAAAATGAGATACTCATAACAGCCGACACACTTGTCTGCCTCGGTGATGAGATAATGGGCAAGCCGAAGGGCCGCGAAGATGCCGTGAGGATGGTTTCTGAGCTTTCCGGCAACACCCATCAGGTCTATACCGGTGTCGCGCTCCGCTCTAACAGGGCCGTCCGCTCGTTCACTGACGTGACCGACGTGACCTTCAAGGAAATGACCCCGGAGGAGATCGCCTATTACGTTGACAACTACCGGCCTTATGACAAGGCCGGGGCGTACGGCGTGCAGGAGTGGATAGGATACACCTGCATAACCGGACTCAGAGGTTCGTATTTCAATGTGATGGGCCTTCCGGTCCAGAAGCTCTACGAAGAGCTCCTGAAGTTTATCTGTTCCTGCTGACAGTGACTGTCACCGGCCTGTGGTCGGAGGCGAGCGAGGCTTCGATGACCTCCCCTCTGATGACCCTGACATCCGGGATTCTCTCATCCTTCATTCTGGCGATGAAGTCTATCGTGCTTCTCGGCTTGTCGGAAGGGAAGGTGTATACTGATGGATCGTTCAGTATGTCTGCTATTTCTGAAATCTTCGCGAGAGTCGCTGAGTTCGGGGAGGCGTTCCAGTCGCCCGCGATATAGACAGGCTTCAGGCTCCCGCCGCGGAACTCCTCAATGGCCTTGGCGATGATTTCCACTGACGCCTCGTTGTCCTCCTTCGTGAGGGAGAGATGGGTGCAGCAGAAGATGAAGTCGTCGAACTCCGCCATCAGGAGGGTCCTTCTCTCCTCGCGTCCAGGGAGAGCAGTCTTGGCGCTTCTCAGAGGCTCCGTGCGGCTGAGGATTCCGACGCCGTATGAGCCGCCGTCATAAGGGATGGCGGAGGCGAAGGTGGCCTTCATCCCGGTCATATCGGCGAGAGTCCTGAGAAGGAATCTCTGCTGGCTGCGGGTTGTGACGCTGTCGAGTTCCTGTACGGCCACGACCTCGGGGTTGCAGTCGTTGATGACGGCGGCCACTCTGTCGGCCCTGTTCTGGCGGTCCATCCCGATGCAGTTGCGGATGTTGTAGCTCATTATCTTGAGCTCTTTTGCACGGGCTTTTTCAGCAAGGCGTATCTTTTTGTTTGACAGGATGTAAGGGAGAAGTATCTCTTCCATTGCTTTATATCCTTCAGCGTTAGGGTGCACACCGTCCCCGGTGAATTCCGGACGCATTCCGAAGGCGTTGTCGGGGTTGACGGTGTCTGCCATCGCCGGGAACATATCGACATACTCGATCTTCTCCGAGGCTGCGTATCTCTTCAGCATAGCGTTCAGCTGCGGGATGAGTTCGTCGGCGGGGACATCCTTCTTCCAGGAATACTGCTTTGCGGGGAGTACGGAGCAGATGACGGGACGGATTCCGGAGGCGCGGGCGATGTCGCACATCGATGCGATGTTGTCCACAATCATCTCCAGGGTCGAAGGACCTGTGTTGCCTGCTATGTCGTTGGTTCCCGCCAGTATCACCACTGTCTCAGCGTTGGTGTCCACGACGTCGTGGCGGAAGCGGATGAGCATCTGAGGGGTGGTCTGCCCGCTGATACCGCGGCACAGGATGTTGTAGTCGCGGAAGAAGCCGGGGCTGCGGCGCACCCAGAATTCGGTGATCGAGTCGCCCATTATGACAGTCTGCGGCCTGCCGGAGGCGGCGACGGCGTCGTCAGCATCCTTGAACCTTCCGAGATTCGCCCAGTCCTGGGCTGATGCAACGGATGAAATAGAGAGCAGCATAACGACGGACGCTGCTGCCATAATCTGTCTTAAGAATTTCATTGCTTGACTATTACAAGGTGGTTGCCTTTGCAGACTGTGAGGAAGTCGTTGAAGTCCCGCTCATTGCGGAATTTGAAACGTACCTGGGTCCTGCAGCGCTGCGGGATGTTGGTGTTCATTATTATATCTCCGTCAGCAGACCAGAGCCTGTCGAGCGCGCTGCCGCAGATTTTCAGCAGGCGGTAGCTGCCGCTCGGCACGCTGCCCGCCACACCTATGCCGCTCCGGGATTCGAAGTGCGACGGCAGCCTGTATCCGTGTACCATTGACAGCGGAACCGTGCAGTGGGCCAGGTCCACTGTCAGCTCGCTTCTTGAAGTGGACGCCGGGTTGGCCATAAAGGCCGGCTGCCCGTAGACCACATTGGCGTAGACCATTGTCCAGAGCGCAGGGATGTCGCCCTCGCACCCGCAGACAATCCCTTCGCTGTTGAGCATTGCCATAGCGAGGCAGGCGGTGGTGCGGCAGGAGCCGATGATGTCGAAGCACTTGAGGGTGAGGGCTGAGAGCGAGTATTTAGCGCAGATGGCCTTAAGGGCAATATACATCTTGGCCGCTTCGCGGAGGTCGTCTTCATCGCGGTCCGGAGAGATGAGGTTCATTCTTTCCTGGCATATCCTTGCAACCTCCAGGTCGCTGTCGCTGACTCCGGCGAACTCCCGCTCCAGGTCTCTGATCGGAATGTCGATGAAGGTGGCGCCGGTGCGCTTCACGACCTCAGCCCTGTCGATTCCCGACGAGATGAGCCAGGAACTTTCACCTCCGATGAGCCCGAGCCTTTTCTTCTCCATGGCCTTTGCCGTCTGGCGCGGCATCTTCTCCATCTCCGGACATTCGCGGCTGAGCATCTCCTCGCCCTGCTTGTCCCCGAAAAGGTGCTCTCCGAGGTCTTCGTAGAATGCAGGGCTGTTGTCCAGCGGGGCGTTGAAATTGCGGCTGCGGATGCCCTGTGCGTGCAGGAAGGATGCTATCTCGAGGCTTGCTGCGAAAGAATTGTGGAGGCCGTCGCTGATAAGTGTGACAGGGCGGGGGAGAATGTCGAGATAGTTCCGGAATATCTCCTCTGTTCCGCCTGTGGCTATGAAGCACACTGTCTTGCAATCTTCAGTTTCCGCCAGCGGGCTGGCCGGCCCTCTGAGAGTGCCACCGTCAATGAATCTGTTGAATGCCGGGCTGTTGGCTGCAAGGGTTGAAGGATAGATGAATTCTATCTCGGCAAGGCTGCGCAGGCCGTCAAAAAGATGGTCCCGGCTGTTCATCACGCTCGAGCTGTCGTGAAGGATTGAGGCGAACACCACGATTCTTATTTTTTTCATAAGTGTATTTTGGCTTTCAGTCCTACAAATTTAAGCAATTATGATTAAATTTGCAGTCTGTTGTGATTAATTTTTGATATGGAACTACCCGCAAAATACGATCCCTCTCTCGTTGAGGACAAGTGGTACGCCTATTGGCTGCAGCATAAATTCTTCCATTCGGAACCGGATGAGCGTGAACCTTACACAATCGTGATTCCGCCGCCTAATGTCACCGGCGTGCTCCATATGGGGCATATGATGAACAACACCCTCCAGGACCTGCTTGTGCGCCGCGCAAGGATGCAGGGCAAGAACGCCCTCTGGGTCCCGGGAACAGACCACGCTTCCATCGCGACTGAGGCCAAGGTGGTGAACCGCCTTGCGGAGAAGGGAATAAAGAAGCGTGACCTCACCCGCGAGCAGTTCCTCGAGCACGCCTGGGACTGGACCCGCGAGCACGGAGGCATCATCCTCCAGCAGCTCCGCCGCCTCGGCGCAAGCTGTGACTGGGACCGCACAGCCTTCACTATGGACGACGTCCGCAGCGAGTCCGTCCTCAAGGTTTTCGTTGACCTTTATGACAAAGGCCTGATCTACAGAGGCCTCAGAATGGTAAACTGGGACCCGAAGGCGCAGACGGTGCTTTCGACGGAAGAGGTGGTCTACCGCGACGAGAAGTCAAAGCTCTTCTACCTCCGCTACTATGTCGCTGATGCTGACACCAATCCTGTCGTCCCGACAGGCGGAGAGAGTGAGGTGCTCCATCAGGATGAGAACGGCCGGTACTATGCAGTCGTGGCGACAACCCGTCCTGAGACCATTATGGGCGACACCGCGATGTGCATCAACCCGAAGGACCCGAAGAACCAGTGGCTCCGCGGCCACAAGGTCATCGTCCCTCTCGTGGGCCGCGTCATCCCTGTCATCGAAGACCGCTATGTCGACATAGAGTTCGGAACAGGCTGCCTCAAGGTCACACCTGCCCACGACGTGAACGACTACAACCTCGGCAAGGCCCACAATCTCGAAACCATCGACATCTTCAACCCTGACGGAACCCTCAGCGAGGCCGCCGGCCTCTATGTCGGCCTTGACAGGATGGTTGTCCGCAAGCAGATCTCGAAGGACCTCGAGGCCGCAGGCCTGATGGAGAAGGTTGAGGACTACGACAACAAGGTGGGCTATTCGGAGAGGAACCAGGACACTGCAGTGGAGCCGCGCCTCTGCAAGCAGTGGTTCCTCAATATGCGCCACTTCGCCGGCATCGCTCTCCCGCCGGTCCTCGAGGGGAAGATCAAGTTTCACCCGAACAAGTTCGTCAACACATACAGGATGTGGCTTGAGAACATCCAGGACTGGTGCATCAGCCGCCAGCTCTGGTGGGGCCACCGCATCCCTGCATACTTCCTCCCGACAGCAGAGGGAGAGGAGGAGAAGTTCGTCGTGGCCCTTACAGCCGAGGATGCGCTTGAGAAGGCGCGCAGGATCGAAGGGTATGAGAACGTCACTGCTGAACAGCTGACCCGCGACGAGGATGCACTCGACACCTGGTTCTCGAGCTGGCTCTGGCCTGTAAGCCTCTTCGACGGCATCAACAATCCGGGCAACGGCGAGATAAAGTACTATTACCCGACCAACGACCTTGTGACCGGCCCGGACATCATCTTCTTCTGGGTCGCCAGGATGATAATGGCGGGCGAGGAGTATCAGAAGGATGTCCCGTTCCGCAATGTCTATTTCACCGGCATCGTGCGCGACAAGCTGGGCCGCAAGATGAGCAAGCAGCTCGGAAACTCTCCTGACCCAATAAAGCTCATTGAGCAGTACGGCGCCGACGGCGTCCGCCTCGGCATAATGCTCTGCACCTCCGCAGGCAACGACATCCTCTTCGATGAGGCCCAGGTCGAACTCGGCCGCAACTTCAGCAACAAGATATGGAACGCATTCCGCCTTGTCAAGGGCTGGACGGCTGCAGATGTGCCTCAGTCCGAGGCTGACCGCATCGCTGTCGAGTGGTTCCGCGCCAAGATGAGCCGCACCATAGCGGAGATTGACCGCGACTACGAGAACTTCAGGATCAACGATGTGGTGAAGTCCGTCTACAGGCTCTTCTGGGATGACTTCTGCTCGTGGTACCTTGAGATCGTTAAACCCGGTTTCGAGAATGGCGCCCAGAAACCTATGGACAGGACCACATACGAAGCGACCATAGGATTCTTCGATTCCCTCCTGCGTTTGCTGCATCCTGTGATGCCGTTCATCACCGAGGAGCTCTGGCAGAACATCGAGGAGCGCAGGGACGGCGAGACGATAATGTACGCCTCCGCGCCTGCCGCATCGGAATATGACGAAAACGTCATCACCGATTTCGAGACAGCCTGCCAGGCCGTGGTCGCCATCCGCTCCATCCGCCAGGCGAAGAACATCTCCCCGAAGGAGCCGCTCCGCCTGATGGTCAAGAAAGCCGGCTATCCTGCATCGATGAACCCTGTGATCCTCAAGATGGCCAACGTATCCTCAGTCGGGATTTCAGACGAACTCGACACCAGCAGGGCGGGACAGGGATTCCTTGTGGGAACCGTCCAGTTCTATGTCCCTCTCGAGGGAATGGTGGACACAGAGGAGGAGAAGGCCAAGATCCTCGCCGAGATCAAGCGCTACGAAGGCTTCCTCAAGGGAGTCAACGCGAAGCTCTCCAACGAGAAGTTCGTGGCCAACGCCCCTGCGGCCGTGGTCGAGCTGGAGCGCAAGAAGCTCGCTGACGCCACCACCAAGATCGAGAACCTGAAAGAGACACTCAGCAAACTATAACTCAAACAATAATCGAAATGAATCTTCTCTACGTTCTTCCATTGGCTATCCAGGGATGGGAATGGATTATCATCGGACTTGTAGTTCTCCTCCTTTTCGGCGGAAAAAAGATTCCGGAACTTATGAAGGGCCTCGGCAAGGGAGTCAAGAGCTTCAAGCAGGGGATGAACGAGGTTGAAAAGGACATCAAGGAGATAGAGTCCGACCTCAAGGACGACTCCGGCAAGTCTGAATCCAAGTAATACCGGAGGTCTCCGTAATGGCGGAATCTTCCGGAGAGATGACCTTCTGGGACCACATCGAGGAACTCAGGAAAGCGGTGTTCCGCTGCATACTGGTTCTTCTGGTGGTCTGCATTGTGCTCTTTTTCTTCAAGGAGTTCCTTTTCGACGGCATCATCCTGGCCCCGACGCGCAAGGATTTCTTCCTGTACCGGTGGCTCGGGATGGACGTCAGCCTCTCCCTGGTGAACATAGACATCACAGCGCAGTTCATAACCCATATCAAGGTCACGATGATGGCGGCGGTGATCGTATGCTGTCCGTACATCATCTTCGAGATCTGGAAGTTCATCGCCCCGGCCCTCTATGAAAAAGAGAAGAAGACCACCCGCAGGGCCTTCCTCTTCGCCTCAGCGCTCTTCTATGCGGGAATATTCATCGGCTATACGGTGGTCCTTCCGCTGATGGTCAATTTCTTCCAGGGATATGTCGTCAGCAGTTCGGTGGTGAACACCATATCGCTCGGCTCATATATGTCGACGGTCTTCTCCACAGTCCTGCTCTTCGGCCTCGTGTTCGAGTTCCCGACGGTAATCGCGATTCTCTCGGCTCTCGGGCTCGTGACCAGGGAGATGCTCTCAAGGGGCTGGCGGTACGCCGTCTGTGCAGTTGTGATACTGGCTGCCCTGATCACCCCTTCGGGCGACCCGTTCTCGCTGGCAGTGGTCTCCGTGCCGCTGTTCCTGCTCTACTGGATCAGCATCCTTATATGCAGGCGCGAGGTCAAGGAGGAAGATGAAGATGAAGATGAAGTTGAAAAGGAGGCTTCATAATGATATCTCTCGATTCCATAACCCTCTCTTTCGGCGGCTTCACCCTTCTGGATGAAGTGAGCCTGCATATCGGCGACCGCGACCGCATCGGCCTCGTCGGAAAGAACGGGGCGGGCAAGACCACGCTGCTGAGGATGATAATGGGCCTCCAGAGCCCCACCTCGGGCCATATCACTATGACCTCGGGCCAGAGGATAGGGTATCTGCCCCAGATAATGGAGCACGCGAAGGACAAGAGCGTCATCGACGAGGTGATGACTGTCTTCGCTGACATACACAGACTTGAAGAGAGGATGGACGCCATCACGGCGGAACTTGCAGAGCGAACGGACTATGAGTCGGATGCCTACCACAGGCTGATAGTCGAGATGAACGACATCAACGACCGCCTGATGATAGCGCGCAGCGACACCCCGATGGAGTCCGCGGAGCGCACGCTTCTCGGCCTCGGCTTCAGGAAGTCCGAGTTCGGCAGGATGACCGCCACCTTCTCCCAGGGCTGGAATATGAGGATAGAGCTTGCGAAGATACTGCTCCGCAAGCCTGACGTGCTGCTGCTCGACGAGCCGACCAACCACCTTGACATAGAGTCCATCCAGTGGCTGGAGGACTATCTCAAGGAATATACAGGGTCGCTCGTGCTCATATCTCACGACCGCCGCTTCCTGGACAATGTGACCGGGAGGACAGTCGAGGTGATGCTCGGCCGCCTCTATGACTACAAAGTCCCTTATTCTCAATACGTGGAGCTGCGCAAGGAGCGCATAGCCCAGCAGAAGGCCGCCTATGCCAACCAGCAGAGGATGATAGAGAAGACAGAGGAGTTCATCGAGAAGTTCCGCTACAAGCCTACCAAGAGCAACCAGGTGCAGTCGCGCGTGAAGCAGCTGGAGAAGATCGAGCGTATCGAAATCGATGACGAGGACCTCGCCACTCTGACCGTGAAGTTCCCTCCCGCACCGCGCAGCGGAGACGTGGCCTTCGAGGTCAAGGATGCGGTGATCGGCTACGGGCCGGAGAAGATTATCCTGAACAGGGCAAACCTGATTGTCAGGAGAGGGGAGAAGGTCGCGTTCGTGGGCCGCAACGGAGAAGGCAAGACCACTATGATGAGGGTTCTGATGAAGGATCTCGAGCCGTTCGATGGAGAGGCAAAGGCGGGATACAATGTGGATATCGGCTATTATGCCCAGAATCAGGAGGATGTGCTCGACAAGAAGGCTACTGTCTTCGAAACCCTCGACAGAATCGCAGTCGGGGACGTGCGCACTAAGCTCCGCGACATACTCGCCGCATTCCTTTTCAGAGGCCAGGACATTGACAAGAAGGTCTCTGTCCTCAGCGGAGGCGAGCGCTCGCGTCTGGCGATGGCCAAGCTGATGCTCAAGTCCCACAACCTGCTTGCGCTCGACGAGCCTACCAACCATATGGACATCCGCTCCAAGGATGTGCTGAAGCAGGCTCTCAAGGCATACGACGGCACTCTGATAGTCGTCTCCCACGACCGCGACTTCCTCAACGGACTGGTGGACAAACTCTATGAGTTCGGCGACGGCAAGGTCAGGGAGCATCTCGGCGGAGTCGATGACTTCCTCCGCCGCAAGAAGGCTGAATCCTTCCGCGACATAGAGGCGGGCGCCCCTGCACAGAAACCTGCTGCACAGAAGCCTGCTGCACAGAAGCCTGCTGCCCAGAAGCAGGCGGAAGAGAAGCCGGAGCAGAGCGGAAAGCAGATTCACCAGGCGCAGAAGTTCCTCTCGAAGGAGGAACGCAAGGCGAAGAACCGCCAGAATTTTCTTGAAAAACAGATAGCGGAGCTCGAGGAGAAGATGGCTCAGATTGAGAATACTCTCTCCGCGCCCTCTCCGCAGGACGATATTATGGAACTTACCCGCCAGTATCTTGACCTCAAGCGCGACCTTGACAGCAAGATGGATGAGTGGGCTAACCTTTGATTTTTGAAATATGGAAGGACATTTCCTATATGGGATGCACCCTGTTCTCGACGCTGTGAAACAGGGACGCAAGTTTGAAAAGATTCTGCTCAAGCAGGGGCTTGAGGGCGACCAGTTCAGGCAGCTGATGGAAGAGATTTCCAGCCGCGGCATCGCTTACCAGTTCGTGCCGGGCGAGAAGATGAACTATCTCGTCAAGGGCTCGCACCAGGGTGTGATCGCCTATCTGCCGCAGATAGACTATGTCGAGTTTGAGACAATGGTCGAGAACGCACTCGAGAAGCACCCGAACCCTATTTTTGTGATGCTCGACGGCGTGAGTGACGTGCGCAACTTCGGCGCAATAGCCCGCACTGCTGAATGCGCGGGTGTCGACGGCCTGATTCTTCCCGCAAAGGGAGGCGCCGCTGTCAACGCCGACGCAGTCAAGACATCAGCCGGCGCGCTCCTGAGGATTCCGGCCTGCAAGGTGACAAATCTCAGGATTCCGATCTACTATCTGCTGGAGCAGGGATTCCAGATTGTCGCCGCCACTGAGAAGACAGACAGTCAGCTGTACGACGTTGACTTCACTCTTCCTACAGTCATCGTCATGGGCTCCGAAGGTGCCGGCATATCGCAGTCTGTCCTCTCGCTCTGCACCGCGAAGGCCCGCATCCCTATGATGGGCGGGACAGGGTCCCTGAACGTGTCCGTTGCATCGGCAGTCGTGATGTATGAGGCCGTGCGCCAGCGCACAGGCAATAACAAGTAATCGCAAAGTAAACAGATATGAAAAAATCAGTTCTCGCAATAGCGGCACTCTTAATGGCCTTGACGGCCTCCGCCGCTGACACAGTCAAAAAGGATTTCGATTTCGAGGGCTTCCAGGGTCTCTTCGTGAAAGGTCCTTTCGAGGTCATCGCCACTCAGGGCACGGAGTATTCCGTCTCCGTTGAAATGCCGTCCGAGTATGCGGACAATCTGTATGTGAAGGAGAAGGGAGGCATACTCAGCTTTGAGTTCGACGGCCAGCTTTCATTCAAGGACAAGCTCGCCTCAAAGAAGAACAGGAAGTTCATCATCAAGGTCACTATGCCTGTGATGACCTCCCTGACTCTTTCAGGCAGTTCCAAGTTCCGTTCTGAAGATACTTTCGTGGCTCTTATGTCAGAATTTGTGCTTCAGGTCAACGGCGCAAGCTATGTCACTTCACTCGGCATCAAGGCCGCTGAGGTTGAGATCAATGTCAGCGGCGCATCGAACGTGGTGGCGGAGTTTGACGCCACTGACATCGAGGCGGAGGTGGCAGGCGCTTCGGATCTGGTGCTGACCGGGGATTCGGATGAGTTCGACGTGAAGGTTTCCGGAGCGTCGAAACTGTATGCGGACGGACTGACGGCCAGAAAGGTGGAAGTGGAGTGCTCCGGTGCATCATCCGCCAAGGTCAATGTCCAGAAGTCTCTCAACGTCAAGCTCACAGGAGCGTCATCCTGCACTTACACAGGCTCCGACGACCTGAAGATGGGTTCGATCAAAGTATCAGGTGCTTCAAAACTTATTAAAACAGAATAGATATGGATTTCCTTCTCGATTCACACTGCGACGCCCCGCTGATGCTCGCCAAGGGCGCTGATTTCGGAAAAAAAGTTGAACAGGGTTTCGTGCCGGGCAAGTTCCCGATCACCCATATCGACTATCCACGTATGAAGAAAGGCGGGGTCAACGGAGCCTTCTTCGCAATCTATACTTCCAACTCACTCACTCCGGACGAATCCACAAGGAGAGCCTTCGAACTTGTATCGAAGGTCTATGATTCCGTAGAGCAGAACCCTGACAAGGTGGCCTTCGCAACCACTTCGGCACAGGCGAAGCGAAACGCGAAGAACGGGCTCATCTCCATATTCCTTGGAATGGAGAACGGCGCTCCTATCCAGGAGGACCTCTCATTCCTGAGGATGTTCTACCGCCTTGGCGTCAGATATCTAACACTCACCCACGCTGCAAGCAACCAGATATGCGACTCCTGCACTTCAAAGGAGCCTGTATGGCACGGCGTCAGCCCGTTCGGCCGCAAGGTCATCGAGGAGTGCAACCGTCTGGGCATTATGATTGACGTGTCCCATATCTCCGATGAGGCTTTCTGGGATGTGATAAAGTACTCAAGGGCTCCGGTCGTGGCGTCACACTCCTGCTGCCGCGCTCTCTGCGGCCATCCGCGCAATATGACAGATGAAATGATAATCGCAATGGCGGAAAAGGGCGGAGTCATACAGATCAATCTGTGCCCGAAGTTCCTGACAGATGAGTACAGACTTTCCGTCGGGACACTCGGGGATGACTTTGACGAAGCCGATTATGCGTGGCGTCCGGACCAGAGTAATCCGGTCCTCCAGCAGCGTCTGAAGGAGGCTCTTGAGGCTTATGCGGCCCTTCCGCTCCCTACATACAAGGACGTCGCCGACCATATCGAACACGTCATCGACCTTGTAGGTGTGAAGCACGTGGGACTCGGCTCGGATTACGACGGCATCGAATTCGGCCCTGCCGGAATGGAGGACATCAGCAAGATCGGCAAGATCTTCATCGAGCTCCGCCGCCGCGGCCACTCTGACTATGAACTGCACCAGATAGCCGGCGCCAACTGGTTACGCGTGATGGACGCAGTCCAGAGAATAGGCGAATAGGATTATGAAAGTGCTGGTGACCGGCGCTGCGGGCTTCATCGGCTCGTTTGTGGCAAAGAGGCTCCTTGACAGGGGTGACACCGTTGTCGGAATCGACAACCTGAACTCATACTATACCCCGCGTCTCAAGGAGGCCAGGCTCGGGTGGCTGAAGCCTTATGAGAAGTTCAGCTTCGTCAAGTGTGACATTGCCGATGCGCCGGCGCTCAATGAAGTATTCAGCGGCGGCAGTTTCGACTGTGCCGTGAACCTGGCGGCCCAGGCCGGAGTGCGGTATTCAATCGAAAACCCGCTGGCATATGTGGAGAGCAACCTGACAGGCTTCGTCAATATCCTTGAGTGCTGCCGGCATCACGGCACCGGCCATCTGGTCTACGCCAGCTCCAGCAGTGTGTATGGCGGAAGCACAAAGGTGCCTTTCTCCGAGGAGGACAAGGTGGATGACCCTGTGAGCCTCTATGCCGCCACCAAGAAGGCGGACGAACTGATGGCAAGCTGCTACTCCAAGCTCTACGGCATCCCTGCCACCGGCCTCCGCTTCTTCACGGTCTACGGTCCGTGGGGAAGACCTGATATGGCGCCGATACTCTTCACAAAGGCGATAGAGGCAGGCGAACCGATAAAAGTCTTCAACGGAGGCGATATGCTCCGCGACTTCACTTATGTTGAAGATATAGTCGAGGGAGTGGTCAGAGTCATCGACCGTCTTCCCGAGGCTGCAGCCGACGGCCGCCGTCACCGCGTCTACAACATAGGCTGCTCAAACCCGGTCAGGCTTATGGACTTCATCTCCACTGTCGAGGAGGCTCTTGGCAGGAAGGCTGAGAAGATAATGATGCCGATGCAGCCCGGCGACGTCTATCAGACCTACGCTGACACCACGCGGCTGGAACGCGAGGTCGGCTACAAGCCGCACGTATCAGTCAAAGAGGGCGTGACCAGCCTCGTCGAGTGGTATCTCAAAGAAGGAAAAAACATTTTGAACCAATAACCGAACCCAAATGAAAAGACTCCTTACGGCAATGCTGGTGATTCTCGCCGCAGCCTCCTGCAGTGACAGGAATTTTATCACAAATCTTCGTACTGAATATATGACGGAACCGCTCGGAATTGACGTGGTCCAGCCGAGATTCAGCTGGGAGATAGCTTCCGGACGCTATGGCGCTGCTCAGAAAGCATATCAGATCAGTGTCTTTGGCGGCGACGACAGTGTCTTCGATACTGGCCGCATCGAGTCGGACATCTCTGTCGGCATACCTTATGCCGGCGCTCCTCTCAAGCCCCGCACCCGCTATATGTGGAAAGTCTGCGTCTGGGATGAAAGAGGCGACAGGCACTTCGCAGAGTCCTCATTTGAGACCGGCCTTATGGACGAAGGGTTCGGAGATGCCTCCTGGATCGGTTCAGGCCAGCCTCATTTCTCCAGATACCGCACCAGCTATGACATTGAATATTCGGTTGACCTCGCCCCGGGCAGCAGACACGGAGTCTTTGTGTTCGGCTGGCAGGATGAGAACAACTATGCCAAGGCTGACTACTGCCTCGAATACAACCTTCCATCAATCGTCCTCAGCCACGTGACTGACGGTGTCGAGAAGAGGGACGGCGTATGCCGCGTATTCAATGTCCAGAGAAAGGACTTTGATGCAAGGCACGACATCCGCCTGGAGGTCATCGGACTTGATTATGCCAAGGGATACAATGTCCGCCTCTATGTTGACGGAAGGCTTCTGCAGTACAATCCTGTGACAATCCAGCCATATCCGCTCGATGTCTGGAAGCCTTACTGCCGTTTCAACTCTATCGGCTTCTTCCAGCCGGAGGGCGACGATGCCGAGTTCGAGGGGTTCACAATCCGGGAGAACACCTGGAATACGGTTCTCTATGACCGCCGCGAAGCATACTCAGAGAAAGGGGAGGGAAAGATGCATATTCTCTGTCCTGCAGATGAGAGCGGGGCGCCTATGCTCAGGAAATCCTTTGACATTGGAGACAGGAAGGTCAAGTCGGCAAGGCTCTATGCCACTGCAAGGGGCATCTATGAATTCTACATCAACGGCGAGAGGGTTGACACTGGCTGGTACAACCCTGGTTCGACTGACTACAGATACCGCATCTTCTACAATGCATTCGATGTCACTCCGTACCTGAACTCCGGCAGGAACGCAGTTGCGGCACAGCTCGGTTCAGGGTGGTACAGCGACTTCACAGGCTTCGCATCCGCCTGGCAGGACCAGTTCGGAACAGAACTGAGCCTCCTCGGCAAACTCGTGGTGACCTTTGCTGACGGCACTTCCGAGGTCATAGCCACTGACGGCGGCTGGAAAGTCTTCAACGGAGGCCCTGTCACCAGCGACGGCCTTCAGAACGGTGAGGATTACGATGCCCGCCGCGAGGTGGAAGGCTGGACTTCAGCAGAGTTTGATGATTCTGCCTGGGCTCCGGCAATCGAGGTCGCCGCTCCTTCAGAGGATGTGGAGATACAGTATTATATCGGCAGCCCTGTCACCTGCCAGATGGTCCTGACAGCTCAGAGCGTGGCAGAGCCGAAACCGGGCGTCTTCGTCTACGATATGGGACAGAATATGGTCGGCGTGCCGCAGGTGACCCTCAGCGGGGAGGCCGGCAGGATGATCACCTTCCGCTACGGCGAGATGATCTATCCTAACGAAGTCCCTGAAGACCCTATGCCGCCTCTGACAGCGGAGGTGTATGCTGACCGCAGGGGCCTCGCATACACTGAGAACTATCGCGGCGCGCTCTCCACTGACCACTATATCTGCAAGGGAGAAGGGGAAGAGGTGTTCCAGCCTCACTTCACATTCCACGGCTACAGATACATAGAGATCCACGGTCTGGAAAAGGCACTGCCTCTGGACGCTGTCAAAGGGCTCGTGATGAACTCGGTGGGCGCTCAGACATCGGGTTTCGAAACCTCTGACGCCAATATCAACAAACTCTACAGCAACATCGTATGGGGCCAGAGAGGCAATTTCCTTTCAATCCCTACGGACTGCCCTCAGCGCGACGAGCGTATGGGATGGACAGGCGACGCCCAGATATTCGCACGCACTGCCACCTATAACATGAACGTTGACCCGTTCTTCAGCCGCTGGTTCCAGTCGGTCCGTGACATCCAGGGTGAGGACGGCAGCTACAGCGACTATATACCGAAGGTCGGTGTCCCTCCGACCGGCTCTTCCAAAGGCGGCGGAGCCCTGGGCTGGATGGAGGCCGGTGTGGTCATCCCTTGGCAGATCTACCAGCAGTATGGTGACACCCGCTTCGTGGAGGAGCATTTCGCATCGATGGAGGCTTATATGGACTACCTCGGAAACCGCGCAGTGGGATTCATCCAGCCGGGCTGCGGCTACGGTGACTGGGTAGCAGTCGAGCACACCAACTCTCCTCTGACCAACACTGCATACTATGCATACGACGCCATCCTTATGCAGAAGATGGCGCGCGCCATCGGAAAAGAAGCGGAAGCGCAGAAATATGCAACTCTGTACAACAACATCAAGGATGCATTCAACCGCGAATTCGTGGATGAGAACGGCAGAACGAAGGAATCGAAGAATGTCCCTCCATATGTCGAGTGGATTGCGGGCGGCTCTGACGACAAGTTCAAGGCAAACACGCAGACCTCTTACGTCCTGCCTCTCTATGCCGACCTCTTCAAGGCTGAATACAAGCCGCTGGCAGTCAAGCATCTGGTCGAGGATGTCGAGGCCCACGGCAACACTCTGACCACGGGCTTCATCGGCACCCCTTACATTACGCTCGTCCTTTCCGACAACGGCCGTCCTGATGTCGCCTACAAGCTTTTCGAGCAGACTGCATATCCTTCCTGGCTCTATCCGGTCCTCCAGGGCGCGACCACTATGTGGGAGCGATGGAACTCATATACAATCAAGCGTGGTTTCGGAATGGTCGACATGAACTCGTTCAACCACTATGCATTCGGAGCGATCCAGGAGTGGATGATGTCATATCTGATCGGCATACAGCGCGATGAGGACAATCCCGGCTATCACCGCTTTGTCCTGCAGCCTCGTCCGGGCGGAACTCTTGAATATGCAAAGGGCCACTATGACACTGTATACGGCCGTATCGAAAGCGGCTGGAAGAAGATTGACGGCGGCGTGCGCTATGAATTCACAGTACCTGCCAACACCGAGGCCCGTCTCAGCCTTGAAATACCGGAGGGAGCGTCAGTCTCCTTCATTACCGGTGCAGGCCATGCTGTTGAATCCGGATCCGGAGTGACGCTCCCTTCTGGAAAGTATGTTGTTGAGGTCAAGTAGCCGGGCTACTTGTTCAGTATCTCCTCGCTTCTGCGGATGAAGTCGCTCAGGGCCTTGCCCTTGAGCAGACCGTTCGCCAGAAGCGCGAGGTCTGTGACCTGCCTGAGCAGTTCGTTGTCCGCTGTGACGGACGCGATGCCGGCCTCACCTGCAATCTTCTTGATGACAGGGCTCTGTGCGTTGACAGTGATGTTGTAGGATTCAGGTATCTCGCCGTAGAAATTCATTCCTCCGCTGACTGCGGCCATCTCTCTGTACCTGCGCATGAACTCGCTCTGTGTGATGAGGATAGGGGATGCTGTCTCTCCGAGGTTGTCCACCTTCACGTCATATTTGAACTCCTTCGGAAGGATTTCCTCGAACACTGACTGCACCTTCTTGCGGTCATCCTCGCTCATCTCGAACTTCTCAGCCTCCGCCTTCTCGATCAGCTTGCCGACAGAGTCGGAGTCAACCCTCTTGAAGACCGTGTCCTTGAGCTTGGACTCGAGCAGGCCGACATAGTGGGCGTCGAGCGGGCAGTCCATCAGCAGCACGTCGTAGCCGCAGTTCTTCGCATTTTCGACGAACTGATACTGTGCGGTGGCGTCAGTGCAGTAGAGCACGACTGTCTTGCCGTCCTTGTCTTTCTGCTCAGCCCCGATGGCCTTTGTGTAGTCGTCGATCTTGAAATACTTGCCTTCAGTGTTCTTGAAGAGGGCGAAGTTCATCGCTTTCTCGCAGAACTTCACGTCGGTGAGCATACCGTATTCGATGAAGAGCTTGAGGTTGTCCCATTTGCTCTCATACTCCTCGCGGCTGTTCCTGGCAATCTCGTCCAGGCGCTCGGCCACCTTCTTGGTGATGTAACCGGAAATCTTCTTTACATTGGCATCTTCCTGCAGATAGCTTCTTGAGACATTCAAAGGAATGTCAGGAGAGTCGATCACGCCGTGGAGGAGAGTCAGGAACTCAGGGACTATGTTCTCCACAGAGTCTGTGACGAACATCTGGTTGCAGAAGAGCTGAATCTTGTTCTTGGAGACCTCGAGGTTGTTCTTGATCTTCGGGAAGTATAGGATTCCAGTGAGGTTGAACGGATAGTCCACGTTGAGGTGGATGTGGAACAGAGGGTCCTCCTGCATCGGGTAGAGCTTGTTGTAGAAGGTCAGGTAGTCCTCATCCTTGAGGTCTGCCGGCTTGCGTGTCCAGAGCGGCTCGCAGTCGTTGATGACGTTGTCCTTGCCGGTGTCGACATATTTGTCATCCTTCCACTCCTTCTGCTTGCCGAATGCCACAGGGACCGGCATGAACTTGCAGTACTTGTGGAGGAGCGCCCCGATCTTCGCCTCTTCGGCATACTCCTCGGAGTCCTTGTCGAGATAGAGGGTGATGACAGTGCCGCGGTCTTCCTTGCCGCACTCCTCGAGGGTGAACTCAGGGTTGCCGTCGCAGCTCCATTTGACTCCCTTCGAACCTTCACGGTAGGAGAGGGATTCGATCGTGACCTGACGTGATACCATAAATGAAGAGTAGAATCCGAGTCCGAAGTGGCCGATGAGCCCCTCAGACTTGTCCTTGTACTTGTCGAGGAACTCTCCCGCAGACGAGAATGCAATCTGGTTGATGTACTTGTCAATCTCCTCTGCGTTCATACCGATGCCGCGGTCAGTGATCCTTACGGTCTTGCCGGCAGGGTCCACGTCGACTCTGACAGACAGGTCGCCGAGCTCGCCCTTGAAATCTCCGAGACCCGCAAGGGTCTTCAGCTTCTGAGTGGCGTCGACAGCGTTGGCCACAAGCTCCCTGATGAATATGTCGTGGTCCGAATAGAGGAATTCCTTGATGACGGGGAATATGTTCTCAGTGGTTACCCCGATTTTTCCTTTTGCCATAGTATATAGATTTAAAAGTTTTATCGACGGGGAACGGTAAATCAAAATGGATACCACTCCGGAAGGCTTGACAAATTGTCAGTCACAACGGATTCGCTCTCCGAACAGCAGATTCATCCACATTTTTCTGTATTCCGCAAAACTTTCACAGGGGCCGTTCTCCGTGCTTTTTTATGGAGCCGCACCCCTCTACTTTTGCCTGCGAAAACGGAAAGACCGATGAAACGAACAATCACAATCCTGGCTGCCTCCGCGCTCCTTGTCATTGCCGGTGACGCTTCTGCGCAGCGATTCTCAGTAAGCACGAATCTGCTTGACTGGGCGAACTTCGCAACTTTGAACATGGAGGCCGGAGTGGCGGCGGGCCGCCACTATGAAGCTGTGGCAGGCGTAAGGTACAACCCCTGGCAGTTCAGGGACGGCAGGGACGGGATCCGCCGCAACTGCGCCCGGACAATTTCCGCAGGCATAAGAGTCTGGCCCTGGTATGTCTGGTCCGGCTGGTGGGCTTCAGTACGGCTTCAGGCAGAGGAGTACAGTCGCGGCGGCATATTCGATATGAAATATATGGAGGAGGGGAGAGCGCTCGGAGCGGGAATCTCCGGAGGCTATGCGGTGATGATAGGGAAGCATCTCAACATCGGATTCTCGATAGGTGTCTGGGGCGGATGGAGGTGGCGTGACCGCTATGCCGGACAGCCCTGCGGGCGGCTCACGGACTCCGACAGCGGATTATTTCTCCTCCCTTCCGGCGATACTGGAATCACTCTGTCTTATCTCTTCTGATTCTTTATGGAAATGAAAAGGACCCTTATTCTGATACTGCTGTCTGTCGCTGTTTCCTGCGGGACCCAGAGGCACCTTGAGGAACTGCGCGGGGAGAATCTGCGCGCCTCGATCGTCCTGCCTGAAGAAAAGGAGGAGGCTCCTCAATGGCAGGAAGAGTTTTCAGCCGGCTTCAGGGAGGATACTCTGGCTGATCCGGATTTCCAGGGGCGCCGGACCCTCGTGATGAACGCCGTCAGAGATGAGGCTACAGGCGAGATGGTTGCCACGGATGTGGTGGCGCCGTCCTATGTGACCGCCAGGTTCCGCAATGTGGCGGAGCGCAACGGCGGTGTGGACATTGAATTTCAGGTCGTGGTTCCCGCGAAAATGCAGGAAAGCCGCTGGCAGATGAGGCTCAGCCCCCGGATGCATCTACTCGCAGACACTCTGCACCTCAGTCCGGTAGTGGTTACAGGCGAAGCCTACCGCCGCGCCCAGCTGCGCGGATATGAGCGCTACCGGCGCTTTATCGACAGCATCGTGCAGGATTCCCTCGAGTTCGTCAGCCTCGGGCAGCTGGAGATGTTCATCAAGCGCAACATACCGGAACTGTACAGCCTGAAGTATGAGAAGGGCGTTGTCACAGACGAGAGGTTTGAATCGATATATGGAGTGGACGAGCAGGAGGCGGTGGCCCACTATATGTTCCGTCTTGCTCTCAGGTACAACAAGTGGAAGATCCGTAACAGCGACCGTTTCTTCAGGAAATATGTCAAGGCTCCGATTGCCAGTGAGGGGCTGCGTCTGGACACCGTTGTCCTCGAGGGGGGTGAGTTCATATACAATTACATTCAGAGAGTCGCGACCAGGCCTGAACTGCGCAGGATTGACGTTGTGCTTGGCGGAGAGATCCTTCAGGAAGGGCAAAGGATATATGAAATACCTGACACAGAGCCCCTGACGTTCTATGTCTCATCTCTCAGCGCCTTCGCTGACGATACTGAGCGCTTCCTGACGGAAGTGGTGGAGCGCAGGGTGGAGATAAGCGCTGCAAGCAGCATTTCATTCGAGACAGGAAAGAGTGAAGTGAGGGAGGACCTCGCCGACAACCGGTCGCAGATTGAGATGGTGCGCGGGATCTTCGAGTCCATTTCAAGCAACGGCGGCCTTGTGACAGACAGCGTCACTGTGACCTCCTCCGCCTCGCCCGACGGCTCCCTGCAGCTGAACCGCCGTCTTTCAAAGCAGCGTGCAGAAAGCGTCGGACGATACTTCAGGGACGGATTGCGTGAAAGCGGTGTCCCTGTGACTGCGCGGAATATTCCCGAGAACTGGAATATGCTCGACAGCCTTGTCGCTGCGGACGGCACACTGACGGCACTCCAGAAGGAACGCTATTTCTCAAAGAAGGCGATATCGGACCCGGATGCCCGCGAAACGGCTCTCCGGAGAGAGGAATGCTTCCATTACCTGCGCGACACTCTCTACCCGATGCTGAGGACGGTCAGGTTCGACTTCCATCTTCACAGACGCGATATGGCCAAGGACACCATCCATACGAAAGTGCCGGACACTGTCTACCGGAGCGGCGTGCGCGCGATACGCGACCGTGACTACGCGAGGGCGGCCGCAATTCTCGCCCCGTATCAGGATTTCAACGCAGCTGTGGCATACACAGCACTCGGCAGGAACAACTCAGCGCTGGCAATCCTCGAGCGGCTCGAACGCAGCGCAGAGGTCAACTATATGCTGGCAATCATCTATTCAAGGCTTGAGAGGTCTGCAGAGGCCGCGCAGTGCTATGAGAGAGCCTGCAGCCAGAACCGGGCCTTTGTCCATCGCGGCAATCTGGACCCGGAGATCTCGGACCTTGCACGGACTCTCAGAAGAGGTGGGGAAGAATCGTATTAACTAAAATAATATCAATGAAAATCAGAGAACAAACAATCGTGTTGGCAGCGGCAGCGCTGTCACTCGTCTCCTGTGACATATATCAGGAGAAATGCGGGGACTGCTCCGGCAGCAGGGTCAGTGTAAGCCTCGGCGGAATCGTGTCGGCCGTGACCACCAGAGCTGAAGGTGTGGGATATGAGGATGAGAGCGCAGTGAACTCCGTGCAGGTCTATGCGTTCTCCTCGCCGGACGGGAAGTTCGTTGACCGGGCCGCCGGTACGGGCACGGAGGAGTGCCTGGAATTCTATCTCCTCAATTCGACCTATGACTTTCTCGCTTTCGTGAACTGCCCGGAACTTCCATCCGCCCCCGAAACCAGAAGTGACCTGGAGAGCATCGTGACGGAACTGGCGGACAACAGCACCGGCGGCTTCCAGATGTGCGGCAGTCTGGAACGTCAGACGATTCAGGCTGATTCCCGTCTGACTGTCGAAGTGCGCAGGATCGTGGCCAAGGTGACTTATGTGTGCTGCGTCAATATGAAGAGCGCCTCGCTTGCCGCCCTGCCTTTCCGTGTCAGGGGAATCTATATGACGAATGTCTGCGGAGAGAACAATTATGCCCTGAGCGCAGCTCCGGACATCGGCGGGATATGGTACAACAGGAGAAACATTGAGGATTCCGGCTCCGTTGCTGAGCTGATCTCATCCGGGAATATGGATGAGATTGTCGCCCAGGGCGACAGCATACAGACAGGCCACTCATTCTATCTCTATCCGAATCCCTGGCCGGACCCTGATGACCGCGGCGGATGGTCGCTCCGCAGGACACGCTTTGTCCTGAAGGCTGACATCGGAGGCGTGACAACATACTATCCGGTCACGATTCCGCAAGTGGAACGCAACAAGCATTATGAAATAGATCTCACAATCACAGGCTGGGGCGTGGATGACCCGGAAGATATCCCGGGCACAAGCAGCCTCGCCGAGGTTGAAATCCGTGTGGCTGAATGGGAAGACGGCGGCAGGATTGAAGCACGGTATTGATCAAATTCCCAATAACCAATTAATATTCAAGCAAATGAAAAAAACACTATCAATCTTTGCCATCGCGGCGCTAGCCTTTGCCGCCTGCGCCTGCAACGGAATTGAACCGGAAAAGAAAGAATCCGCCGGCTCGCTGATTCTCTGCATCACCCCTGATCTGGCTGCTACAAAGGCGGCATCGTCCACTGCAGCGGAGACCTATGAGAAACAAGTCAACACAATGGAGGTCTACCTCTTTGACGACAGCGGCAACATCACAAAGAAATTCGCTCTGTCAGACTTCACTTCGAGCTCCGGCTCCTATGCAAGAAGCGTGGAAGTGCCGACCGGGACCTACACAGTATGGGCGGTCGCAAACAAGGTCCTGAACGCCACTACGCAGAGTGACCTCGAGGCGAAGACGGTTGCACTCGGTGACAACAGCCTCACAGCAAGCACCGGATTCGTCCTTGCAGGAAGCAACACTGTGTCAGTTTCCGCAAGCGGCGCCTCCGTGTCAGTCGTGATGTCGCGTTTCGTGGGCCGAGTCCGTCTTGTGAGCGTGACAAACGAGGCAGGCAGCGCTGTGACAGTCAGCGGAGCACTCCTTGAGAATGTGGCAGCCAACCAGAACATAGCCGGCACCGCCGCTATCAGCACCTGGAACAACCTGGCCGGCCGTGCCGGCGGCAACGGAGCCGTCGTCACATCTTCGACTGCCGGCAACCCGGCTCTCACCTTCGCGTCAGGAAACACCTGGCCTCATAACTTCTACGGTTTCGCGAACTCCACGTCACCTGACCAGAAGGGAAATGGCAGCACCACGGCCATCACTGCTGCCAAAACCCGCATTGTGGTTTTCGGAACCTATAACGGCGTCGCGACATATTACCCTGTCACTATCGCGAACTTCGAGCGCAACAAGAGCTATGACATCAGCCTTGTGATCACAGGAAAGGGATCGGATGACCCTAACGTGGAGCCGGAGAAAGGCGCTGTCTCAGTGAACATCACGGTTGCCGACTGGGTTTCAGGGCAGGATGCGGCCACCTATACGATTTAATTTCAGTATCGGGAGAATAAAAACCTCATCGAAATGACAAGGCGCAACATAATACTGATTCTCACAGCTCTTATTCTGGCTGCTCCGGCATCCTGTTCGGTACTGGAGGAGAGGGCGGATTGCCCTTGCTTTCTTGATGTGGACTATGCCGGTGTCAAGGCGGAGTGCGGCGGGCTCCGCCTGACTGCCGGGACCACCCTGTTTTCGGAGGATGTGCTCCGGTATGCTGCCGGCGGTGAAGTCGATACATTATGTGATACTGTCTGCCTGGAGGTGAAGAAAGGCAACTACCAGATTCTGACCGCCGTTTTCACTGATGGAAAGATGTACTGGGACGGCACTTCGGTCAGAATCAGGGAGAGTATGTGCTGCGACTCCCTCTATGCGGCATCTGACAATGCCGGCTGCACTGGAGAAACCGCTTATGTGCGTCCTGTGCCGAAAAAGCAGTTCATCACTGTCCGTGTGGCCGACAGCGAGGGCGGCATCTTCCTGCGGCAGCACAGCCTCACGGTGAAGGGAGATGTCAACGGCCTGGACCTGTCAGACCTTTCGCCGGCGGATGGTCCATATGAGGCTCCATTCAGCCCCGAAGGGACTGGAGATACACTCTCTGTGCGGGTGCCGCGCTTCGACGGAGAGGGGTTCACCATTGAAATCCTCGGAAAGGAAAGCATCGGCGCCCGTCATTCCATACTGCTCGGCGAGGCGATGAGCAGTGTGGGATATGATTTCACGGCCGCAAACCTGGACGACGTCCTGATCACTCTCGACTTCCGCAGAATGACAGGCACCATCAGGGTCTCCGGCTGGGACAATGAAAAAATAATAGCAATAATATAAAGAAAGATAAAAATGGCAATCTTCAGTCAATACCGCCAGCTCCTCGCTGTGCTGGCCGCGATGGTCACGGCTTCGTGCCAGTCTCTTCCGGCAGAGGATGTGGCAGAGATGGCGGAGGTGAGGTTTGTGCCGGAGGTCGTGCCTGCGGCAGACGTCCTTGCAAGGTCTTCGGAAGAGGTGCTGTGTGATGACGGCAATACGGTCCTCACTCTCACTTTCGATCAGGACGGGCCGGCTGCCACCAGGTCTGCCCCGGTGACATCCCTGTCAGCATATGGGTCGTTCGGCCTGTTCGGATACCAGTATGCCTCACCTTCGCCGTCAATTGTCCCGAACCTCGCAGGAGGGGAGGAGGTCAGCATATCATCCGGCGGAGCGGAATATTTCCTCTGGGGTGAAAGGTACAAGAGGTTCTGGGCATATGCTCCTTTCCGGGACGGAACCATTGCGGTGCAGTCGGTGGAAGGTGCACCTTCTTTCGTCGTCAGCGTGCCGGCCGATGTTTCGGATCAGAAGGATATACTGGTGGCTGACAGCGGCCAGCTGGAGCTGCAGTCCCGCTCTGCAAGTGAAGTGACCCTCCGCTTCGGACATATCCTTGCCGCTGTAAGGTATGTGATACCTCAGGGGAAGTCGCCTGCCTCTTCCTGGAAAATCAATACCATAACTCTCGGCGGCATCGCCTGCCGGGGAGTGTACTCCTGTGCCGGCGGGACCTGGTCATCTCTCGGCGGAACTGGTTCCTGTACGCTTGAGTGGAACCATCAGTTCGCCTTTATGGATTCGATGCGTCAATTTGACATCAATCCTTCTATGATGCTGTTCCTGATCCCGCAGTCTCTCGGCGGGGCCCGCATAGAGCTCGACCTTACGGTCAGCGGTTCCCACAAGGTTGTGGGGGCAGCCCTGCCGGCTTCTGCAGCCCTTGTGGCAGGGAGGATCCTTACAATTAACCTTGACTTGTCGCATTACCAATAGCATTTCCATTATGAACAGAATAAGAAGAGCCGGCCATTTGCTGGCGGCTGTGCTGACGGTCCTGTCCGCCGTTTCCTGCCTTGACCCTGTCAGAAATGATGAGGCGGCCGAAGGCCTGCTGAACCTGACGCTGGGAACCCCTCAGACAAAGGTCACCGGAGCCACTGCTGCGGCAGAGTCACGTATCAGTTCGGCAAATGTCTACATCTACAATATGGACAGCGGCACTCCTCACTTTGTGACCGGCAGACGGGTCAGTCCCGGAACCGGAATCCAGTTCTCCGGGCTTCCGATGGGCGGGTACAGGGCCGTTGTCATAGCGAACGCCCCGTCATCTCTCTCCGCTGACCTTCCGTATGACGCCTTGATGCATTCGGTCTCTCTGGCGGCGGACAATTGCGAGAACCTGGTGATGACGGGTGAGAAGGACTTCACCCTGTCGAGGCGCAGTCAGGATGAGACTGTAAGCGTCGAGAGGATTGCTGCAAGGGTCAGCCTGGGCAGAGTGACCAACCGTATAGGCAGCGGCTCGACGGTCACGCTGCAGAGCATTTATATAATAAATGCAGCAGGCAACACCGACTACGCCGGCGTCGCTTCTCCTACGGTCTGGCTGAACAAGATGGGTTTCAGGGATGAATTGTCATCGATACTCTCCGACGAAGTCGGGGCTTCTGTCCCGTACGGGTCCGCCTATGAAGTGGAACACGCTTTCTACTGCTATCCAAACGCCACTTCCGCTGATGCCAGCGGCGGCACCTGGTCGGCACGTCACACGCGCCTTGTCCTCAAGTGCTCCATTGATGATGCGAACCACAGTGCGCCCTGCTATTACTGCGTCACTCTGCCGCAGCTGCAGAGAAACAGGGAGTATGCCATTTCTGAGATAATCCTGAACAGGGAGGGCAATGATGCCGGGCACGAGGACTACGGGGTGGAGATGGGGGATGCCGTCTTCAATACCTCCGTCTCCGAGTGGGGCACGGCTGCACTCTCGCTGCTGTTTACAGAACAGCCTGTCAACCCTTCGGGAAGGACGCTCTCGGGCATATCCGTGAGCCCCGGCAGCAGGACCGCCGCCGTCGGTGACACCTGGAACTGGAGCGACGCTGTCGTGGTTACGGCTCATTATGATGACGGTTCGGCTGAAAACGTGACCTCCCTCTGCTCCTGGACTTCCGCCGACCCTTCGGTCGTAAGCGGAGGGGACAGGGCGTCGGCCCTTGCAGCGGGCAGCACCACTGTCACCGCCGGTTTCGGCGGTTTCACCGCACAGGTTTCGGTCACGGTCACTGCTTCCGGCTCACCTGATGAACCGGAGGACGAGTGGACTGGTGAATATACCTATGGAAATGTCAGCGTGAAGCTTTCGTACAGTCCGGACCCTGTGGCAGGTGACGGGTCTCAGAGCTCTTATCCGCGCGTGACCTACTCTCAGGAGAGGTGCAAGGTCTATTCGCTGAGCGGCGAGGTGCACGACCGCTTCCTGACTTCAGGCGGTACGCTCAGTTTCGAGAAAGTGTCCGGTGACGACGGAATGTCTGTCGACAGCGGCGATGGTGAAGTGACTGCTGCGGCCAACCCGTCCACGACTTCCTCCCGAAGCATCACTGTCAGGGTGGCAGTCACTCTGCACGGCATTACCGGATATGCTGAGGCCACTGTGACGCAGATGAAGTATGAGGAGTCGGCGCCGGTCATCGTCTCTACAGAAACTGGTGTGCGGTACAATGAAAGCAGCGAGTCCCGCTGGCGCCGCTATACTGTTGAGGAGGACACTGACTGGTGGACCAGAATCAATGGGGAGGAGGCTGACGAGGCCGTTGCCGGCAGCGGTGCGGGCAGCACGCCTGCGGCGGTGACTGCCGGACACACTCACAATGTCTATTGCTACAGGGTGCAGCAGACGCGAACCGCATACTTTACCCGTGATGTCCTGCACTGGTCAGACGGAAGTGTCACTTATGCAAATGAGGAGGGCCCGTTCTATGACGGATGGGAGGATTCCGGAAGTGAGGAGCGTGACTATGACGCTGACAGCAGCACCGCTGTCACCGATGTGCCTGTCGTGGAGTCCGGGGTTTCCTGGCTGGATGCTGACGGAACCTATGAGGCCAATACGGACTACGGGGAGCTTCTCTCCATCGAGGCTTCCGCCAGCGAGGATGATATCTGGTACGGCGAAACCACATCGGTCTCGGTAACTGCTGAATACGGACCGGGAGACAGTCGCAGCGGTGTGATCACTTCAACCAACGGCCCGGCATCGGCCACCCTGACTGTTGTGCAGGAAGGTCATTCCGGAGGCAGTGTGGACGTGACCGGCAGCGTGACATTCCCGGGAGTTACCTACTGTACCAGGAGTGGGAGCGTGTACACCCATAACATGTCCGGCCAGACATCCGATGAGAGGCGTTACGGGAATGTCTCGTATGGCGGGAAGAGCGCCCGTTTCAGTTTCGTGATGCACGCGCGCTACGTGTCGCGGATAAAGATAGATGCAGTCACTGACGGAATGGATGTCATAAAGCCGGGCTTCACTGTCTGGTATAACGACAGCTCCGCCACAGACCACCACGTCAACGGATCCTGTGACCACTGGTGTGTGGACGACGTCGAGATAGAGGCTGGAATGGAGGCTGAGGCGAAGGACTTCGGCTCCGGCATCCACGCAGTCACTCTCTGGGTCCGCGGCGGCCGCGACGGCACTGACCTGCTCTCCGACAGTGAAAGCGTCGAAATCCGTAACAACAAATGGTATAACTGTCCTTATTGACAATACACCAGACCGCCGCGGTTTGGGTTTCCGCGGCGGCTATATCTTCATTCATAGTAGTTTTTTTTCCGGGGGCGCCGTGCGGCGCCCCCTTTTTGCGCTGCAGGGCGTGACATTGCTGCACAGAAACTGAAACTGGCTGATGGATATTGAGGATTAATGTCTATCTTTGATTTATGATTATGAAGACAATAGATTCAAAGACGGCGTACAAGGCACCAAAGGCCAAGGTGCTTTTTGTGAAGACGCAGGGACTTCTCTGTCAAAGTGAACCCGTGATGGCCCGCACCATTGATATTGAAACGGAAGAAGGTAATGAAAACTGGTAATTAATAAGATTTATGAAGTCAATCAGAACAATCCTCTGCTCTGTGATCTTCGCTGTGCTGGCTGTTTCCTGCCAGAATGGAATAATCGAAGCTGAGCCGGTGGAAAGCACAAAGGGAACTGTCGAAATCAGCGTAGGCGGCCTTATGGGCGAATACACACAGGTTGATGCCACCAAGGCATATCTCGTGAATACTGTCAGGGTTGCGTGGGAAGGTGGAGAAAACGTTTACGTGTATGACGGAGCATCATATCTCGGCTCTCTCAAAGCTGCGCTTGACGGGAATGACAACAGATATGCAATCCTTTCAGGAACAATAGACGAACCCGCCGGAAACAGGCTGTTTCTGGTCTGCAGCCCGCTGCTGACCGATGCACCTGCCATTGAAAATGGAAAACTGTCGGTCTCCCTTGCCGGGCAGACTGAAAGCAAGGCCCCGTTCGTGGTCTTCGCAACGTTGGACTATGCTGACGGGAACATCACGAATGCCATTGCCCCGTTCACCTTCGCCACATCCGTGGTACGCGTGAGCTGTACCGGCCTGGAACCGGATACCGCCATCAGCAGTGCCTCATTGAGCAATGTGAATACAAGCTGCGTCCTCTCGTTTGCGGATGGCGCTGTCACGGCAAGCGGTGCTGAAGAGGGAACGGTCACCAGATTGAATGCAGACGGGTTCGCCGAGTCAAATGTGAATGCTGAAGGCGATGCCTGCTTTCAAGTTGCAGTTCCGGCTCTGAGCACTTCAGCAGGCCGCACCCTTACGGTCATTCAGGGAGGATACAAATTCGTGGATGAAAAATTCTCCAAGGCCTCCATTGCTGCGAATCTTTCCGTGAACACTGTCTGCACGATGCTCATCACGGATTCCATTACACCTGATTCTTCGATTGGAACCATAGGGTTCATCGGTGGCAGGAAAGCTATGGTTGTATCTCTGTATGGAACAAAGTATGCCGTGGCATTGATGAAAGAGGGCGCCACGTCAGACCGTGGAACCGACAGTTATGGTGCTTATTATGCATTCGATGAAGCTGCCGTGTTCTTCCACGGCTCGGACCTCAATGTCTGGAGGGTGCCTTCTATGGATGAGATGAAGGCACTCGCCGATATGCCACGGGAATATGAAAGCACGACACCGGCCGTTGAATTCCTGGCGGCGGGCGGTTCCATCAGTTTCCCTCTGGCCGGATTGTTCTCATCGTCATCGGGCGTCGCCGAGGTCGGTGTGAATGGTCTGTACTATACTTCAACACCTTTGCCGGCAGCGGAAGGAGACATCATCTGTTTCTTGTCAAAGACTTCTTCTGATGAGCCGATTGTAGAATATGCAGAAAACACTGACCCGAACTCGTGGAAACTTTCTCTCCGTCTCTTCTATCAGCTGACCGGGACTGACAGGGATGCCCTTCACGGACGGTTCACGGTCAATTCTGACGGCAAGTCAGTATATTTCTCCAGAGGCAACCTTTTCTGTGATATTTCAGGTGAAACGCCAGAGTGGAATTTCTTCGACAAGCAGTACGGGTGCGGCCCTGCGGCATATGCTGATGGCCACGACAAGGTCATTTCACTGTTTACCTGGGGCTATAGTGCTGAAAAATCAATTGTCCCTGACGGCGGTGCGTATGACAATGTCACAAGGACTGCCGGCGATCTGTCGCAGGCGGAGGACTGGGGCTGCAGGATTGGTGACGGCACCACCTGGCGCACTCTCACCGATGCTGAGTGGAACTATCTGCTCACCGGGAGAACAGATGCTGCTAAAAAAACCGGCTACGCAACAGTAGGCGGCGTCTACGGAATCATCATCCTTCCTGACTCCTTCACCGATCCCGGAAAGAACCAGGGCGGGAGAGCATTCGTGCCAAAATCAACATCGGGATGGGACGCTAATATATATGCAGCCGGGGGCGATTGGGAGGCAATGGAAGCTGCCGGAGCAGTATTCCTTCCCGCTGCCGGCGGCCGAGGTGATTCGGAAGTCATCGATGCAGGCGTAAGCGGTCTCTACTGGTCCTCTTCTGCCATTGACGAAAGGCTGGCGTACTACGAGCATTTCTATGGCTCCGATCTCCTCCCACGCTCCATCGACTACCGCAACATCGGCTGCAGCGTCCGTCTCGTTACGGATATTCAATAACCGCAATGTTCCGAACATCAACGAGGGTGACTGAAGAGGTCATCCTCTTTCTTTATGTCATACTGCATCTGGAAGTAGACTGCGGCAGCGGTGCGTGCGGGGACCTGGTGGAGCGAGTCTGCGTTTGCGTGACCGGGCGCGTTCTCAGCGGCAAATAATGGAGCACTGTTGCGATGAATTGTCAAAACTGACACTTTGTCACATATTGAGCGATGGCACAAAGTTCGTTATATGTCCTGCCGTTGAAATGAAAATAACATTAAAAAATCAATAATTATGGGAAAGATTATCGGTATTGACCTTGGAACCACCAACTCCTGCGTAGCAGTAATGGAAGGCAACGAGCCTGCTGTCATCATCAACAGCGAAGGCAAGCGCACAACCCCTTCAGTAGTGGCATTCGCCGAGAACGGCGAAAGAAAGATAGGCGACCCGGCAAAACGCCAGGCCATCACCAATCCTTTGAAGACCATCTTCTCTATCAAGAGATTCATGGGCGAGACATACGACCGCGTGACACGCGAGGCCGAAAGAGTCTCCTATAAAGTCGTCTGCGGTGACAACAACACACCGAGAGTCGACATCGACGGCAAGCTCTATTCACCTCAGGAGATCAGCGCAATGGTCCTCCAGAAGATGAAGAAGACAGCTGAGGACTATCTCGGCCAGGAAGTCAAGGAGGCGGTCATCACAGTGCCTGCATACTTCAGCGACTCACAGCGCCAGGCAACTAAGGAGGCGGGCGAGATCGCAGGCCTCAATGTCAGGAGAATCATCAATGAGCCTACGGCAGCGGCGCTCGCATACGGCCTCGACAAGAAGAACAAGGATATGAAGGTTGCAGTCTTCGACCTCGGCGGCGGCACATTCGATATCTCAATCCTCGAACTCGGTGACGGTGTGTTCGAAGTGAAGTCAACCAACGGCGACACTCACCTCGGCGGAGACGACTTCGACCACAAGATCATCGACTGGCTCGCAGACGAATTCAACTCTGAGAACGGCATTGACCTCCGCAAGGACCCTATGGCCCTCCAGCGCCTCAAAGAGGCTGCAGAGAAGGCGAAGATCGAGCTCTCCAACCAGAACTCCACAGAGATCAACCTTCCGTATATCACAGCAGTCGGCGGTGTTCCGAAGCACCTCGTAAAGAGCCTCTCAAGGGCTAAGTTCGAAGCACTCTGCGACGACCTCATCCAGGCAACCATCGAACCTTGCCGCAAGGCGCTCAGCGATGCTGGCCTTAAGACTTCTGACATTGACGAAGTCCTCCTCGTGGGCGGCTCAACCCGTATCCCTGCAGTCCAGCAGATTGTCGAGAAGTTCTTCGGCAAGGCTCCTAACAAGGGCGTGAACCCTGACGAAGTCGTGGCAGTCGGCGCATCGATCCAGGGCGGTGTCCTCGCGGGCGACGTGAAGGATGTCCTTCTTCTCGATGTCACTCCGCTGTCACTCGGTATCGAGACACTCGGCGGCGTGATGACCAAGCTCATCGACGCAAACACCACAATCCCTACAAGGAAGAGCGAAGTCTTCTCAACTGCATCCGACAACCAGCCTTCAGTTGAGATCCACGTGCTCCAGGGAGAACGCTCGATGGCACGCGACAACAAGACCATCGGAAACTTCCACCTCGACGGAATCACTCCGGCGCCTCGCGGAATCCCGCAGATTGAAGTCACATTCGACATCGACGCCAACGGTATCCTCAATGTCTCTGCAAGGGACAAGGCCACCGGCAAGGAGCAGAAGATCCGCATCGAGGCTTCATCAGGTCTTAGCGATGACGAGATCAAGCGCATGCGCGACGAGGCGAAGGCCAATGAGGCTGCCGACAAGGCTGAGAAGGAGCGCATCGACAAGATCAACAGCGCTGACGCGATGGTCTTCCAGTCAGAGAAGAACCTCAAGGACTACGGAGACAAGATCCCTGCAGACAAGAAGGGCGCGATTGAAAGTGCTCTCAGCCAGCTCAAGGAGGCTCACAAGAGCCAGAACATCGCGGATATCGACCGCGCAATGGAGTCCCTCAACAATGCCTGGCACGCAGCAAGCGAGGATATGGCACGCGCGGCCCAGGCACAGGGCGGCCAGCCGGGCGCGGGCTTTGACCCTAATGCGGGCGCAGGATTCAATCCTGGCGCAGGGCAGGGGCCTCAGAACGGCGGCGACGCACCTCAGGACGTGGACTACGAGGAAGTGAAATAAATAGTTGTGATTTGAAGGGCGGCCCTTCCGGACCGCCCTTTTTTTATTGCTTTTTAATTGTTACATTTGCAGGATACAAATACTGAATTATGGCAAATATTCTTAAGAAGCTTTTCGGATCGAAGGCCGACAGGGACCTCAAGCAGATCACCCCGACCCTCAAGCTCATCCTCGCTGCCTATGAACGCATAGACAAGCTCAGCGATGATGGACTCAGGGCTGAATCGGCTGCCATCCGTGAGAAAATATCATCATACGTCGCAGGTGAGGAGAAGAAGGTCGTCGAAATCCGCGAGCAGCTTGCTGACCCTGAGATGGAAGTCTCCCTCAAGGAGAAGCTCGCCACCGAACTCGACGAACTCAACAAGACAATAGACACGAAGATCGAGGAGATCCTTGACAAGGTGCTTCCAGACGCATTCGCGATAATGAAGTCAACGGCACGCCGCTTCAAGGAGAACGAGAAGATCCGCGTCACCGCCACTGATTTCGACCGCGCCCTCAGCGCCAACCACGATTTCGTGACAATCGACGGGGAGACTGCAATATGGAAGAACAGCTGGATGGCAGGCGGCAATATGGTCACCTGGGATATGGTCCACTATGACGTGCAGCTCATCGGCGGCACCGTGCTCCATCAAGGCAAGATCGCCGAGATGGCGACAGGTGAAGGAAAGACCCTCGTCGCTACGCTTCCTGTATTCCTCAACGCGCTCGCCGGAAAGGGCGTGCACGTTGTCACTGTCAACGACTACCTCTCCAAGCGAGACTCGGAGTGGATGGGACCTCTCTATATGTTCCACGGCCTGAGCGTTGACTGCATCGACAAGCACCAGCCGAGCACTGACGCAAGGCGCAAGGCATACCAGTCCGACATCACTTTCGGCACCAACAACGAATTCGGCTTCGACTACCTCCGAGACAATATGGCCATCAACCCGGCCGACCTCGTGCAGCGCAAGCACCACTTCGCTATCGTCGACGAGGTGGACTCCGTCCTGATCGATGACGCGAGGACACCGCTCATCATCTCCGGCCCTGTGGAGAGGGCGGGGGACGGGACCTTCATCGAATACAAGCCGTATGTGGAGAAACTCTACAACGCGCAGAAGAACCTCGTCAACCAGTATCTCAATGAGGCGAAGAAGCTCATTGCAGCAGGACGCGTGAAGGATGAGGGCGAGATACTCCTCCTCAAGGCGCACAAGGGACTCCCTAAATATCCTCCTCTGATCAAGTATCTCAGCGAGCCGGGCATCAAGCAGATTCTCCAGGACGTTGACAGCAAGATCATCCGTGCCGCTTTCTCCGACAAGGACATCGAGCAGCGCATCATCACCAATGACCTCTTTTTCGTGATAGACGAGCAGCAGAGGAGCGTGGAGCTCACTGACAAGGGCAACGACGTTCTGGCTGAGGCCGTGGGCGACAAGGACTTCTTCCTTATGCCGAAGATAGGTGACGAAGTGGCCAGGATCGACCACACCGACCTCCCTGCTGAGGAGAAGGTGAAGCAGAAGGACGAACTCTATGCCAACTACTCCCTCAAGGCTGAGCGTATGCACACTGTCGACCAGCTGCTGAAGGCATATGCTATGTTCGCCAAGGATGTGGACTATGTCATCATCGAAGGCAAGGTCAAGATTGTCGACGAGGGTACCGGCCGTATTATGGAGGGACGCCGCTGGAGCGACGGCCTCCATCAGGCAGTGGAGGCGAAGGAGAATGTGAAGGTTGAGGCAGCGACCCAGACTTTCGCGACCATCACCCTCCAGAACTACTTCAGGATGTACCACAAGCTCTCCGGAATGACCGGTACTGCTGAGACCGAGGCAGGTGAGTTCTGGGGCATCTACAAGCTCGATGTGGTGGTCATCCCTACCAACCGCCCAGTCATCCGCGATGATATGGAGGACCTCATCTACAAGACCAAGAAGGCGAAGTACAACGCCGTTATCGAAAAGATACAGGAATATATCGCACTCGGCCGTCCGGTGCTTGTGGGCACCACGTCAGTCGAGATATCCGAACTCCTCAGCAGGATGCTGAAGATACGCGGCATCAGGCACCAGGTGCTCAATGCAAAGCAGCACGCACGCGAGGCTGAGATCGTGGCTCACGCAGGTGAACCTGCAACAGTCACTATCGCGACCAATATGGCGGGCCGTGGTACCGATATCAAGCTTACTCCTGAAGTGAAGGCGGCCGGAGGACTCGCCATCATAGGCACTGAACGCCACGACAGCCGCCGTGTCGACCGTCAGCTTCGAGGCCGAAGCGGCCGTCAGGGCGACCCGGGAAGCTCTATCTTCTATGTCTCGCTCGAGGATGACCTGATGCGTCTCTTCGGAAGCGAGAGGATAACCAGCGTGGTTGACAGGATGGGTATGGCGGAGAACGAGGCCCTTCAGGCTTCGATGCTCTCAAGCGCCATCGAAAGGGCTCAGCGCAAGGTTGAGGAGAACGACTACGGCACCCGAAAGAGGCTGGTGGACTACGACGATGTGATGAACTCCCAGAGAGAGGTCGTCTATACAAAGCGCCGCAGCGCACTCACCGGCGAGAGGATCGACGTGGACGTGCTCAATATGGCAACCGACTACTGCGAGATGTTCGTCGACCAGAACAAGGACCTCGACTACGCTTCCTTCTGCGAGGAGCTCACCAAGATACTCGCCATCACCCCTGACTTCGACGGGAAGTTCTTTGACAAGGCCGGCAAGCAGCAGCTGGTGGAGGCTCTCCAGAAGAGCATCCTCGAAACACAGCAGCGCAGGTTCGACACTCTCGTGGAGCAGGCCTGGCCGATCATCAAGTATGTCTATGAGACCAAGAGGATGTACTACCAGAACATCGCTGTCCCAGTGACCGACGGCAAGATGGTCTACACGATTCTCGTCGATCTCCGCAAGGCGTACGATACGAAGGGCCGCGAGCTTATCCGCGCCGTAGAGAAGACCATCACCCTCCGCGTGATCGACAACTACTGGAAACAGCACCTCCGCGATATGGATGACCTCAAGCAGTCAGTCCAGAATGCGGCATACGAGCAGAAAGACCCTATCCTCATCTACAAGGGCGAGAGCTTCAACCTCTTCATCACAATGCTTGAGAATCTCAGCAAGGACGTTCTCGCGTTCCTGATGAGGGCTCAGATATTCCTGAAGAGGGACCAGACTCCTGAGGAGGTCGAGGTGTCAGAGGCGCACGAGAAGCACTCTGACCTCAGCCGTATGCAGGCAAGCCGTCCTGACCTCGCCACCAACAGCTCAGAACCTAAGTCGAACGCCCCTGTCCACGTGGAGAAGAAGGTGGGCCGCAACGACCCTTGCCCTTGCGGCAGCGGCAAGAAGTTCAAGAACTGCCACGGAAAAGATCTTTAACGAACAACAGCAATATGAAATACGACAATATTATCATCGGGTCCGGTCCTGGCGGCTATGTGGCTGCCATCCGCTCCGCACAGCTCGGGTTCAGCACAGCAGTCGTCGAACGCGGCGAGCTTGGCGGCATCTGTCTCAACTGGGGCTGCATCCCTACCAAGGCGCTGCTCAAGAGCGCCCAGGCCCTCCACTATGCGCAGCACTGCGCTGACTACGGCTTCTCTGCGGAGAATGTCACCCCTGACCTGGAAAAGATTGTGGCCCGCAGCCGCAATGTGTCCGCCACAATGAACAAAGGTGTGGAATATCTGCTCAAGAAGAACAAGGTGACAGTCATCCGCGGCACTGGAAAGATCCTCGAAGGCAGGCGTGTCAGCGTGGATATGGCTGACGGCGGGACTGAGGTGTTCGAGGCTGACCGCGTCATCATCGCGACCGGCTCGCATCCGGCCGAACTCCCGTTCGCCCCGATCGACGGCGAAAAGATATGGTGCTACTACCAGGCCCTTGCTCCGCAGTCCCTTCCAAAGAGCCTTGCTGTCATCGGCAGCGGTGCCATCGGCACTGAGCTCGCATTTTTCTACCACTCTCTCGGCGTCGAGGTGACTATCATCGAGTTCCTGGACCGCGTCCTCCCGATAGAGGATGACGACGTCTGCGCACAGGTAAGCCGCTCCCTCCGCAAGGCCGGCATCAAGGTGATGGTCTCTTCCAGCGTGAAGAGTGTCGACACCACCGGAGACCTCTGCAGGCTGACGGTCGAGACGAAGAAAGGGGAGGAGGTCATCGAGGCAGAGAAGGTCCTCTCTGCAGTAGGCGTCCGTCCGAACACAGAAGGGCTGGGTCTGGAGGCTCTCGGGGTCCGGTTCAACCGCGGAAAGATTGTGGTTGACGATGACTACAGGGCAGCTGACGGCATCTATGCCATAGGTGATGTCATCGCCACACCTGCTCTCGCGCACGTGGCTTCGGCCGAAGCGGTGTGCTGTGTGGAGAAGATGGCGGGTCTCAACCCTGAAAAGGTCAACTATGACAATATCCCGGGCTGTACATACATTACTCCTGAAGTGGCTTCTGTCGGAATGACAGAGCGCAAGGCAAAGGAGCTCGGCATCAGTTACAGGGTGGGCAAGTTCCCGTTCACCGCTTCCGGCAAGGCCACTGCCGCCGGCGCGCGCGACGGATTTGTCAAGCTTGTGATCGATGAGGCGACCGACAAGGTTCTAGGCGCCCATCTGGTGGGCGAAGGTGTTGCTGAGATGATTGGCGGCATCGTAGTTGCCAGAAATATGGGTGTAACTTCTAAGCGCTTGATTGATAGCGTATTCCCACATCCAACCATGAGTGAAGCAATAATGGAGGCGGCAGCCGCAGCACACAATGAATCTATTCACATCTAAAAAATCAGAAGATATGAGCAGCAAGCTCAATTCTTGGACCCCGGAGCCGGAGACTCCGAGAGTCGCAACCCCTACCACACCAACAAGTTCACGAGGCGACAGCGCCAGGATCCCTGACGGAACTGAAGTCCGCCTCAGCGCACTTTTCTCAACCCGTGACATCCGCATCGACGGCCGCGTTTACGGCGACATCGTCTGCAGCGGAAAGGTGACGATCGGCAAGACCGGTGTCGTCATCGGTGACATCTTCTCGGACAACGTTGACATCTACGGAACAATGGAAGGCAATGTCGTCGCCGGTGAGATACTTTCACTGATGAATACCTGCAATCTCAAAGGCATTATCCGCATCCAGAAACTCTGCGTGGAGAACGGTGCGCATTTCGAAGGCAACTGCCAGATAATCTCAAGAGAGGAATACGACGGCCTCGCATCTGACTATCAGGCAGCACTCGACCAGAAGTTCCCGCGCGTGCTGCTCGCAAGCGAGAGGGCAGCTGCCGAGAAGGCTGCCGCCGCTCCAAAGCCGGAGCCTGCACCTGCGCCGAAACCGGAGCCAGCGCCTGCAAAGCCTGCATTCGTCGAGCCTGAACCGGAAGAAGAGCCGGTCGAACTCGATGATGACAACAGGTTTTTCTACTCAGACAGGGGATAGGACTATCCGATAGTCTCCTTGATATTATACCGGTTCCTTTCCGGGCTGTTCCTTGAGATCAGCTCGGCGAGGAAACCCGTGAGGAACAGCATCACTCCGATGATGAGCGCCACAAGCGCCAGATAGAAGAGCGGCTGGTCCGTCACCGCGCGGAATGCTGTGCCGTTGGCCTGGCAGACGAGTTTCTTGATGATCAGAATGACTGCAATCAGGAAACCTGCAAGGAATGTGAGGGTGCCGAGTCCGCCGAAAAGATACATAGGCTTCTTGCCGAATTTCTGGAGGAACCAGATTGAGAGCAGGTCGAGGAATCCGTGGACGAAACGGTCAATCCCGAACTTGCTCTTTCCATATTTGCGGGCCTGGTGCTGGACGACTTTCTCACCGATGTTGCAGAATCCGGCGTTCTTTGCGAGGTACGGGATGAAGCGGTGCATCTCGCCGTAGACCTCGATGTTCTTGACAACGTCCCTGCGGTATGCCTTGAGACCGCAGTTCATATCGTGGAGCCTGATGCCTGTGACCTTGCGGGCTGTAGCGTTGTAAAGTTTGGAAGGAAGGTTCTTGGTGGCGACATTGTCGTAGCGTTTCTTCTTCCAGCCGGACACGAGGTCGTAGCCCTCTTCCCGTATCATCCTCATCATCTCAGGGATCTCCTCGGGGCTGTCCTGCAGGTCGGCGTCCATTGTGACCACGATGTCTCCCCGGGCTGCGTCGAAGCCGCAGTAGAGGGCGGCGGACTTGCCGTAGTTGCGGCGGAATCTGATGGCGCGGATCTGCGGATATTGCTCTGAGAGGCTGCTGACAACCTTCCAGGATGTGTCTGTGGAACCGTCGTCCACCATTATGATTTCGTATGAGAGCCCCTCCGGCTGAAGGGTGCGGTCAATCCAGCTGACGAGTTCAGGAAGGGACTCTTCTTCGTTGAAAAGGGAAATGACGATTGAAAGGTCCATATTACTCTTCTTCGTTTTCTTCGTTATCCTCCGTCTCCTGCTCTGCGGTGATGCCGTTGAGTTCATCCTCGGTGAATACGCTGGCAGAACCGCTGCCTCCGCGGAGGAAGGCAGGGAGTATGAGCGCCCAGAAGATGCAGGTCATGAACATGCTGATGCAGGCGTACTGAGGGTAGTTGTCCTCGAGCTTGAGCATCATATCCTGAGACATCCCCATATCCTCGATACCGGCTGATATCGCGCCCAGAGTCTCATAGAGCTGGTTGAAAATGTCGGTCACGGCGCCGGGAACTATGAACCTGTAGAGGAAGAATGTGAAGACTGCGCAGACCACTGCAGAGCAGCAGCCTGTCATAAGGCCGTAGGAATAGGTGGACTCGCCCTTGTGGGCGGCGCCGTAGCGGTGCATTATTGCCCTGAGCAGGAGAATGCTTCCGACAAACTTGAGCGCCCAGAGGAGGGTGCCGAGGAATCCGTTCTTCACGAATGCAGAGATGGTGAAAATCACTACTGAGATGAGAGCCAGCATCAGGCCGTCCTTTGCGGCCTCGCTCCACTTGTCCCTCAAGGTGTGTTCAGACTGTTCCAAAACGATGATTTTAAGGGTTAAACGATGCAAAGATATAAAATTAATGCTAAATTTGCGGGATAAACTTAAATCTGTTGTAATGATTAAAATCACATTTCCTGACGGCAACGTCAAAGAGTTCGAGAAGGGCGTGACCGCTTATCAGATCGCTGAGAGCATCAACCCAAGACTCGCAGCCGATGTTTTGTGTGCATCGGTGGGTGGCAAGATCTATGATCTCGACCGACCAATAAATGAAGATTCATCAATAAAACTCTTCAAGTGGGAGGACCCTGAAGGCAAGAACGCTTTCTGGCACTCTTCAAGCCATCTGATGGCAGAGGCTCTCGAAAGTCTCTACCACGGCGTGAAGTTCGGTATCGGCCCTGCCATAGAGAACGGCTTCTATTATGATATTGACCTCGGCGACAGAGTGCTCACAGAGGCCGACCTCAAGAAGATCGAGGACAGGATGATTGAGCTCGCCCGCACCAAGGAGCAGTTCGTCCGCATCGATGTCTCCAAGGAAGAGGCAATGAAGAAATATACAGAAAAGGGCGACCAGTACAAGTGCGAGCTGATCCGTGACCTCGAGGACGGTACCATCACCTTCTACACCAACGGCAATTTCACAGACCTCTGCCGCGGTCCGCACATCCGCAACACTTCCGTCATCAAGGCAGTGAAGCTGACTTCCATAGCAGGTGCATACTGGCGCGGCGACGAGCATAACAAGCAGCTCACCCGCATCTACGGCATCACCTTCCCTAAGAAGAGCATGCTCGACGAGTACCTCGCCATGCTTGAAGAGGCCAAGAAGCGCGACCACCGCAAGATCGGCAAGGAGATGGAACTCTTCACATTCTCCTCGAAAGTGGGAATGGGCCTTCCTCTCTGGCTTCCTAAGGGCACAGACCTCAGGATGAGGCTCGAGAACTTCCTCCGCAAGGTGCAGCGCCGCTACGGCTACGTACAGGTCATCACCCCGCACATCGGCAACAAGGAACTCTACGTTACTTCAGGCCACTGGGCAAAATACGGCAAGGATTCGTTCCGCCCGATCACCACTCCTCAGGAGGGTGAGGAATACCTCCTCAAGCCTATGAACTGCCCTCACCACTGCGAAATCTACCGCAGCAAGCCGCGTTCTTACAAGGACCTGCCTCTCCGCCTCGCCGAGTTCGGCACAGTCTACCGCTATGAGCAGAGCGGCGAGCTCCACGGCCTTACCCGTGTCCGCAGCTTCACACAGGATGACGCACACCTCTTCTGCCGCCCTGACCAGCTCAAAGAAGAGTTCTGCAAGGTCATCGACATCGTGCTCTATATCTTCAAGACCCTCAACTTCAAGGAGTATACTGCACAGATTTCTCTCCGCCACCAGACTGACCACAGCAATTATATCGGCAGCGAGGAGAACTGGGCCAGGGCAGAGGCCGCTATCGTCGAGGCCGCAGCCGAGAAGGGCCTCCCTACAGTGGTGGAGTACGACGAGGCTGCATTCTACGGTCCTAAGCTCGACTTCATGGTCAAGGATGCCATCGGCCGCAAGTGGCAGCTCGGCACTATCCAGGTGGACTACAACCTGCCTGAGCGCTTCGAACTCGAGTACATCGGGTCCGATGACAAGCGCCACCGCCCGGTTATGATCCACCGCGCTCCTTTCGGCTCTATGGAAAGGTTTGTGGCAGTGCTTCTTGAGCACACGGGAGGCAAGCTTCCTCTCTGGCTTATCCCTGAACAGGTGATGATTCTTCCTATCAGCGAAAAATATAATTATTTTGCTAAAAAAGTTTGCGAATTACTTGAAAATTACGAAATTCGCGCTTTCATTGACGACCGGAACGAAACAATCGGCAAGAAGATCCGCGAGAATGAGCTTAAGCGGGTGCCGTTCCTGCTGATCGTCGGTGAAAAGGAGGAGGCATCAAACTCAGTGTCAGTGAGAAAGAGAGGAGGGGAGGACAGAGGCACAATGTCAGTCGAGGCCTTCGCCAAGTACATAAAGGAAGAGATTAGCCAAGAACTTGAAAAATAACAATTTAACTGGGAGGACAAGACCATAGCAACCAACTACAGACCACCGAAACCCAAGCCTCAGGCGCCACGCCAGCCTGACCGTCGCCTGCCTCAGAACAGGAACGACAAGGAGGGCCAGCTGCGTATCAATGAAGAGATCACCGCACAGAAAGTGAGGGTGGTCGGGGACAATGTCCCTCAGCAGGGAATAGTTTCCCTTGCAGAGGCTTTGAAGATGGCTCAGGATCAGGAACTTGATCTTGTCGAGATCGCGCCTTCCGCTGATCCGCCAGTCTGCAAGATCATCGACTATCAGAAGTTCATCTACCAGCAGAAGAAAAAGGCCAAGGAACAGAAGGCCAACGCTTCAAAGGTCGTGATCAAGGAGATCCGGTTCGGGCCTCAGACGGATGAGCACGATTTCCAGTTCAAGCTGAACCACGCAAAGAGTTTCCTGCAGGAAGGCTCGAAGGTCAAGGCCTATGTCTTCTTCCGCGGACGCTCCATCCTCTTCTCCGAGCAGGGCGAGAAGCTCCTTCTCCGTTTCGCTCTGGAACTTGAGGAGTTCGGTAAGGCTGAACAGATGCCGAAGCTTGAAGGCAAGAGGATGATAATGATGATTGCTCCCGTCAAAAAGAAATAACCAATCTCAATAATACTATTTATTATGCCAAAAATGAAGACCAACTCCGGTTCAAAGAAGCGTTTCACGCTCACCGGTTCTGGAAAGATCAAGAGAAAACACGCTTACAAGAGCCACATTCTCACAAAGAAGACAAAGAAGCAGAAGAGAAACCTCACCCACGTCTCAATGATTGACAAGGCAGACGTCAAGAGAGTAAAGGAACTTCTTGTCAAGTAGTTTATTTTTTGTTTAACCGGGAGAACAGCCGAAAAGACCCTGCGGGACAGGGCGCTGACTTCCAAAAACCAAATCAATTATGCCAAGATCTGTAAATAGCGTCGCATCAAGAGCACGCCGCAAGAAGATTCTGAAACAGACCCGCGGTAACTTCCTGTCAAGGAAGAACGTCTGGACCGTAGCGAAGAACACCTATGAGAAAGGTTTGACCTACGCTTACCGTGACCGCAAGAACAAGAAGCACAACTTCCGCTCACTCTGGATTACCCGTATCAATGCTGCTGCACGCCAGCACGGTATGAACTACTCACAGTTCATGGGCCGTCTCGCAGCTCAGAACATCGGTCTGAACCGCAAGGTCCTCGCAGACCTCGCGATGAACGATCCAAAGGCTTTCGAGGCAATCGTAAACTCTGTCAAATAACTCCTGAAAATTGAGTTTCAAGGGATTTATACGGAATAAATGGGTGCGGTTCATTTTCTGGACCGTACTCTATGTCTTATGGGTTGCCTGGCACGGGAACTGGTGGTGGCTCTTCGGAATCGCTGTCGTATTCGAGTTCTGCGTGACCAGGAAACTCGAATCCTGGATACCGAAGAAAAGCATATTCGGGTGGATCGACGCTCTGCTGTTCGCAGTGGTGGTGGTCACCTTCCTGAATATCTTCTTCTTCCAGGCTTTCAAGATTCCGTCCTCCTCAATGGAGAGTTCCCTTATGACAGGAGACTACCTTTTCGTCGGCAAGACGGCATACGGCCCGAAGCTGCCGCAGACTCCGCTCTCTGTTCCGTTTGTCCACAATACGATGCCGGTTTCCGGCAAGGACAGCTACTCCACCGCTCTCCAGTACGGCTACAAGCGTCTGAAGGGCTTCGGCAAGGTTGAAAGGGATGACTATGTGGTCTTCTCCTTCCCTCACGGAGACACTGTCCTGGTGAAGGCCCCTTCCGACGACTATTACGCACAGGTGCGCAATACGTCCAGGGAGTACGCCATAGCAACCTACGGGCCTGTGAAGACCCGTCCTGTGGACAAGAAGGACCACTATGTGAAGCGCTGCGTCGCGCTGCCGGGCGACACTCTCAGCATAGTTGACGGCTGGGTTTATATCGACGGCAAGCCGCAGGACACCTATGAAGGAATCCAGAATTCCTTCTGTGTCGTGACCAACGGCACCCCTGTCAACCCTGTCGTCCTCCGCGAGCTGGGGCTCAATACAGGCGAAGTCTGGTACAGCGCATCGCTGCCCGGCTATCCTGCAATGCCTCTGACCGCCTCCCGCGCCGAAAAGGTGAAGACTCTGGCAAACGTTGTAAGCGTGGAAGAGAACATCGACGTCTATCCTCCGGATTATCCGGACTCGGAGCTGATGCTCTTCCCGTTCGTCGACCAGCAGTGGACGCGAGACAACTACGGACCGTTGTGGATTCCTGCAAAGGGGGCTTCCGTGACGCTCACTCCCGACAATCTCCCGTTCTACCGCCGCATCATCGAAGTCTATGAGGCCAATACCTTCGAGGAGACTGAAGACGGCCGCTACCTCATCAACGGGGTGGAGGATTCGGTCTACACCTTCAAGATGGACTATTACTTCATGATGGGCGACAACCGCCACAATTCGCTCGACTCCCGCTACTGGGGATTCGTTCCGGAAGACCACATCGTGGGCAAGCCGAGGATGATCTGGCTGTCGGTCGACAACAACCTTCCGTTCCCCCGTAACATCAGGTGGAAGAGAATGCTAAAGTTTTTTAAATGAGAAATTTTATTTGGTTTTTTAAATAAAAATCAAGATATTTGCAGCCCCTTTGGAAAATAATATAAAAGTAGATATACAATGGCACGTGTCTGTCAAGTAACAGGTAAGAAGAGAATGATTGGAAACAATGTTTCCCATTCCAAGAGACGCACAAAGCGTGAGTTCGCTCCGAACCTCAAGACCAAGAGATTCTGGTCAGAGGAAGAGCAGAGGTACATAACTCTCAAAGTCTCCTGCAAGGGTATGAAGACCATCTACAAGAACGGTCTCGCAGAAACTCTCAAGGTTTCAAGGGAGAAAGGTTTGATTAACATCGTCTAATTTTACGGCTATGGCAAAGAAAGGTAACAGAGTTCAGGTAATCCTCGAGTGCACAGAGCAGCGCGAAAGCGGCGTTCCCGGTATCTCAAGGTATATCACCACCAAGAACAAGAAGAACACTCCTGAGCGTATGGAGCTCAAGAAGTATAATCCGTACCTCAAGAAGTACACCGTTCACAAAGAGATCAAATAACTTAACTTTATTATACTATGGCAAAGAAAGCGGTCGCTACATTTAGCGGTGACAAATCCAGCCTGAAGAATGTCGTGAAGTGCATCAAGATGGTCAAGTCTGAGCGCACAGGTGCTTATGCATTCCAGGAAGAACTTGTACCTACTGAGGAAGTTGCTGATTATTTCAAGAAGTAATAAAGTAGGGTTCACAAATTAAAGAGAGGATGGCAGAAATGCCGTCCTCTCTTTTTTTGCCGGGTTCATCGCAAAGCCCGGCTTCAGTGTGGGCTACAGCCTCACCTTGTGCACTCCCGGACCGAGGGTCTTGTCTGACTTTGCCTTTGCTGGGCGGACAATGGCGCTGGTGCCTTCCGGGACTGTGATGACAGCGTCTATGCGGCCGCCCCTGCGGTCAAGCGCTACCTCTATCTTGCCGCTGGCCGTGTCGAATCCAGCCTCGACCTTCTTGAGCGAGCCCATCTGAGGGCTTACCCTGAAGACCCTGTAGCCCGGCTCGACCGGTGTTATGCCCGCTACCCTGCTGCCGAGTTCAATGGCTCCTCCGCCTGTCCAGGCGTGGTTGCTGGTCCCGGACCAGTCCCAGTGCTCCCAGAGGGTGCTGCAGTCATCCTTCATCACGGTCGGATAGAGTTTCCTCATCCTGGCAAGCGCCTTGTCCGGCTCGCCTGCGATGAAGAGGGCATCGAGCACGTATCTCTCCATATATGTTGTGGCGTGATACTCCCGGTCGATGACTTCCACCAGAGCAGGATACTTGTCCTCGGAAGCGAGCCCGGAGACGATGGCCATTGCCTGCACACGGTCGTCGTCAGCGCCGGTATAGGAGTCGGAACGGTATCTGCCGTCTTTCCAGAAGCGCCTGTTGTATGATTCCGCCAGTTTCTCCATCATATACCGCGAAGCTGCGGCATCGGCGTGCCTGCCAATTTTTTCGGCAAATTCCGCTTCGGCTTTCAGTGCAAGGTAATACCACGGTCCGACGAGGGCGAGCTTGTCGCAGTTGTCGCCTGCGTCAGGCCAGTCCCATTCGCCGTTCCTGTAGAGAGGCAGGCCGTCGCTGTCTGTCTGCCATACTCCGTGGAGATAGTTGTGGATTGCGGGATAGACTGCAGGGATGATGGTGTCGTCGCCGCTGCCCATCCACCAGCCGCGGATTCCGAACCAGCCCACAGAGGCGAGGATCTGGATCGGCAGCTCGCGGTACCAGTTGCCGCACGGTATCGGCGAGTACATCACGCCGTTGCTCTTCTGCCACGATATAAGCTCCATTATGCCCTTGCGGCCCAGCAGCGCCGATGACGGGCTCAGCATCTGGAATGCTTCCGCAATCTCGTTGACCTCGTCGCCCCACCACTGCGCACGCTCCCTGTCCGGGCAGTCGTAATAGGTGTCACGCATACAGACGCAGAGAGTGCGCGCGGATTTCTGCCAGTACTCGTTCAGGAATCCGTCATCGCAGCGGAACCAGCCGGTGATCTCTGTGTCATAGCCAGTCTCGCGGTAGCTTAGCTCCTCCACCTGCACTTCATCAGGAATCACATAGGTCACTGTCTCGCCGTTCATCCAGTCGAAGCACTCGAAGGTCTGCAGCCCTTCGCGGGTGACGTATTCGGCGCAGACGCACTGCTCCCCGGTCACAACCTTGTGGTCGGTGAAGATGCTGATGACCTTGCCGGCAGGGGCCTTGACCTTGAGGACAGGATGCACCTGCGCGTTGTATGGAAGCCTGCAGGCCCATTCGTCGCCGTTGCGGGTGACGGAGGTGTAGCTGCGTATGCCGTAATCCTTCCACATCGGTATCGGCCTTTCGACGAGCGCGCCCATCGGCGCTGCGCCTGGCTTTATGCCGAGCTCTATTACGTCGCCGAAGCGGCCCTTCCCGTTTATCCACTCTTCGTCGAAAGCACCGGCATCATAGCGTATGCTGCTCTCCGGGAGGCGGAAGTTGGTCTCCGGTCTGACGGTGCTGAATCCCCTGTGGATTGAACTCTGCCAGTTCGGGCGGCTGGAGAGAATCTCGACGCCGTCTCCCTCGGCCTGGAAGAGGAGAGACACGGTTCCGCTGTTCTGATGGCTGAAGCCGTTCTGTCCGAAGTGCCATACAAGCACTGCGATATGGTTTTCTCCGGACTTGAGATATGGCGCGATCTCAACCTTGTCGTAATATCCTGCGCCGGGTGCCGGCCCTCTCTTGAGGCCACCCTCGCGGACAACGGGCTCGCCGTTGATCCAGAGCCAGTAGCGGGAATCCGCGGCGATGCGTGCGGTCACCGATTCGGGAACTGCGGCTATGTTCTCTGTGGTACGGAAAGCTATCCAGGTGTTGGCCGCGCTGTGGCAGCGTTCGATGGTTATCCATTCGGCCTTCCATTCGAAAGCCCCAGCCGGCATCATTGCCAGGACAAGGGCGGCAAGAAGAGTGCAGAAGTGTTTCATATGAAGTTAAGGTGTTTCTGGCAAATCGGTTTTCAAAAGAATTCTCTCTACGGATCCAGAGGGTCGAGCGGGCAGCATTGCAGGGAGGAGACAGAAGGTGTGAACTCCAGCTCCCGGTCGTTCAGCCTTTCTCCGGGAGTGAACGGCACAATCCACATAGTCTTCTTGCAGAGTGCGGTGAACCTTTCTGTGGTGAGATAGTCTATATGCGATTTGCCTGATGTGACCAGAGCCTTGCGTTCCATCGGGAACCCGGCCCTGGCCATAATCCTGGAGGCGTTGCGCAAGTTTGAGGTGGTATGCCTTGCGTGAGGGTCGATGAAAACGGCGGAGCCGGGGATTCCGCACTCCTCGACCAGATAGCGTTTCATCTCCACCGCTTCGATGAATCTGGTCTTGCGCGGGTGGACGCGGCCTCCGCTCACGATGATGAACGGGGCTTTGCCTTCACGGTACAGCAGAGCTGCATATTCTGTCCTGAGCCGGCCGTACGGGTCAAGCGGCTGGCCCGGCACTTCAGGACCGCATCCCAGCACGAGAATGGCTGAATAAGGGTATGAACTCCATTCGGTTTGGCGGGCGGCAATCGTGGCAGCCCAGTTCTCTCCCTCTGCAAGAGGCTCGAAGTCAGAGGCCTCGTCGCGCTCCGACGCTTCCATATATTTCATTGCCGCCTTGAGAGGTATGTCGAAGAAGAGACCGCTTCCCTCCGTTTCTTTAAGGAGATTGAAGTTTATATAATTCTGTATATCCCTGAAGTCCTGTGACCGTACGTCGAACGATACGGAGTCAATGGACGGATATAGGCAGCCGGTGCCGAGAGCGTAGATTGACAGCGCCTTGTTCATTCCTTCGGCATCCTGACAGAAAGCCTCGGCGATGAACTCCTTGTCAGAAAGACCGTCATAAAGGAAATATGCACCACGGGCGCGCATGGCGGCCACGGCTTTGCCGAGTGCGTTTTCAGGAGAACAGAGGGCGGAAAGACGCGCTGCTGCGGCCTTGATCTCCGACTCCGACCAGAGCACCGGGAGAACGGCTTCCTCTCCGGACCCGGCATTCTCCAGGGCGCGTCTCTTCGATTCGGCCAGTGTCCTGAGCGCGTCGTCAGCACTGCATATCTCAGCCGCCCCTCCGCAGCAGAGGGCGTATGTCATAGGATAGTTTTTCTCTGCAACGCAGTCCATCCGCCTGCTTCCGCATAATATGCAGGAGAGTGCCGCCGCTGCTGTTGCTACCAATAAGAATCTGAATTTCATATCTACAAATATAGCAATTAATACGATTCGGCAGAACCCTCACACAATGACGCCGTGTCAGCCGTTCCTGTTGCGGAATCATTTTTGCCCTAAGGGAAGCCGCACAAATATCAAGAAGTATGAAACCACAGATATCACTCAACATCAACCGTAAAACAGTCACCGAAGGCGACATCGTGGAAGTGAGCTGGAACTGCAGGAATGCCAGTTCGGCGCAGCTGACAATCGACAACGGCTATAACGCCACGACCAGCCCGATAGCGCTTTCGGGCTCGAAGAAACTGAAACTGGTCCGTGCGGACGGGAAGGCCAGAATGACAGTCACTGCCACAGATGCTGACAACAAGTCCGCCACCTGTCAGGTTTCGGTAAAGGTCAGGAAGCAGAAACCGCTCAAGGCTGAATATGTGGACGGCAACGGCAGGACCATCAGCAGGCTGTCAGAAAAATGGAGCACATTCAGGAGCCGTGCGAAATTCGCGTGGGGCGCTATGCCGGAGACCAAGCAGCTTGCCTTCAAGGTGATGGGGCTTCTGCTGCTGGCGTCTGTCCTCACAGCCGTCTCTCCGAAGCTCTACGGCCTCGGACTCTTCATTATTTTCGGATATCTGCTCTGGACTGTTGCCAAGAAGCGGTGACCATTCCAAGGATCAGTATGACGGCGCCGATGACGGCCATCCAGGTAATCCTTTCGCCGAGGACGAAGTGAGCTATCAGCATCACGAAGAAACACTGCCCGTAAAGGAGGTTGGTGGCCCTTACCGTGCCCAGTTTCGTGAGCACCCAGTTCCAGAGCACGAAGCAGAGCATAGATGCCACGAGCCCGAGGTAGAGCAGGTTGCCCCATACAGCAGGGCGTGAGAGAATCTGCCAGTCAAGTTTCAGGGGACTTACGAAGATGAAATACGGCAGAATGGTGACCAGCCCGTAGAAGAATACCTTGCGGGTGATGAACCTGGTGTCGTATTTCCCCCGCATACTCCTCATTATCAAGGAATAGAAGCCCCAGGTCAGGGAGGCGCAGAGCGCCAGGGCGTCGCCGGCAGGGTTGAGATGGAGCACAAACTGTCCGTTGAGCACCACCAGCACCATTCCTATGAAGGCTATGACGGAACCTGCGATCTGGCGGCCGTTCATCCGCTCGTCGCGGTAGAAGAGCGCCACAAGGATCGCAGTGATTATCGGTGTGCCCTGGAGCAGTATCGATACATTGGTGGCTGTGGATAACTTCAGAGCGGTGTTCTCGGTCAGGAAATAGAGCGACCCGCCGGTGACGCCGAGAAGCGCGAGCTTCACTTCATCCTTCAGACTGCCGGCGAAGAGCCGTTTCGGAGAGATGAACCAGATGCAGCAGTAGGCCAGCAGGAAGCGGAAGAAGAAGATGTCGGCAGGCATCAGACCGTTGCCGAGCAGGAGCTTGCTGGAGATGAAAGTCTCGGCCCAGACCGCCACTGTGAAGATGGCTGCGATCAGTGCCCTGGCTGTGGGTGTTTTGCTCTGGAAAGGTGTCATCTGAAAATCCTTATAAGTCCTCTGAAAGCTCGAGCCAGCGCATCTCCGCTGTGTCGAGTTCCTCTTTCAATTCCGCATACCGTGCGGAGGCCGAGGTAATGGCGGCATAATCCGCTGTGCCGCCGGCAAGCAGCGCCTCAAGTCCGGCCTTCTCTTCTTCAAGCGAAGTGATCCTGGCCTCCAGTGACTCGAGTTCCCGCTTCTCCTTGTAGGACAGTTTCTTCGGACCGCTCTGAGCGGGTTTGACCCTTGGGACGGACTTCTCTGCGCTCTTTCTCTCCTCGCGCCGTCTCTCTTCCTCGAGGTCTGACATAAACGAGCGGTATTCGGTATATCCGCCGATGAAGTCCTTGATCTGCCCGTCGCCGCAGAAGACCAGCAGATGGTCCACGAGGCGGTCGAGGAAATGGCGGTCGTGGGTCACTATCACAAGCGTGCCCTTGAAATCGAGCAGATACTCTTCAAGAATGTTGAGGGTCACGATGTCCAGGTCGTTGGTCGGCTCGTCGAGCACCAGCAGGTTCGGCTCCTGCATCAGCACTGTCAGCAGGTAAAGACGGCGCTTTTCGCCTCCTGAAAGGCGGCTGACAGGGGTGTAGTACATATCGTGCGGGAAGAGGAACTTGCCCAGGAGATAGGTGTTCGGCACAATGTCGAGCACAGTCTCGTCGCTGTCGAACTCCATTCCTGTCTGGCGGTACCAGCCAGCCTTGACGGATTCGCCTCTCTCGACAGCACCTGAGAGCACGGCCCCGTCGCGGACAGCCTCTCCAAGCAGCAGGCTCAGGAATGTGCTCTTGCCGATACCGTTGGCGCCGACAATGCCCACCCGCTCGCAGCGCTGGAAATTGTATGTGAAATGGCTGACAACCGGTCTGAGCTCTCCGTCCGGCCCGCGGTAAGAGAAGCTCAGGTCCTTGCAGTCGATTATCTTGCTGCCGAGCCTGGTGCCGGAGCGCAGGTCATCCATTGACACCTCCTGGGTGGTGTAGGTCCTGTCCGCCCTGGCCTTGAGGTCCCAGAACGCCTGCTTGCGGTATTTCGCCTTGCCGCTGCGGGCGCAGGGGGTGGCGTGCATCCATTCGAGTTCCCTGCGGAGTATGTTGCGTACCTTGTCCGTCTCTGCGTTGTAGTTGGCTATCCTTTCGGCGCGCTTTTCCAGATAGTTCCCGTAGTCGCCGCGGTAGATGTATATGGAACCGTGGTCCATCTCCATCACTGTGTTGCAGACGCGGTCCAGGAAATAGCGGTCGTGGGTCACCATAAAGAGGGTGCAGCGCGAACGCTTGAGAAAATTCTCGAGATATTCTATCGCATCTACGTCAAGATGGTTGGTCGGCTCGTCCATTATCAGGAAATCGGCGTCCGAGGCGAGCATCTGTGCGATGGCGACACGCTTGACCTCACCTCCGGAAAGGCTTCCCATCTGCTGGTCCGGACTCAGCTTGAGGTCTGAAAGATAGCGTTTTGTGCGGAGCTCAAGGTCGAAGTCGGCCTTTGAGCCTTCAGGGAAGAGCTGCTGCCACACCGTCAGCCCGGGGTTGAAGTCATATTCCTGTTCGAGGAAAGATATCCTGACGTCGCGGAGGAATTTGATGCTGCCGCCGCTGTCTGACTTGTCCTTGCCCGCAAGAATCTTGAGCAGGGAGGTCTTGCCGGTGCCGTTCGGTGCAATCAGAGCAATCTTGTCTCCTTCATTGATGTTGAAGGCGATATTCTCGAAGAGGACCTTGGGCCCGTAGGATTTCGAGATGTTCTCTATCTGAAGATATGACGGCATCGGTTTTCAGCGGGCGAAGTTAGCGAATTTCCGGGTTTTATTTGTTATATTTGCAGGATATAGATGACAATACCTAAAGAAATGGACAAGATTATCTCAACACCGCAGGCCCCGGCTGCCATCGGACCTTATTCTCAGGCTGTTATGCTGAACGGCACTCTGTACGTCTCCGGACAGCTCCCTGTCAACCCTGTCACAGGCAGCATCCCGGAAGGAATCGAGGCTCAGACCCGCCAGTCACTGACCAACGTAATGGCAATCCTTGAGGCTGCCGGCCTGGGACCGGACAATGTGGCCAAAACCTGCGTGCTTCTTCAGAATATGGGCGACTTCGCCGCTATGAATGCTGTCTATGCAGAGTTCTTCCCTGGCAGCAAGCCGGCACGCGTCTGCTTCCAGGTGGCCGCCCTTCCGAAAGGCGCTCTTGTTGAGATTGATGCGATAGCAGGTTGATGACCCGCAGATCCGGATACTTCCTCTCTCTGGCGTTGACGCTGGCGGTTACGGCCGTGTGCGCGTTCCTTTGCTTCAAAGTGAATGTGAACGCCGATATGACCCGTTATCTTCCTGACGGCTCGCCTATGAGAGAAGGACTTGAGGTCATCGCTGAGGAATTCGACGCCTCGGCGATGTCAGCCGCTGATGTCCGTGTGATGATGGAAGGGCTGGGGGAGAGCCGCGCCGACGCATTGAAAGACTCTCTTTCTTCATTCGCCGGTGTCGATGCTGTCGTGATGCAGCAGGACCCTCAGGACCATACGCTCTATGAACTGACAGTTGCCAAGACAGTCGACCAGAAGCGGCTTGCACGTGACATCAGGGAACGGTTCGACTTCGGGACGGTGACACAGACTGCACAGGACGGCAACACGCCCGATCCGAAGGCAATCGCCCTGGCAGTCGCTGCTCTGCTGGTCATACTTCTGATAATGAGCAAGTCGTGGGTGGAGCCGTTCCTTTTCCTGGCAGCGACAGGGATGGCGGTTGTGATCAATACCGGCACGAACGCCTTTCTCGGCAGCGTCTCCATCACCACCAATTCAATCGCCGCTGTCCTGCAGCTGGCGCTTTCGATTGACTATTCAGTGATCCTGATGAACAGATACCGTCAGGAGCACGACATCACAGAGGCCCTGCGCAAGTCGCGTCCGGCCATCCTCAGCAGCGCACTGACAACCGTCACCGGACTTCTGATGCTCTGCTTCATGAATCTCAAGATCGGAGCGGACCTCGGCATCGTCCTCGCGAAGGGTGTGCTCTGCAGTCTTGTCTGCGCCTGCTCCGCTCTGCCGGGTCTCATACTCCTCTTCGACCGTGCAGTGGCCGCCACTGAAAAGAAGGCGCCTGTCTTCCCGACTGACGGACTCGCCCGTTTCTGCGAAAAGAATGCGGTGCTGCTGACGGTTGCATTCATCGTCATCTTCGGCGGAACCTTCTGCCTGCACAACAGGACTGCCATCAAGTTCTCGACAAACACTCCTTCATCAATAGATGCCTTCTTCCCGAAGAAGAACGCTGCTGTGCTCGTTTATGACAATGCCGATGAACCGGCCATATGCGCGCTTGTCGACAGTATTTCCGCTGACAGCGGAGTGCAGCTTGCCCTGTCGTATCCATCGCTGATGCAGCGTCCTCACAGTGCCGCTTCGCTGGCTGAAGCGATCAGGGAACTCGCTGAACAGGCCTCTATGCTGCCCGGAGGCGACACTTCGGCCTCTGCTTCCGCCGGGATGCTTACAGAAGAGATTGTGAAGGTTGCATTCTACCAGAAGTTCGGAGAACCGGAAAAACTGAGAATCAGCACTCCGGACCTTCTGGAGTTCATAGCCGGCCTTGACCCGGTGATGGTCGGCCAGTTCTCATCTATGGACAAGGGCCCTGGCTCAGTAAGTCTGGTATCTGATTTCCTCAACCTGCCCGCTGCGTCCCTGGAGGAGCCTCAGCCTATGCTGCTGCACGTCTATATGCTGATGCTCGCTGAGCAGCAGCCTTCCGTGGAGACACAGCAGCTTGTCAGACTCACTGAGCGTGATAAGCTCAGCAGGAAGATGGATACCAAGGAGATGTCGGCCTTTATGGGTTCGACATCCTTCCAGACCAATATGGTTTACTCCTTCAGCAAGAACAAGTCAAAGGGTATGACTCCTCTGGAGTTCGCCCACTTTCTGGTGGAGGACCTCTTCAACCGCAAGTCGCTCTCCTCAATGGTAAATGCCGAGCAGCGTGCCGGAATGACTGTCAGGATGAAGATTATGGATATTGCGGCCGCCGGAAGACGGCTCCCGAAGTCCGAAATCGACGCCCTCGTGCGCGAGTTCGGTGTCACTCCGCTCAGTGACACTGCCTTTGCAGGAGAGGAGAGGAGTGTGGCCGTGCCGGCGCCTGCTGACACCTCAGCTGCTGAGACCGCTCTGCCCGTACAGCTGCCTGCTGCCTATGGAGACTCCATCGTCAAAGCTGTGGCACCGGCTCCTGCTCCTGCTCCCGAACCGGATCCTACCGAAGCAATGATGAACCCGTCCAGACGATTCACTTCCGCCCAGATGTGCCGAAATTTCGAGCAGATAGGGTCTCAGGTCGACCCTTCGGTCATGTCGCTGCTATATACCTACTATGGCAGTCACAGAAACTACAATGAGGAGTGGACAATGTCTGTGGAGGAATTTGTGGACTTCCTCTCCGAAGATATAATGAATGACCCGCGTTTCTGCGCGTTCATCGGCAGTGATGTGCGCGGACAGTTCCGGGATATGAAGGACCAGATGGCTTCCGGTGTCGGCAGGATGAAGGGACCTGGTCATTCCATCGCCGCCTTCATCACGGACTATCCTGACGAATCACCTCAGACCGAGGCTTTCATCAAGAGGCTGAGGACTCTTTGCAGCGAATCGCTCTCTTCAGGATGGAACCTTGTCGGAGAATCTGTAATGTTCCTTGAGATGAAAGAGGGGTTTGGCAGGGAAATGAGGATGATAACACTGCTGACAGTGCTTGCTATCCTGCTTGTCGTAACCATTACTTTCCGTTCTTTGATAACTGCGGCAGTCCTGGTGATGACTGTGATGTCGGCTCTTTTCTTCAATGTCACCGTCAGCGGTTTCGGCGGCTCCGCAGTGCTTTACCTTGCATATCTGATAGTGCAGAGCATCCTTATGGGAGCCACTATCGACTACGGGATACTCTTCACCAGTTATTTCCGCGAGCACAGGAACCTCAGCGAAGCCTACCGCGGCTCCATCGCCACAGTCCTCACATCGGGCCTCATTATGGTATGCGTGCCCGGAGCGATGGCCCTCCTGCTTGACGATGCTATGATACAGCCGATAGTCCAGAGCCTCTCCCTCGGGGCCCTGTCAGCTGTGGTGATGATACTTTTCGTGATGCCCGGAGTGATTTCACTTATCTACTCAACAAACCGCAGCAAGGATGGAAGAGAAGCCTGAACTCTGGAACTCGAACTACTTGAAGATATGGATAGGCAACTTCCTGATCCATTTCTCTTTCACTCTCATTGTGCCCCTTCTGCCGCTGTACCTGTCCGAGACCTTCGGCGCCAACAAGCAGACCATCGGGCTCTGTCTGGCAGGCTATACGGTGATGGCCCTGGTCATCAGGCCCTTCAGCGGATATGTGGTGGACAATTTCCCGAGGAAGGCGGTGCTGCTTATCTGCAACTTTGTCTTCTTCGCCATCTTCGGCGGCTATCTGGTGGCGGGGTCGATAACCCTCTTCACAATATTCCGCACTCTCCACGGCGCTCCTTTCGGAGCGACTACTGTCGCTGCCAGCACAGTGGCGATAGATGTGCTTCCAAGCGAGCGAAGGGCGGAGGGGATAGGCTACTATGGTCTGAGCAACAACCTTGCTATGGCAACGGGACCTGTGGTGGCCATATACCTGCTGCAGGCATTCTCTGGCGATTTCAAGGCGCTGTTCTGGATATCGCTCCTCTTCTCGCTCCTCGGGCTTGTGCTCGATGCCACCATCAAGCTGCCGAAGCGCGACTTCGTGCCTGAAAAAAAGGTTGTCTCGCTCGACCGCTTCTTCCTTGTGAAAGGGTGGCGGGAGGCACTGGCGATGATATGCTACGCCTTCTCCTACGGAATCATCTCGACTTATGTGGCCATATACGGAAAGGAGGAGCTGGGCATCACAAGCGGCACAGGACTCTTCTTCTCTCTCTTCGCGGTTGGACTGATAGTGTCGCGTCTGACCGGAGCGAAGGCTCTGAGAAAGAATATGGTGAGCAGGAATGCCGCGATCGGGGTGATTGTCGCAGCCTGCGGGTTCACTGTATTCGCCCTCTTCCACAATGAGGAAGGCTACTATGCGGCTGCATTCATAATAGGTATGGGCAACGGCCATATGTATCCTGCGTTCCAGAATATGTTCATCAATCTGGCACCGCACAGCCAGAGGGGGACTGCAAACTCCTCCATCCTCACCTCCTGGGACGCCGGAGTGGGCCTCGGAGTCTTGCTGGGCGGCCTTCTGTCTGAACATTCCGGCTATCATGCCGCCTTCTGGACGGCTGCGGCCGTCAACATCCTCGGAATGGTTTACTATTTCCTCAAGGTGCGCAGTCACTTTGAGAAGGAAAGACTACGTTAGAAAAACATACAAATACTGCAGAATATGAAAAAAGCTTTTTTTGTTGCGCTTGCCGCGCTGGTTTGCGCCGGAAGTCTGTCCGCTCAGACTTTCCCGAGCAAATGGAAACTCACCAAGACTGACGGTTCTGCCTTCGAGATGCTCTGGGAGGCGGACAGGAGCCACATCCGTGCAAACGAGTGCGGAGAGGGCTATCTCGACGCTCCAAAGTGCGAGGGGCTCAGAGAAGGGGACGTGCTTACCTGGCACTTCCCTGTCAGGAAGGCCCTCAAGGCCGGCTCATTCGTAGAATTCGACATAATGCTCGGCACGGCACCCGGCTCACCGAAATATTTCGCTGTGGAGTATTGTGACGGCGGCAAGTGGATTGCCGCTGACACCGTCAAGTGCGTGGGAGGCCCCAGCGAGCCTGCCACTGTCATCCAGACCTTCCGCTTCAGCAAGAAAGTGAAGGATGAGGTCCTTGTCCGCCTGCGCGCCATCGGCAACGAGGCCTGCAACGGCAGCGTCATCGGCTCCACAGATGCCGACAGCCACGTCAAGCTGATGCCGTACGGCTATATCGCAGGATATGCGAATGACCTCGGCACAACAGCCCCGAAGGATACCGTGAAGGTCGGCTATGTCGGAAACTCCTTCACATTCGTCAACTCCGGCGACTTCTGCCTCAAGGAGATCGCCTGGTGTGAGGGCCACTACCTCGATATGCACGTCAACAACTATCCCGGCGCACGCTTCAGGAACCATCTCGGACTGACAGGCAGCCTCGACGTGATCTCAGAGGGAGGATATGACTGGTTCATCCTCCAGGACCAGAGCACCCAGGCCGCAAGATACGGCCGCGACAAGAACGAGGAGATCAAGAACTTCACCCGATCCATCGCCAAAGTCATCAGATACTTCTCTCCGAAGACTGATATCCTTCTCGAACAGACCTGGGCATTCAGCCAGGAGTATTTCGGCGGTTTCGGCGGCTACGACTACTTCGACAAGTGCTCCACCGAAGGCGCCGCTGAACTCGCAGAGGTGGCTGAGGCTTCCGTGTCGCCGATAGCAAAGGCATTTGCGGTTGTAAGGGCGGAGCATCCGGAGTACTACGGACATCTCTACAGCACCGACGACCACCATCCGGCAGCCTATGGCGCCTACTTGAAGGCCTGCTGCAACTATCTGATGATATTCGGAACTCCGTTCACTTCCGACAGGGCAACTTTCGGACTCGACCCGGAAATCTGCGCATACCTGCGTTCAGTCGCTGAGAAAGTCTGCCTTGAGTGATGGTAGGGATTGGATATATGAAGAAAATGCGTATATTTGCGAGATTTGTTAAACCATAATACTTTTTAACCAACACTTTATAACCAGTATGAAAAAAATTCTGACTATCCTGTTGGCAGTCGCAGCCATCTGCACAACTTCGTTTGCGCAGGCTCAGACTGTCAGCGGTACTGTCACCTCAGCTGACGAACCCCAGGGTGTTCCCGGTGTTGCAGTCATGGTGAAGGGTACTAACACTGCTGCTGTCACTTCGATTGATGGTAAGTACAACATCGCAGCTAAGCCTGGCACTGTCCTGGTTTACTCCTGCATCGGTTATGAGACCCAGGAAATCACAGTGGGTCAGGCATTTGTAATTGACGTAGTCCTTAAGGCCGACGTCGAGATGCTTCAGGATGCAGTCGTGACTGCATTGGGTATGAAGAGGGAGAAGAAAGCCCTTACATATTCAGTCCAGGACCTCAAAGGTGAATCCCTCCTTGAAAACCGTACTGCGAACATCGGTACTTCCCTTTCAGGTAAGGTTGCCGGTATGCTTGTCACCGGTACAATCTCTCCTGGCGGTTCAAACCGTATTGTCATCCGCGGTGAGTCTTCACTCAACAACAACCAGCCGCTCCTCGTCATTGACGGTGTCCCTTACGACAACACTCAGGACAATGACTCCATCAGCGGTGCATCTTACGGTGGATATGACTATGGTGACGGTATGGGTATGCTCAATGCTGACGATATCGAGTCCATCTCTGTCCTCAAGGGTCCTTCAGCAGCAGCGCTCTACGGTTCACGAGGCGGCAGCGGTGTGATCCTCATCACCACCAAGTCCGGTAAGAAGGGCCAGAAGCCTCAGGTGACTTTCTCAAACAACACCACATTCGAGAGAGTCGCTCTCCAGCCGGATTTCCAGGATGAGTTCGGTCAGGGCCAGAACGGTGTCTTCGATCCTGACGCCCGCGTATCCTGGGGTCCTGCAATGGGAACATCAGTAGAACACTGGAGAACCCATCAGATGACTCCTATGAAGGCCGAGAACAACAACTTCGACTCATTCATGAAGACCGGTTACGCAACAACCACTTCTATCGACGTTTCCGGCGGTTCCGACAAGGCTACCTACCGTTTCGGCGTTTCACGCCTCGACCAGGAAGGCGTCATTCCTAACAACGGTCTCGAGAAGACTAACTTCACTGCCCGCGTAGGAGCTGAACTCCTCCCTCATCTCACAGCTGAGACCAAGGTTCAGTTCGCTCACCAGATCGGTCACAACCGTGTCGGCGTCGGTGCAAGCGGCAACAACCCTATATTCGCACTCATCTACTCTCCACGAAGCATCAACCTCCACGACATGAAGGAGATCTTCGACGAGAACGGCAACTATCTCGACTGGGCATACTACAACAACGGCGGCAAGGTCACTCTGTCAACATTCCAGAACCCTTACGCTCTCTGCGAATACTACGGCAATGAGGATATCACCAACCGTGTCACTGCTCACGGAAACCTCAAGTACGCTCCTGTCAAGTGGTTCGACATCAAGGCACAGTACGGTATCGACACCTACAACGTGAACAAGGAACTCTGGCGCCGCGAAGGTCTCTGCACCGCTTCAACAGACGGCTACTACTCAATGAACACAAGATACTTCAAGGAGATCAACGCTGATGTCCTCGCATCTTTCCACTTTGACAATGTGGGCGGCTCCAAGTTCAGCGTCTCTGCCAACGCCGGTGCCAACATCATGCACCGCAGTGCAAAGAGCACTTCAGAGTCTGCATCAGGCCTCAACATCCCTCACCTGTTCACAATCAGCAACGGTATGACAATCTCCGCAAGCAGCAGCAAGTCTGAGAAGGAGATTCAGTCAGTATATGCAATGGCTCACGCTGAATATGACGGATTCCTCTACCTCGACGTCACAGCCCGCAACGACTGGTCATCAACACTCCCTAAGTCCAACTGGTCATACTTCTATCCTTCAGTATCAGTGGGCTGGGTCATCACCGACATGCTCAACAAGGTCGGCGCAGGTTCTCCTTCTTGGCTCACTTACACAAAGGTCCGCGCAGCTTACGCACAGGTAGGTAAGGACACTGACCCTTACAGCCTCTATCCTACAATGGGAACATCCCAGAACCAGGCCGGCGGCCGTCTCGTGATGAACCTCCCCGGCACACGCCCTAACGCAGAGCTCAAGCCTGAACGTCAGGACGGTTATGAAATCGGTCTCGAGTCCCGCTTCTTCAACGGCAGATTCGGCTTCGACTTCACCTGGTACGACCAGACAACAAAGAACCAGATCATCAGCCTTGCATCATCTATCACTACAGGTTACACCTCAAGGATGATCAATGCCGGCGCCATCAACAACAAGGGTATCGAGCTCATCGTTGACGCTATCCCTGTTGAGACAAAGGACTGGAACTGGAAAGTTCAGTTCAACTACACCAAGAACTGGTCAACAGTCCTCGAGCTTGCTGAAGGTATCGACAACTACGTCCTCTCTCAGCCTATGAGCCGTATCTCAGTCGTCGCAAAGGTCGGCGAGCCTTTCGGTAACATCTATGCAAAGGATGTCAAGACTGACGAACAGGGCCGCGCCCTCACTAGGGACGGTAAGGTTCAGATCACCTCTGAGGAAATCCTCAAGGGTAACATGAACCCTGACTGGATGGGTGCATTCAGCTCTACTCTCAGATGGAAGGACTTCGACTTCAGCTTCCTGATCGACGCACGTTTCGGCGGCAAGATGTATATGGAGTCAATGCCTCGTCTCGAGGGCAACGGACAGCTCAAGAACACAGTCCCTGGCCGTGCAGAATACTATGCAACAGGCAAGGGTCTCATCACTGATGGTATCGATGTTGACACAGGACTGCCTAACACCGTACAGCTCGACCCTACCACTTACTACAGCCAGTGGGGCAGTGCTCGCGGTCATTATGTATACGATATGACAAACATCCGTATGCGTGAAATGAGCCTCGGTTACCGTTTCCCTAAGAAGTGGTTCGAAGGTTCAATTGTCAAGGGTATGAAACTCAGTGTTGTAGGAAACAACCTCTTCTTCTTCTACAACGCAATGCCAAGTGTTGACCCTGAGTGCTCTTACTCAACAGGTACAGCACAGGGATATGAGTCCTGCTCACTTCCTTCAACCCGCCGCTTCGGCTTCAACTTCAACATCACATTCTAACCATCAAATCAAGAGACAATCATGAAAAATATTTTCAAGGCATTATTCACTGCTGCAGCTGTCCTTCTTTTGATGCCAGCCTGCACCGACAAGTTCGAGGAGATGAACATCAGCCCTAACAGCCCTTCATCTTCAACTGCCAACCCTAATATGGAGTTCCAGTATGCTGTAAGCCGTTCTATCTGCTACAGAAATACATACCAGAGCGATGAGCTCATTATGTTCACTGAGTTCTGCGAGTATGACGCCAACACCACTCAGTCAAGAGCCGACTACGATATCACCGACGCTGATACAGGTGATTTGTGGAGCAGAGGTTTCTCGACTCTCAAGGAACTCAACAACATCATCCGCGTCAGCGGTGACGACCCTCAGTATGCAAACCTTGTCCAGATGGCAAAGATCTGGAAAGTTTGGACTATGCAGCGTACAACCGACATCTATGGTGACCTCCCTTACAGCGAGGCTGCTTCCGACGACGCACACCTCCCTAAGTATGACACCCAGGAAGAAGTCTACACCCTTATGTTCAAGGAACTCAAGGAGGCTGCTGCCGCTCTCGACCCTTCAAAGGCAAATTTCGTGGGCGCTTATGACCTCATCTTCCAGGGTGACGTCAACAAGTGGAAGAAGTTCGCCAACTCCCTCCGTCTCCGTATGGCCTGCCGTATCGCTGACGTCGCTCCTTCACAGGCTGCTGCAGAAGCTGCTTCAGCTATCTCTGACGGCGTGATGACTTCAAACGCTGACGGCGCCTATATGACAATGGGTGCAGCCAGCAACAGCGACTACACCTGGAACCCTATCTATTACGGAAGGACTTCCACTCACTCTGCCTGCCATATGTCACTCGCTTACGAGCGCCTCGTGACCGGTCTCGGCGGTGTTGCATGGCCGACCGCAGCTGACCAGAAGGCTAACAGCCAGATCACTGACGCAAGTGTCAATGCAGTCGTACGTCCTGACAAAGTTGACCCTCGCGCTCCTATCCACTTCCAGCCTGCAGGAACCCTCAGCATTTCTGACGCTACCTACAACGGCTGGTGGAGAGGTTCAGAGCCTGGCCATTCAAGCAACAAGTGCCTCAGCGGTGAGTTCATCGGCCTCCCTGCAGGAGTTGTCGACAACTGCCAGAACTATTCTAACATGTCTGTATATTACCGTTCAAATCCTGAAATTCCTTGGACGATAATGAAGTACAGCGAGGTATGCTTCCTCAAGGCTATCGCAGGAGCAAGGAAACTCGCTTCAGTTGACGCCAAGTCTGCTTACGAAGACGGCATCAGGGCTGATATGGAGACCTACGGTGTCCCTGCAGCTACAATCAACTCATATCTCAACTCAACAGAGAAGAACTACTACGGAACTACAGTCGCTTACAACGACAACTCCGGCAGCTGCAACACTGCACTTGACAAGATTCTCACTCAGAAGTACATCGCAGGATTCTTCGAGGGTGCTTTCGAGGCATGGAGCGATCACCGTCAGTACCACAAGCCTACTCTCATCCCGTTCGCAACAATCTGCGCGAACTTCATCAGAAGCGATGCTGACTACAAGAACAACACGTCAAACGCTTATCTTCTCAGACTGTTCTACCCATCATCAGAGTACAACACCAACGAAGAGAACGTGCGTGCTGCTGTAGCACGTCTCGGTGAAGACACCTACCAGAAGAGAGTTTGGTGGGACGTTGACTAAACCTGAACTTTACTATATGAATTTGGGGTCGGAATCATTTCCGGCCCCATTTTTTTTGCAGCGGCGCTTTTCCGTGGCGCTCCGCTGAACGAGCCGCTATTGAAAATTGAGTCCGTTTCAATTTTTTTACTAAATTTGTCCGATATATACAGATACGGGCACATAGTCCGTGAGTAACTTATGCCAAAATTCAAGCCCTTATGGATTGCTCTGGCAATCAGTCTTCTGGCCTCCTGCTCGCCTTCTGCCGGTGACAAAGGCCGTGTCATACTCGGTGACGAACAGTTTTCTGAATTTCTTCCACTCCTCGAGGGGCAGCGTGTGGCTGTCTACAGCAACCACACCGGAATCGTGGGCGACTGGTCCGAAGGACTGAAGGTGCCTGCCGGGGCGACAGTCACTGAGGAGCAGAGCACCATCCCGTTCGGGACACCTGCCGTCGAGGGAGGGGAGGTGAAGTACGGCCCGCATATAGTGGATGCTCTCATTGAGAAGGGAGTCAATGTGACTGCAATCTTCTCGCCTGAGCACGGATTCCGCGGCAGCGCCGATGCGGGGGAGAATGTTGCCAGCTCTGTGGATGAGAAGACCGGGGTTCCGATCCTGTCGCTCTATGAGAACGGCACGCATCTCCCGGGCGCTGAGTCGATGGACAAGTTCGACGTGATAGTAGTGGACATCCAGGACGTCGGCCTCCGCTACTACACATACTATATCACAATGCACCATCTTATGGAGGCGGGGTCGCTCTACGGCAAGAAGATGATTGTGCTCGACAGACCTAATCCGAACGGCTTCTATGTTGACGGGCCGACTCTCGATATGGAGTACAAGTCTTCCATCGGCTGGCTGCCGGTGACTATGGTTCACGGTATGACGATGGGCGAGCTCGCGCTGATGATCAACGGTGAAGGATGGCTTCCTGACGGACGCCAGTGCGACCTCACGGTCATCCCTTGTCTCAACTACACCCACAGCACCAAGTACACCCTCCTGATGCAGCCTTCGCCGAATCTCAAGGATATGAAGTCCATCTATCTGTACTCCTCTACCTGCTTCTTCACTGCCACAAAGGCGGTGGAGGGAAGGGGCACCGATTTTCCTTTCGAGGTCTACGGCCATCCTGACTACAGGGGCTCCGATTTCAGTTTCACTCCGCGCAGCATCCCGGGCGCAAAGACACCGCGCTTCCAGGACGTGACCTGCTTCGGCCGCGACTTGCGCACTGTGCCTCTTGAGGCGATATGGTCTGAAGAGGTAAACCTCAGCTACCTGATCGACGCTTACAGCAACCTTGGCCTCGGCGAGGAATTCTTCGGCGCAGAAAATCCTCATTTCGAGCGGCAGATAGGCCAGCGCTATCCCCGACAGATGATTCTGGAGGGTCGCAGCGCGGAAGAGATAAAGGCGGCCTGGGCCGCTGACGTGGAGGCGTTCAAGGTCCGGAGGCGGCCGTACCTTATCTATCCTGAATAATCATAACAGTTTAATTCAACATCATAATACATTTACCTAAAACACACGCTATGATTAGTACTAATCGTTTCGGCCGCTTCTTTGCGGCGGTTTGCGTGCTCATCCTCTCAACGGGGATGGCGTTTGCGCAAAACCTGAATGTCAAGGGTACAGTCGTCGATGAAGAAGGACAGCCTGTTGTAGGTGCGAGCATCGTTGAGCTCGGCACCCGCAACGGTACCGTCTCTGACTTCAACGGCGCTTTTGCCCTGACATCCAAGACCGGAGCTGTCCTTGAAGTCTCCTGCGTGGGCTACACCACAAAGCAGATTCAGGCAGCCGGCAGCCTCAAGGTTGTCCTTGTCGTGGACAACGAATTCCTTGACGAAGTCGTCGTAGTCGGTTACGGTACACAGAAAAAGGTGAACCTGACCGGTGCGGTATCTTCTGTCGATGTCTCCAAGACCGTTGACAGCCGTCCTATCTCTGATATCGGACGTGCTCTCCAGGGCGCTGTCCCGGGTCTTACTGTAACCACCAACTCCGGTGAGCTCGGCGGCGCTCCGACCATCAAGATCCGTGGTTCCGTCTCTTCTCCTAACGGTGACGGCAACCCTCTGATCCTCGTGGACAACGTCGAGGTGACTGACATCTCTCTCGTCAACCCTGACGACATCGAGTCAATCTCAGTCCTCAAGGATGCGGCATCATCATCAATCTACGGTGCACGTGCAGCATTCGGCGTGCTCCTGATCACCACCAAGGCAAAGGCAAGGGCGGAGAAGGTAACTGTGAAGTATTCAAACAACTTCTCAATGAGAACCCCTACCAAGACCCCGAAGCAGCTCCCGGGCTGGCAGCAGGGCGCAATGAACCTTGAAGGTGCAAAGAACGCAGCAGCCAACCCTGAAAGCGTCCAGTACTACAACATCGTCGGTAATATGCGCGTTGACCAGCAGAGCATCAACGATATGAAGGCTTACTGGGACAAGTACGGCTTCGGCGACGAGTTCGGTGACGAAATGGTAGTCGGCCGTGATATGTACTTCCGTGACGGCGGTATGTTCTTCATCCGTACCTGGGACTGGTATGACAGGTATGTCCGCGACTGGGCTCCTCAGCAGAACCACACCCTTTCTGTCAACGGCGGTAACGGCAAGACCAACTACAACATCTCCCTCGGTTATCTGAACCAGCAGGGTATGATGAAGATCAACTCGGACAAGTTCAACAGATATAACGTCAATATGTCTATGAACTCCGAGATCAACAAGTGGCTCTCATTCCGCGCAGGTGTAATGTTCACCCGTTCAAACTATGAGAACCCTATGAACTACAACTCAGACCTCTACGACGCAATGTACTATCTGTACCGCTGGCAGGCTATGTACCCTTACGGAACATATAAGGGACAGGACTTCAGAAGCGGCCTGACCGAACTTGCAGGCGCTCCTTCACAGAGGCGCGAACGTGAGTTCAAGAGATTCAACGGCGGTCTCACCTTCAAGCCTTTCAAGGGCTTCACCATCGACATCGACGGTTCATACTACACCACTGAGACCCGTTTCAAGAGATACGGCGACGTCACTGCCATCAGCGCCATCGACGTCTTCTCGACCATTGCGAACGAGGACGGCCTTTTCGCAAAGCAGTATATCAATGCGAAGTATGACTATGTAGAGCGTCAGGACAGCCGCACAGAGGCTTTCGCTCTCAATGCCATCGCTACCTACAAGAAGAAGATTGAGAACCACGACTTCACAGTGATGGTAGGTTCCAACACTGAGAAGAGCGAGTACGAGTATCTGATGGCCAAGAGATTCGGCCTCCTCGAGCCTTCAAAGGCTGAGCTCAACCTCGCCACCGGCAACCAGGAGACTGGCGCCGCTCACACCTGGTGGGCAGTCCAGGGCTTCTTCGGCCGTATCAATTACGCTTACAAGGACAAATACCTTCTCGAGATCAACGGCCGCTATGACGGTTCATCCCGTTTCCCTTCAGGCCAGAGATTCGCATTCTTCCCTTCAGCATCAGTCGGTTACCGTATTTCTGAGGAACCTTGGATGCAGCCGCTCAAGCCTTTCCTCAGCTCTCTCAAGCTCAGGGGCTCATACGGTATGATCGGTAACCAGGATGTGGGAACAGACCGTTTCGTCTCCACACTCTCAACTTCAACAGACTCCTGGATCATCGACGGCGCCAAGGTTCAGTCAACCGGCAAGCCGACCATCGTCTCCAACTCCCTTACCTGGGAGAAGGTCACCACAATCGATGCAGGTGTCGACGCACGCTTCTTCAGCGACGTGCTCGGTGTCTCATTCGACTGGTACAGGCGTATAACCAGCGACATCCTCACAGCAGCCAACCTCCCTCAGACCCTCGGAGCAACCGCTCCTTACGAGAACACAGGCGCTATCCGCACTGACGGTTGGGAAGTTGCAGTCGATTTCCACAAGAACTTCGACAACGGCTTCTACTTCGGCGCGACAGGTTCACTCTCTGACTATAAGACTGTAGTCACCAAGTGGACCAACAACACTGCCATCCCTTCATATTCAGCAGGTTCAGGCTGGTACAGCTCTTCTGTATACAAAGAGGGTATGGTGCTCGGTGACATCTGGGGCCTCACATTCGACCGCTTCCTCACTCCAGCCGACTTCGAGGCTGACGGTACAACCCTCAAGCCGGGTCTCCCTGACCAGACTCAGGTGTTCCCTAAGAACTACCGCTTCGCTCCCGGTGATGTCCTCTACAAGGACCTCGACGGTGACAATGTGATCAAGAAGGGCGCGACTACAACAGAGCCTGGTGACTATTCTGTCATCGGCAACTGCTTCCCTCGCTTCCAGTTCGGTCTCAATCTCGAGGCTGCTTTCAAGGGCTTCGACTTCAACGTCTTCTTCCAGGGCGTTGCTAAGAAGGATATGTGGGCTGCCGGCAACCAGGTTCTCCCTGGCTTCACAAGCGGCGAGCCTTACTATGTGGGTCAGGAAGACTACTGGACTCTTGACAATCAGGATGCTTACTTCCCTCGTCAGTATGTCTACGGTCAGTCTCAGTCAGGTAACTTCACCATCAATGACCGCTATATGCTCAAGATGGGTTACTTCCGTCTCAAGACCCTCACCTTCGGTTACACCTTCCCTAAGAAATGGATGAACGTGGCGCACATCGAGCGCTGCCGCATCTACTTCACAGGTGAAAACCTCTTCACTGTCGACAAGGTAATGGCAGCAATCGACCCTGAAATCGGCGTCCGTGCTCCTGGCGGATCATCTGACGCACGTAACTTCGGCCGCAGCTACCCTTACGTAACAGCTCTCTCATTCGGTCTTCAGCTCACATTCTAATACAGATATAGACTATGAAAAGATTATATATGATTCTGTCAATCGCCGTACTCGCTACGACTTTGACCGCTTGCGAAGACTTCCTTACAAGAGACCCTCAGGACAAGCAGACTAACGATACATTCTGGCAGAGCGAGGTCTCTCTCCGTACATACGCGCAGGACTTCTATTCAAGCTTCTACCGCGGATATGACGCTGACTATCAGGTATTCGGTAAATTCTCTACCGGTGACGACTATGTAGACGACTTCGTGACCATCAGCGGCGGCAGCACTCTCTTCCCTGTATCCAACATCGACGGTTACAACAACAGCCATTCGTGGAGCTCTATGTACGGCGTCATCTACAAGGCCAATGTGATGATCGAGAAGATCCCTGATATGAATATCTCAGCCGAGGCTGCCAACCACTGGATGGGCGTTGCACGTTACTTCCGCGCAATGGCATACAGCGAACTTCTCAAGGTGTACGGCGACTGCCCTTACTTTGGCAGTGTCACTGACCCTGCTGACGCCGATGTTCTCTACAAGGACCGCGATCCATACGCAACAGTTGCAAAGCACGTCCTTGAGGACTATCAATTCGCAATTGAAAATATGCGTGCTGATGACGGCAAGCGCCAGGTCACCAAGTATGTCGCCGGCGCTTATATGTCTCGCGATATGCTCTATCACGCAACCTGGCTCAAGTACCACCAGAATGCTGATTCAGGCACACTGAAGGATCTCTTCCAGGGTGCTGTCAACGGCGCTCAGACCGTTATGGCCGGCCCGTTCGCAATCGGCAACCAGTACAACGCTCTCTTCTCTGTGGACGACCTCGCAGGCAACCCGGAGGTTATCTTCTACCGTGAATACACTTACGGCGTACAGTGCAACTCTGTCGGTATCTACGCGCGCCGTGAGGACGCACGCGGCGGCGCCACCACTGACGCTCTCGAGAGCTACCTCAGCATCGACGGTCTGCCAATCTTCCAGTCTCCTGTCTATACAGGCGGCAAGTACCACGAGATCAACAAGGGCGCTCTTGAAAACCGCGACCCTCGTATGTACGAGACTTTCGTGGACTCTCTCCGCATTATGGGCGCAACAGGCGTCTCATACTTCGAAGGCAAGTCTCCTACAGGATACTGCTGCAGCAAGTTCGTCAACGAGCAGTGGTACATCGAGGACTCTCCATTCGTGGTCGGTACAGGCCAGAGCCCTGCTGACGCTCCTTGCATGCGTTACGCTGAGGTTCTCCTGAACTATGCTGAGGCACGCTATGAGATTTCAAAGGCCGGCGGTGCTGCATTCTCACAGGCTGACCTCGACAACAGTATCAACAAGATCCGCACACGCGAGCTCAAGCACAACGGTGCCGTTGCTCCGAAGCTTCCTAAGATGGTTCTCTCAGGCAACGCCATCTCTGCAAACGGTGTCGTCATCAACGACCCTGCACGTGACGCTGACATCGATCCGATCCTTTGGGAAATCCGTCGTGAGCGCCGCGTCGAGATGATGCAGGAAGGCCGCCGCTGCGAAGACCTCCGCCGTTGGGGCAAGTTCAGCTACCTCAACTCAGAGGACAAGGAAGGCAATCCTTCAAAGGCATTCAGAGGTGCATACATCAACCTCGCTGACGCCAAGTTCGCTCCGATCACCGGCGGTATCATCCTCTTTGACCCTGAAGATCCGGGCAATGCATCTCCTAAGAAGGGCTACATCATGTACGATTACAAGAAGGGCAAACGCGTCTTCAACAATGACAAGTACTATCTGAAGGCTCTCCCTGTCGCTGAGATCGTCAAGTATGCCGACAAGGGCTACAAACTGACTCAGAACCCAGGTTGGGAATAGCAGATTGCTGCTGATAATCCAAAGGCCGGCTCAATTCGAGCCGGCCTTTTTGCATTGATCACGGTACAGGGATTACTGCTTTTCGTAAATCTTGCAGCGCTTGCCGACACGCGCCTTTATGAATTCCACCACGAAATCAAAATCGGCGTCCTCGGCATACACCTGGTTCTTGTTGAGCCTCTCGTTGACTTTGATCACATTCCTCTTCCTGAATATCTCCACGCTCCTGACGCTGCTGAAACTTGATATCATCGTGTTTCTCGCAGACGAAAGCATTCCTGTGCCGACCGCGCCGGGGCTCTTTGCGGCGATGCCTGCAAGAACGAGCACCAGTGACATCGCCTGTGCTTTCTTGAACTGCCGCGGCATCTGGGTGTGGACCACGCGTTCATTGTCCATCTCGAACATGACGCAGTACTTGAATCCCACTAACGCTGCATAGATGAAATAGCCGAGGGCGACGAAGACCATAAAACCCGCAATGCCTGCTGCGAAGATCTTGGTCAGTTTCCATATCTCGGACAGTGTGGTCCCCTCGCACAGCTCGAGGAGAACCAGGAAGAGCCATATTCCTGCGCCGATCCAGAAAAATATCTTCCACAGTAGATAAAGGATTGTCGGGTTCTTCATCAGTTTGAATTCATAGTACCAGTGGTACTTGCCGTCAGGGCCGATAGCGATGTTCTCCGTCACCTTGCTGCCCCGGGCCTTTTCCTCTCCGGCAGTTTCGACCGCCGTATCCACGTCAGCGACGGGTTCTCCGCACGACGCGCAGAACTTCGCACCGTCGGGAATCTCGCTTCCACAATTCGGACAATAAAAGTTTCTCATATGGGAAAAGTAAGTTTAAGTCATTTACCTGTTGCAATTTATGCAATATCTGACTAACTTGCAAGAAAAAAGGGTTATGTATTGTCCGAACTGTGGCGTCCAGCTTCCTGATGACGCTCTCTTCTGCAGTGAATGCGGAACAAAGATAAATGATCTCTCCGCCGGGACCACGCCTGCCGCGGATGGCCGTCTGTCCGATTACTCAGATATGGTCGATTCGCCTGAAGTGAAGGCCGCGCTGGAGAAGCTGCGCAAGTCGCACAGGGTATGGGTCGCTGTGCTGACGCTGCTGCCTGTGGTCATCGCTTTTTTCGTCGGGATTTATTCTGATGAAATCGAATTGAAGGATGCCGTCGTCGGAGGTGCCGTGATTGCAGCCATAATGCTTGTCTGCAATCTGTTCTCTTCAGCCAAGGCTAACCGTGGAAAACCTTGGAGCGGGGTTGTCGTCGACAAGGAGACTGTTGTCGCCTCCAGGAAGAACAACCAGACAAAGAAGGTCATCTACGTCAGAACTGCTGAAGGAAAGAAGAAAAAGATAGAGGACTCGGCTATGGGCCCGGCGTACGACTATTTTGCCATAGGCGATGAAGTGCGTTTCGTCCCCGGTTTCCCGTTTCCTTATGAGAAGCGGAACAAGACTCTTGACGACAAGGTGGTCTGTATGTTCTGCTCCCGTCTGGTGGATATCGACGAAAAGACCTGCCCGCGCTGCAGGAAACCGCTGATCAAATAGCCTGCAGAGAGACAGCAGCGGCGCTTCCGTGGCGCTCCGCTGGTTTGCGTGCCGGCCGCTGCAAACGCGGTCCGGTCCCGCAAACGCAGGCTCGCTCCACCAGGCCTGCGCACTCGCCGCTGCCGCCCAGGCGCCGCTGCCGCCCAGGCGCCGATGACGCAGTTCAGGTCAGATTATGAAATCGCAGGCTACGCGGCTCTCGCGCACTTTCTTGCAGTAGGCGGAGATTTTCTGATGCTCCGGGTGAATTTTGTAGGCGGCCATATCTTCCAGAGAATCAAAGGTGTTGATGCAGCAGGCCGTGTAGTTCTCGTCGCTTCCGACATTGATTCCCACCTCGCAGGACCTTACTTGCGGCACCGTTCCCACAAGGGCCTCAAGGTGTTCTTTCATCCACTGGGCATTCTCCAGCGCCGTGCGGCCCTCGGCCTCCGGCTTCATTTTCCACATTACGATGTGCTTTATCATATTGTATCTCTTTTTGTGACTATGCTGCCCTCTATCTCTTGAAGGCGCGGTAGATGGTCGTTATGCCGAAGGTCAGAGGCTTGAAGGAGATGCCGGTGAAACCGAGGTTTTTCAGGTGAGCACAGAACTCTTCGCCCCAGATGAAGCCTTTAACGCTGCGGTTCAGATATTTGTATGCGGTCTTGTCCTTGCTGAAAAGCCGTCCGAAGAAAGGCAGGATGTTGGAGAAGTAGAGGTCGTAGCACCAGCTGACCACTTTGTTCTCTGGATATGAGAATTCGAGCACCATCAGCTCGCCGCCCGGTTTCAGCACGCGGAACATCTCCGCCAGCCCCTTGTCGAGGTCCGAGAAGTTCCTGACTCCATAGCTGCAGGTGACAGCGTCAAAAGTTCTGTCGCCGAACGGCATCTCAAGGGCGCTTTCAAGCCGGAACTCCACTTTGTCCGAAAGCCCCTTCGCCGCGGTCTTCTCCGCACCGATTCTCATCATTTCCTCAGAAAGGTCGATTCCTGTCACCTGACTGGCCTTCTTCTGCCTGAACAGTTCAATCGTGAGGTCCGCTGTGCCTATCGCCACGTCCAGAACCTTGTCTGCCGGAACCATTCCGGCGACAGCTTTCCGGCGCCAGCTCCTGTCTGTCCCGAAGGAGAGGAAATGGTTGAGACCGTCGTAACTTCCCGCTATGCGGTTGAAGAGTGAGCCAATGTTGGATTTGTCAGGTGTCATACGAAGATGAAGCAGAGAATTGTGAAAAGGATGTTCAGCAGGCCTGCCATCATAAGGCAGACATTGTATTGCGCTCCTTCGGCGTGCAGCACCTTCCTGAAGAGCAGCAGCCCCGGGATGACAATGAGCATAGTCCAGTTGAGCCCGAACGCCAGCCAGGAGCATACAGGCGTCAGGAGGATGACCACAAGGTAGCCGGTTTCGCCGGCCCTCTTGCCGAAGCGCACAGGGAAGGTCTTCTTGCCGGCCTCGCGGTCGCCGTCGATATCCCTCAGATTGTTGGCAATCAGCACGCACATCGAGATGAGGCCGCAGACAGCACCTGCCCAGAAGGCCTGCCTTGAGAAGGTTTCAGTCTGCAGCCAGACCGTGCCGGCGGTGGCGATCACTCCGTAGTAGAGGAATACGAAGATGTCGGCGATGCCGAGATAGGAGAGGGAGTGGCTGGTTGCGGTGTAGAGCCAGGCGAAGAGGATGGCAGTCGCGCCGACCGCTATTATCGGCACGCCGCCCTGTGTGACGAGATAAATGCCGATTGCGAGTGCCGTGACCACTGCCGTCACGCAGGCTCTCTTCATCTGTTCCTTGGTGACGAGACCCTCCGCAAGAGCCCTGCTGAAGCCGGCCCGGCCCTTCTTGTCGGTGCCGCGGACGAAGTCGTAGTAGTCGTTCACAAGGTTAGAGAATATCTGCAGCGCGAGCGCGCAGAGGGCGGTCAGCACTGCTGTCAGCGGTTTCTGAACCCCGCATACGGCCAGTCCGACCAGCACTGGGCACAGCGAGGCTGCGAGCGTCTGAGGCCGGATTATTTTGAACCAGAGAGAGAATCTGTTTGACATAACCGCGAAGATAGTGAGTTTTTCTCTTTTTTGCATTTTTTGCCGCTGCTGCACGGATTCCCGCCGACTTTTTGTATTTTTACATTGATTATGGCAGCTGCTTTCAAAAGATATATCAGTACTGCTCTTGCCGAGGCTTTTTCCTATATAAAGAATCCTCAGGAGAATCTCCCGGTATCATACCGGCCGAAGAGCATCCTCCAGTCCTGGTGTGCGGCTGCGATTGCAGTGGTGGCGATGATGCTTGCCATTGTGATAATCTTCGTGGTCATTTTTGCAGCATTTTCTGATCTGGTCACTGAGACTGTCATTTCAAAGCCTGTAATGCCCTGGTGGGTTATGGTGCTGCTGGGCCCTCTGATTGAGGAGCTGACTTTCAGGCTGCCGCTGGTCCGAAGGAAGGCTTTCATAGCCGCCGCCCTGTTTCTTGTCAGCTTCAACCTGATCTCCCGTTTTGCTTTCAGTCATCAGTTCTACACGACAGATTTCCTGCTGGAGCGTGCGGGGGTTTCCCTGGCTGCAGGCGCAGTCCTGTTCTTCGCCCTGAACAAGTGGATGTCACGCTGCAGCTACCGCGGCTATTTCTATTTCTGGGCGGTCCTCTTCGGTTCGGCGCATCTCTTCAGAATAGATTTCGGAACATTCCTGCCGCTGGATTATTTCATCGTTCTGCTCTATGTCGCCAAGCAGACCGTTATGGGACTGCTCCTCGGCTATATGCGGAACCGCAACGGCATTGCCTCCAGCATCCTTTTCCACATCCTGAACAACGCAATCGGGTAGACCCGCTTTTTATTATATGGAAGATTACATTATCAGAGAGATTGACCGCATCGGGGAGCTCCTTGTGGGAATTGCCTGCAGGCTGGGGCTGATAAAAGATGTGCCGGCCCGGTGCTATGCCGATGACATCACAAAGGAACTGAAGGAACACAACCTTGATCTGGATGTCGGACAGGTGTTCCGTCAGGACAATCCGTTTCTGTATCTTATGGAGACATTCAAGCTGACAGAAAAGGCTGTGGAGGCGTTCGCTGAGATAGTCTGCCACACTGCGGATATAGAGGAGGCAAGGAAGAGGCAGTTCCTGCAGGATGCCACGCAGTATCTTGACAATGTCGGATACTTTTCCTTCTTCCTCCACAGCACCCTGTAATTTCCGTTGGATATGGCTTCAAACAGTGATTTCGTGCAATATGTGGCTGACCAGTGCAGCGGTGCAGGGGAGATCGGCGTCCGTAAGATGTTCGGCGACTGGGTGCTCTACTGCAACGGCCTGACCGTCGGTCTGATTTGCGACAACTGCCTCTATGTCAAGCAGACAGGGGCGGGGAAGAAGCTGCTGCGTGAGGAAATCCTGCGTCCTCCGTATCCCGGTGCGAAACCTTGTTTCTATATTGGAGATATCGATGACAGGGATTACGTCTCCGCAGTTGTCAGAGCGACATTCAAGGAACTTTCAAACGAAATAATTAAAATACCTAAGTAATATGATTGAACTGAAGGTGAGTGCCGGCCAGTATCTTGTCCGTGATCCGAATTTTTCCGGTGAAGGATTACACTTCACTCTGAATGGCGACAACAGCATATGTGTACTGCTTCAACTCGGTATACTACTATTCTGAAGGTTTTATAGAGACCGGCCGTGAAACTTTCACCCCAAACGCGGAGTGACGGAACCAATTGATCATATGATTCTATGAAACAGGGATTCAAGGAAGAAATTGGCCCGGCGTTTATCGGGCTTGCGGTCGGGCTGCTCATCAGCACGGTGATTTTCTGGACCGGCGGATTTGATTTAAGGGCTATGCTCTGGGTTGATCTGGCCATTGTTGTGGTCCTTGCCATCCGCTATGTCATAATGGGCGCAGGCCTCGGCTCATCATTTATCCTGAGGCTTGCCTGGAATGTGCTTGGCGCCGCCCTCTTCGGCTTCTGCTTTGTCGTGAATCTGCTCGAACTGCCTGACAACCACGGCCTAAAACAGGTCATTTGCTGCTTTGTCTTTGCCCTGATTGCCGTAAGGTCCATCGTGAACATTCTCAAGAAACTCCGCCAGTACTTCAGGGTCAGGGCGGAACGCAGGCTTAAACAACAATAAACAATGAAAAGAATCGGACTTCTGGCAGCTTGTGCTGCCATCCTCATCTGCTTTACAGCTGTTGACGCCTCCGCCAGGAAGGCAAGGAAAAGCGCTGAATACAGAAAGTATGAAGCAGGACTGCTCGATATCATCAAGCGTGCCAACATCCCATCGATACAGTGCGTGTTCGTCACGGCGGACGACAGCATGTCCTTTGAGGTCGTCAACAGGGATTTCTACAAAAATGCGGAGTGCGTTCCGGAGAAGCAGCCGCTTTCCGACAGGACCATCTACCAGGCCTGCTCGATCAGCAAGCTTCCGCTCTCCTGGATTGCCTGCAAGCTCATCGAGGAGGGAGACCTCGAGCTCAACACCCCGCTTGTAGAATATTTCCCGGGTCTGCTCGACTATTTTGCCACAGATGAGGACAAGGAGCTCGCAAAGCTTCTCACTCCGCGAATCTGCATGACCCACCGAACCGGCCTCGACAACAAGACCTACCAGAAGAACGCGATGGCCTTCAAGTTCACCCCTGATGACCGTTACCTCTATTCTGGACCGGGCATTTACTGCCTCCAGATGACCATCGAGAAGATCAAGGGCAGGAACCTCAATGAACTGGCACACGAATACATCTTCGATCCGCTGGGAATGGACCACACCAATTATGTCTGGGTTCCCGAATACGACGACACTCACGCCAACGGCTACAACAGCCAGAAGTGGGAGGATATCGAGATGGACAAGATACGCAAGCGCAGCAGCAGCGAGAACGCCGCATTCTCTATGCGCACCACCGCCTCCGAGTGCACAAAGTTCATCCGCGCCGTAATGCACCACTGGGGGATGAAGGAGGAGACCTACGCAATGATGCTTGACACCTACGGTGAACCTATCCCTGCTGAATACAAGGAACGCGAGAAGCAGTCGCTTTTCCGTTCGCTCGGATTCAGCTGCGAGAAGAACGAAGAATTCGGCACATTCTGGCACCACGGCGGAAACAACGGCCGATACAAGGGCAATGTCATCTTCATCCCTTCACTCGACGCTTCGCTGGTCTATTTCACAAACGCACAGCACCCTTACGAGCTGAACACCTCCATCCACAACCTCTTCTTCCAGCCGAAGACCCCTTTCTCCTTCCCACGCAAAGGCAAGAAACCCCTTCCGGAATAACCGATGCCCCTTCTTGCTCGGACAGCGTGTTTTGTAAGTCGCTGTAAATCTGGCAGATGATTGATTCGGCTTCCCGTTTTTCGGGAAGCCGAAATGCGTTAAGAGCTGATAATGACCGATTTACGAATCACGGGGCTGGTTGTCCGCCCCCTGAAGTTTTGAGTAGATCCGGGCAATGAGGGCGCCGGAGATGTTGTGCCAGACGCTGAAGATGGCGCCGGGGACTGATGCCATCGCCATAGCGGCGAAATGAGTCGAAGCCAGGCTGCAGGCAAGTCCGGAGTTCTGCATCCCGACCTCCACGCTCACAGCAGTGCGCCGTGCCATCGGCATACTGAGAGCGCGGCCCGCAAGATAGCCGAACGCGTATCCGCAGATGTTGTGCAGCACCACCACCGCAATCACCAGCAAACCGCAGTTGCGCAGGCTGGCGGCATTCGCAGCCACCACCGCAATCACAATCAGCGTGATGACCATAGTCGAGAAGGCAGGCAGATATCCGCTTACGGCATCAGTCACCTTCGGCAGGAACCGCTTGAACAGCAGCCCGAGGGCGATCGGCAGAATGATCACCTTCAGAATCGAGAGGAACATTCCCCAGAAATCCACCGGTACATAGGCTCCTGCGAAGAGACGCACCAGCAGCGGTGTCATAAACGGTGCAAAAAGAGTGGAGACGGCTGTCATCCCGACGGAGAGGGCAACGTCGCCGCGTGAGAGATAGGTGATGACATTGGAGCTCGTGCCGCCAGGGCAGCATCCCACAAGCATCACTCCCACAGCTAGTTCCGGTGGCAGGGCGAAGAGATGCGCCAGTGCGAAGGCCAGCAGCGGCATTATCGTGAACTGGCAGACAAAGCCGATGAGAACATCTTTCGGCCGGGAGAAGACGTGCCCGAAATCGCGCAGATCCAGTGTGAGGCCCATCCCGAACATGACGCAGCCGAGCATCGGCGTCACCCACGAAGTGCGTATGGCACCCAATGTCCCGGGCCACAGGAATGCCGCCACCGCCGCTGCAAGCACGATGACCGCCATATATTTCGTTATGAATTCACATACTTTCTTCATTTATGTCTCCTCCAACTGCTTCATTTGCCTGTCCCGCAAACGCAGGCTCGCTCCACCAGGCCTGCGCACGCGCCGCCCCTTCGCACGCGTCGCCCCTGCGCACGCCCCGCTCCTGCGCACGCGCCGCCCTGACTCCGCTATTGCTCCCAGGACGGCTCTAGTCCCGTGCGGACAAGCTTGTATGCTGTCTGGACGGTCATAGGGTTGCCCTGCGCATCGTCGTGCATCTCAATCAGATAAAGAGTGCGTGCCACGTTGGCGCAGCCCTCCCATTCTCCGAAATCCCCTGGGCAGAGCCAGTAACGTATCTTGCCGGAAGGGTAGGTGACAGTGACATAAGCCCCGCCGTCCATCTTGTAAGTGCCGGCAGCTGCAGGACGTGCACCCGGCTTCAGGCTTGCCTTGCCGTCGCCGAAATTCCACCAGAAATCGTCGAGGAGGTCCACTGACTCCTCAATCATCTGCGCCAGACCGCTGTCTGCACTCTCCGTGACCAGTTCATTGGAGACGCCCGTTATTCCGACGCCGTACCACGATCCGCTGATGTTCTTCTCAAATTCAGGATTTGATGGATTGCAGGAGCACAGAAATGCCAGCGATGCAAGGATTGCGAGGTACTTTTTCATTTCGGTATTATTGATATCAATGCTAATTAAGCACTAAGTTAATGAAAATCGTGTTAAATTTGCAGATATGGTTGATATTGAAGGAATCGAGAGGCTCGATATGAGCCAGTACTGTCATACCGGCGAAGGTGCGAACGGCAGCAGCTATGACTCGCTGCTTGACCCTGAATATATGGTCAAGCTCTACAACGAAGGCTACCACGAAGATGCAGTGATAGAGGAACTTGAAATCGCTGAGAAGGTCTACGGCCTCGGCGTGGAGACCCCGGAGCCGGGATGTCTGGTGACAGATGGCAAGCGCATCGGCATACGTTTCCGCCGCATTGCCGGCAAGCGTAGCTATTCCAGGATGCTGGCCGACGAGCCGGAGCGTCTCGAGGAGTTCACCCGCGATTTCGCGCGCCGCTGCAAGAAGATCCACTCTACAGTCTGTCCGGAGGGGCTCTTCCAGGATGTGAAGGAGCAGTCGCTGACCTATCTGGCCGCCAACAGGCTCGAACCGGAGCTCAGCCGCCGCATAGCAGCTTTCATTGAGAGCGTGCCTGACTCCGCCACCGCGCTCCACGGTGATATGCAGATTGGAAACGCCATCTCCACATTGCCGGCCGGCGCCCCGCTGACCACGCCGCACAATGTCTATTTTATTGATTTAGGCACTTTTGCGCACGGATATCCGCTATTTGACCTTGGAATGATGCAGAACATCTGCCTGACAGCCGACGAGGAGTTCCGCCGCGAGGCGTTCCATCTGACCGGCGAAGTGACCCGCGAGGTATGGCGCGTCTTCAAGGATGAGTATTTCTTTGCCGAAGACAGGCTGGCCGACAAGCTGATCGGTCCGGGACAGACTCCAGAGTCGGTGGACAGGGCTCTGATGCCGTATCAGTGCTGCAAGCTGCTGCTTGTGGGCTTCAACATCGGTGCAATGCCCCCTCACTACCTCAAGATCCTCGAGGATACCTTTTATTTATAAAGGAACCGCTTGATGCTCATTTTCGGAGTCTTCTCGAAAGGGAAGAGGACCGCCTCCACCTTTGATATCTGGCAGTAGGACGGCAGCATCCTGTTAGACCTTATGCGGATGTTGTCGAGTATTTCCTGCAGATGCACGTCGCCGAGGCGTCTGCGGATGGCTTCCATATCTACATATACGAGCGAGACGAGTTTCGATGCGCGGCTGACGAGCAGCGATTCTATCACGAATTCCTGAGCGTTGACCACCGCCTCTACCTCCTCCGGATAGATGTTCTGGCCGTTTGAACCGAGGATCATACTCTTGGAACGCCCCTTGATGAAGATGTTTCCCTTGCGGTCCATTATCCCGAGGTCGCCTGTGCGCAGGAATCCGTCCTCAGTGAATGCGTTTGCAGTGGCCTCTTCGTTGTTGAAGTACCCCATACAGATGTTCGTGCCCTTTGCCTGGATCTCGCCGGGAACGCTGTATGGGTCCTCGGAGGCGATTCTGACGGTGGCGCAGTCAACCGCCCTGCCGCAGGAGCCCGGAACATAGGTCTCCGGAGATGCGTAGGCGAGGAGAGGCGCTGCCTCGGTCATCCCGTATCCTACAGTGTACGGAAGTCCGATCTGGCGGAAGCACCTTTCAACATCCTGGTTGAGCGCGGCGCCGCCCATAATGAAGGTCTTCACATTTCCGCCGAAGGCCTCAATCACTTTTTCACGCACCTTCCTGAAGACGCTTTTCCTTACTATCGGTATATGCCTTAGGATGTTGACAGGTTTGCGCTCAAGTGCAGGTTTGATGGAGGAACGGTAGATTTTCTCCATAACCAGCGGAACCGTGCAGACCATATAAGGCCTGACATCCTTCATAGCCTTGAGAAGGCGTGAAGGCGACGGGGTCTTTCCGAGGAACCAGATGGTCGCGCCGTTGCAGAGAGGATAGAGGAATTCGAAAGCCAGGCCGTAGATATGGCCCATAGGCAGCATCGAGACCACCGAATCGCTGCTGGTGCACTTGACGCCTCTTGTGCCGTAATCGATTGTAGCACAGAATGATTCATAGCGCAGCATCACGCCTTTCGGGGCGCTTGTAGTGCCCGACGTGTAGTTGATGACAGCAAGGTCCTTCCAGTTGTCCTTCGGATAGCATACGTCCGCCACGGTGAAGGTCAGCGGATGGAGCGCCTCGAAGTCGCTGTCAATGTTCCAGAATGCCCTCCTTATGCTTACGTCAGTGCTGTAGAGCAGGCTGAAGTCACTGCAGGAGACAGTTCCTACGAGGTCGGGCAGGGCAGACTGGTCCATCTTCGCCCAGATATCGGGATCGGTGAAGAGAATCTTACCCTTGCAGTGGTTGACAAGGTTGGTGATGCTCTCCGGGGTGAAGTCGGCGAGTAGGGGGACAGCAACTGCACCGTAGGTGTTGACGGCGAGGAATGAAACGGCCCATCTGGCCGAGTTGCGGGCGCAGATCACAATCCTGTCACCCTTCCTGATGCCTGAATTCCTGAATATGATATGAAATCTTTCTATATGTATCGCGAGCTGCTCGAAAGTTATGGTCTCACCTTCGTAGTTGCAGAGCGCTTTTTTGTACCAGCAGTTCGAAAACTGTCTTTCCAGGGCAGTGAAATAGTGTTCCATTACGTTTGATGAATTTTCGATGTTGCAAAGGTATGTAGAGGCCCTTTTTTTTAGAAATGTTGGTTGAGTATAGTTGAAATTTGTGACAAATGACTGAATTTTGTGAAATATTACCGAAAAATTTGTGACATTGGTAAATTTGTATTATCTTTGTCACATCAAAATTAGTGACATTGGGTGAATAAGTTTCCAGACATCCTCCTCAAGTACAGGGCTCAGGTGGTTTTCTTCCTGGCGCTCCCGCTCTTCTTCTTTGTCTGGGTGCTGCTCTATGATTCCGGGTCGATGGTCGCCCTTCTGCAATCCGGCCGTTCCGCCTCTGCGCTCAATCTTAACCTTCCCGTTGTGAGCGCGATCATCCTTGTCACCGCCGTCCTCACCCGAACTCTGTTGTATCTGCTTCGCAAGCGCCTGTCGATGACCACCTTCAAGTATGTTATGTGGTGTATCGCTGAAGTTGCGCTGATGGCCGTCTTCGCAGCCATCTACCTCACCCTGATGGACACCTCCGGGAAGGTCTATTTCGATGTCCTGATAAGCGCGCTCTGGCATTTCTACTCGATTCTTGTCTATCCGTATATAATTATCTCATTGATGTATTATCTTGCGGCAGCTGAAGAACCGCGTGAGGTGGATGAGAGCGCCAGAATCCGGTTTTACGATTCCCGCCATATGCTGAAGTTCATCACTACAGTCTCCTCGATTCTCTATGTGGAGTCGAAGGAGAATTATGTGACTATACATTATGTTGAAAACGGCATAATCAAGCAGTACCAGCTTCGCAACACAATGAAAAGCATCGAAGAGCTCCTCGGCAGAAGCGGTTTCGCTCGGACTCACAGGTCATTCTGTGTCAATCCTTCGCACATCACCCTGCTTCGCCGTGAGAAGAACGGTCTCTTCTTCGCCGAACTCGATTCAGGTGCGAAGGAGAGCATCCCGGTTTCCAAGAAATACTACGAAGTAGTTACATCTTTACTTTAGAAAAGCACATCACAATGCATATAGCCAAGTACTTTACTGCGATCCTGCTTCTGACAGCATCCGTCACCCTCGCGGGACAGAACAGACCGTTCCATCCCAAGGAAGGCGTGTCTTTCAGCGACAAGAAGATCACAGTAAGGTTCGCCGCGCGCAAGCAGAACTATGCAGGCGGCGATGCTGCAACAAGAGATGCTGACATCTTCTCGCCAAAGTCTGTCAACATCCATCCTTCAGGGAAGAAATACTATGTCAATTCCCTGGAGGGTTGCAGCACGGTTGTATATGATTTCGCGAGCGGCTGCAAGCTCAGGGTCATCAGCCACTCCTTCGACGATTCCGACAGCCTGCTCTGGGCTCCGGAAAGTGGCCTCTACGAGTTCACGCACTATTCCCGCAACCTGAACACTTTCAAGGGGAAACCCGTGGAGAGCACCTTCTCGCACGGGGGACGCTATCTCTGGGTGCCGTATTACCGCAGAAGCTATGACATCAACGCGCAGGACCCGTCCGCTGTAGCGGTGATCGACACTGAGCGCGATTCCATAATCCGCCTCTTCGAGACCGGACCGCTGCCGAAGATGATCGCCACCTCCGACGACGGCCGCTTTGTCGCCATCACCCATTGGGGGGATAACACCGTCGGCGTGATGGACATCTCTTCGGACGACCCTGTGGAATGGCACTACAAGTGCTGCCTCACAGTGGATTACAAGCTCAAGCTCAACTACAGCCTGAGCACCAGCGTCAACCGCGACGTGGGCAGCGGATACTGCCTCCGCGGCACAGTCTTCACCCCGGACAACCGCTATCTGCTGGTCGGCTGCATGGGCGGCTCCGGCGGAATCGCCGTGATCGACACAGAAACGGGCACTTATCTCGGCCGCCTGACGGGAATGATGACCAACCTCCGCCACCTTGTCATCAAGGGCGGCTACCTGTACATCAGCATCTGCAACAAGGGATACATACAGCGCATCAAACTGGAGGATATTCTTGAAGCGATACCTGAGATGCCGCTTGGCAAGACTCTGCAGGTGAACGGATGGGAGAACTGCAAGGTGCCTGCCGGCGCCCGCACCCTGGTCCTTTCGCCTGACGGCAGATATGCGTTTGCGGCCTGCAATTCCGGCAGGTGTCTTGCAATCGTTGACGCCACCACGATGACGCTCGCGGGAACTGTCCCCGCAGACCCGTTCCCCGTGGGGCTTGACATTTCGGAAGACGGAACCCTGATACTTATGACGAGCCAGGCGAAGCCTTCCCTAGGCGGCGGGAATGCCGTTGACATATTTGAAGTTGAATACACTGACTGACACCACACATTTTGTTTTACACAATCATTTTATCCGCATTGATTTCGCTGACGTGCCTGTCGCCACAGGACACGTTGGCGAATAATGTGGAGAGGCAGGTGATCGCCACCCTCAGGCAGGGCCCCGACTCGATAGGCCGGGGCCTGAGGAGGGTCACCACTCCGGAACTTGAGGCGGCGATGGTCGCCGACAGCATCATCGACTTTGCGATGCAGTTCCTGGGGACGCCATATGTGTATGGGGCCAACGGTCCAAAGTCCTTTGACTGCACCGGCTTCACAGGCTATGTGTTCCGCCGCTTCGGCATTGACCTCAGCCGCTCGTCCATAGCTCAGTCGCACGACGGCAGGGCAGTGGAGGGTGACTTGACTGCGCTGCAGAAGGGCGACCTGGTGATCTTCGGGTCGCGCGGCGCACCGGCGATCGTCGGCCACGCGGGCATTTTCATCGAGCTGGACAGCACGAAGCGGGACTTCACTTTCATCCACGCTGCGCACGGCGGGGTGAAGATCACGAAACTCTCTGATTCTTACTATGTGAAGCGTTTCAAAGGCGCGCGGCGTGTGCTCCCGGATTTCAACGGAGCGGACAAAGATGCAGCTGGGATCCTTCTGGCGCTGAAGGATTCGCTTCTTGCCGCCGCCTCAGTTGACAGTGCTGCCGGAGTGGCTGCCGTTGCTGCTGTGGTCCAGGGTGGCCCTGCTGCCATCCCGATGATTCCGCAGGTGGACAGCACCGGCACCGGGCTAAACCAGGGCCAGGCCGCCGCTGACTCCGCAGTCTACTATGTTGTCCGAAAGGGAGACAGTCTATCGAAGATCGCTTCGCGCAACCACACCACAGTCCGCCGTCTCTGCGAACTGAACAACATCACCGCCAAGACCGTCCTCAAGATCGGCCGCCGCCTCCGCGTCAAATAATCCCGCAGCCCATTTCTGCTGCTGCTACCGGCCGCCGCCTCCACCGCCTCCGGTGTGTCCGCCGCCGCCACTGCGGGAAGAGAAGCCGCCGCCACCGCTGTAGCTTGAAGTATGCCCGCCGAAAGAATTCCATCCGCTTCCCGGACTGCTGCTGCCTGTGGTCCCTGCATAAGAAGCGCGGACATCTGAAGCCAGGTTGTACAGCGAATTGACAGAAAACAACATTCTTCCGTCAACGCCGACGAATTCCCTGACCTGGGAGAGCTCGAAATATTCCGGCGATATCTCCTTCATCTGCTTCATCACCTTGTCACCTATTCCGAACACAGTCGCGTAGACCAGATAATCGTTCCAGAGGGCGACCTCCTGAACACCTCTCTCACTGAGGAGCGAGAAGTCCTTCAGATAGTTGTACAGGCCAAGCGTCTGACGGCCCTCTTCCTCGTCGTATGTCATCTCTGACCTGTTCCTCAACTTGTAGAAGGCCCTGATTGAAGCCTGGCCGGAATTCTTCTTCCAGCGGCTGAGCTCGCCGTCCTGAAGGACAAGGTCATCGCCTGAGGCATACCTGAGTATTTTGTACAGCTGGCTGATGGATTCGGCGTCGTTTTCCCCGCACTCGTCGGAAGGGCCGTCCCAGTGGTCGGTTATTCTGAGATATGACTTTTGTCTGCCGGATTTGTCAATCTCTCTGTGGAGGGTGAGGCCTCCCTCGAAGAACAGTTTCATAATGTATGCAGCGGTAAGCTGGTTGTCCCACCCCTCAGGTTCAGAGAGGATGTTGTAGCTGAAGCGGCTCATTATGAAAGGAACGTTCTTGAGGCAGTTTGCATCGGGGATTTCTCTGTACCACTGTGACCCGTCCTTGAAACACTTCTTCCTGCGCAGGTACATTCGCAGAGGGTACAGGCTGACAATGCCCCAAAGGAACGGCACTATCGTCCCGAATATGTAAACCGCCCCCACGGACAGCAGCATCGGGCCGGCATAATACAGCAGGATGGCAAAAATGATGACAAGAATCAAACCTATGATTGTGAGTGTCTTCTCCCACCAGGTCGTCTCAGAGGTGTAAACGGGATCAGGGGTGTAGCTGCTGCCCTCGAGCGCCCGCTCCTTCATTGCAGCGAAGCTCTCTTCCGACTTTACGCCCGGGCTGAAGAGAGAACTGTCGAATGCCGCCATTATGACTATTCCGTCTCCAGGGCCCATCTTCTGGTTTGTGCGGGCGCAGATTGTGCTGTCTGACGGGTTGTATCCTATGACTCCGTCGAAGAGGAACGCCCAGACAGATGCCACATCGTCAGAAAGATTCCTGCCCGGGTAGCGGATGGTGACGCTTGCAGTGTCAGGGGCGGGGTTGAAACCGTCCGAAAGGAACATATGGTTGAAAGCGCAGCTGTCTGTGAATGAGGTCATCAGATTGTCGAAACGGTACCTGACCATCCATACGTGTCTCCCGTTTTCCCCAACACCCCAGCACAGTTCATATCCGTCGCTTACATTGTCCACGATTCCGCATTTCCCCTTCTTCTGCGCTCTGGTCAATCCCGTGTTCCAGATTTCTTCCCGCTGGAACACTTCACAGGTGAGAGTGTCGCAGACCTGCAGGCCGCTTACTCTGCCCGGCCCAAGGCTGTACTTTGCCAGATACCACTCCGTATTGCTCTCCATATTGATCTCGACATCCCAAATCTCAGTGATGTCTGCACCGCCGAGACTGTCAAGGACAACATCGATTGTGACACTGTTGATATTATTCTGAATGCTGTTCTGCGCAGATATCGGCAGAAACGCAAAACATAGTGCAAATATAAAAACCGGCCTCTTCATATCCGCAAATGTAGAAAAAATAGTGCAAACGGCCTCACACACAGCAGCAGACCTTTGCTAACGCACCTGACAGGCCGTCATCAGACGGCCCGCGGAGGCCGTGTGTTTGCGCAGCAAATACGTCAAGGCCGGGAGCTGCGGGGTTTGGGGCGGAGCCCCAGTAACTCATACATCGGAGCGCCACAGACAAGTGCCGCTGCCGCCGGAGACGGCAGTTATCAACACCTTTAACCGAAATCGGTAGATAACTTATGGATGTTTCGTTTCGCGGTGTGGCCCAAAAGCAGTAAATTTGCGTGTTAATAACTCTCTATCCCTATGAAACTGGTTTATACTGGCAAGACCAAGAACGTCTATGCACTTGAGAACGGAAACTATCTTCTGAAATTCAAGGACGACTGCACCGGCAAGGACGGCGTGTTCGATCCGGGTGAAAATTCAATCGGCCTCACCATTGAAGGCGTAGGTGACGTGAACCTCAGGATGTCCATCTATTTCTTTGAGAAAATCAAAGCAGCAGGCATCAGGACCCACTACGTCAGCGCTGACCTTGCAAACACCACAATGGAAGTGCTTCCTGCAAAGGTGTTCGGCCACGGACTTGAAGTCATCTGCCGTCACAAGGCAGTCGGAAGCTTCATCCGCCGCTACGGTGAATACATCGAATCAGGCGCAGACCTCCCTGCCTATGTCGAGACTACATTCAAGAACGACGAAAAGGGCGACCCTCTCGTAACCAAGGACGCACTCGTGGCTCTCGGAATAATGACCGGCGAACAGTATGACGCCATCAAGGAGCAGACCCGTCAGATCACGCAGATCGTCGCTGACGACCTCAAGGAGAAGGGGATGGTCCTCTACGACATCAAATTCGAATTCGGCTACGACCCTCAGGGCAACGTGATGCTCATCGACGAGATCGCATCCGGCAATATGAGAGTCTACAAAGACGGCAAGTATATCGACCCGATGACACTTTCAAAACTTTTCTTCCAGGAATAGCGGGAGGGACAAGTTATGAAGGTCAGCGTGATAATGGGCTCGACAAGTGACCTTGAGGTCATGTCGGCCGCTTTCGCCGTTCTCGAAGAGTTCGGTGTCCCTTACGAAAAAAGAGTGATCAGCGCCCACCGCGCACCATATCTTCTTGCAGAATATGCCTCCTCAGCAAGAGAGAGAGGCATTGACGTCATCATAGCAGGCGCTGGCGGAGCAGCCCACCTCGCAGGCGTGACGGCTGCATATACCACAATCCCTGTCATCGGAGTGCCGATCTGCGGAAAGGCCTTCGGCGGAATGGACGCACTCCTCGCCACAGTCCAGATGCCTTCCGGCATACCGGTGGCTACTGTCGCCGTCGGCGGAGCGAAGAACGCGGCCCTGCTGGCCGTCTCGATGCTCTCGATCACCGACGCTGCGCTCGCAGAGAAGCTGGCGGACTTCAGGCGCAAGCAGACAGAGAGAATAGAAAACACTGTAATATAGAAATATAGAAAAGCAGACAAGATGAGCGAAGCCAGGCGAATCTTTGTTGAGAAGAACAGCGGATTCCGCGTAGAGGCGGAGAGCCTCCGCAGCGAACTCAACGAAAACCTTTCTTTGAATATCAGCGAGCTCAGGCTCCTCAATGTATATGACCTTGCCGGATTCACGGCCGGCCTGCTCGAGAAGTGCAGGTACACCGTCTTCGGCGAGACGGTGACAGACACGGTCACAGACAGCTTTCCGCTGGAGGGCAAGAGATTTCTCTCAGTCGAGTATATCCCGGGACAGTTCGACCAGCGTGCCTCGTCGGCGGTCGATTGCGTCCATCTGATCGACCCCAAGGCAGACGTCCAGATCCGCAGCTCCAGGCTCCTGGTCTTCGACGACGCAGTCAGCGAAGAGGATCTGAAGGCCATCCGCCACTACTACATCAATGCGGTCGAATCGCGCGAGAAGGACCTCTCGAGACTCCAGTTCACCGAGAGTGCGGAGGTAAGACCGATGGCGCTCCTCGAAGGTTTCACCGATATGCCGGAGTCTGAATATGCAGGCTTCTGCCGCCAGTGGGGCCTCGCGATGAACACCGACGACCTCCGCGAAGTGGTGAAATACTTCACAGCCGAGAAGCGCAACCCGACCGAGGCCGAGCTGCGCATCCTGGACACTTACTGGAGCGACCACTGCCGCCACACCACCTTCACCACCGAACTCACCGAGATCACGGTCGACGACTCCTTCATCAAGGAGGAGCTGGAGAGCGCACTGGGCGGGTTCCACGACATCCGCCGCGAGCTGGGAAGGGAGGGGAAGAGCCTCTGCCTGATGGAGCTCGCCACAATCGGCGCGAGATACCTCAAGAAGAAAGGTCTGCTCGACAACCAGGAACAGAGCGAGGAGAACAACGCCTGCAGCATCTATGTGAACGTCGACGTCGACGGCCGCGACGAGCGCTGGCTGCTGATGTTCAAGAACGAGACCCACAACCACCCGACCGAAATCGAGCCTTTCGGAGGTGCGGCCACCTGCCTCGGCGGCGCAATCCGCGACCCTCTCTCCGGCAGGTCATATGTCTATCAGGCAATGCGCGTCACAGGTGCCGGCGACATCTGCCGCCCTGTCTCCGAGACCCTTGCGGGCAAGCTGCCTCAGAAGGTCATCTCCCGCAAGGCCGCTGCCGGCTACTCCAGCTACGGCAACCAGATCGGTCTGGCGACCACGCACGTCCGCGAGATCTACCACGAGGGCTATGTGGCCAAGAGAATGGAAGTGGGTGCCGTTGCAGGAGCCGTTAAGGCTGAGAACGTGCGCCGCGAGAGCCCTGCCCCTGGCGACGTGATCCTGCTGCTCGGCGGCCGGACGGGCCGTGACGGCATCGGTGGTGCGACAGGCTCTTCGAAGGAGCACACAACAGCCTCCCTCGACACCTGCGGCAGCGAAGTCCAGAAAGGAAACGCCCCTGAGGAGCGCAAGCTCCAGAGGCTCTTCCGCCGTCCGGACGTTACCCGCCTCATCAAGAAATCCAACGACTTCGGAGCCGGCGGAGTCAGCGTCGCAATCGGCGAGCTGGCGGACGGCCTCGAAATCCATATCGACAGGGTCCCTGTCAAATACAGCGGCCTGAACAGCACCGAGCTCTCCATCAGCGAATCGCAGGAGAGAATGGCTGTGGTCGTTGAAGCCGCCTCGCGCGAAGAGTTCGAGCGTCTCTGCGCCAGCGAGAATGTCGAAGTCACCTATGTGGCCGACGTGACTGACAGCGGCAGGATGCGTATCTTCAACGGCACTGAGTGCGTCGCAGACCTCGCCAGAAGCTTCATCGACAGCGCTGGAGCACGCCACTACGCAAAGGCCGCCATCGGCGCGGTCGAGGAGTGCAACCCGTTCAGCCGCAGGCCTGAAGGGGCATCGGAGCGCGAACGCTTCTGCAGCGTCCTCTCAGACTGGAACGTGGCTTCGCAGAAGGGCCTCGTGGAGATGTTCGACTCCACTATAGGCCGCTCGACAGTGCTGATGCCTTACGGCGGACGCTTCCAGGAGACCGAGACTCAGGTCTCTGTCCAGAAGCTCCCTGTGGACGGCTACACCGACACCGCCAGTATGATGGCATTCGGCTACAACCCGGTTCTCTCGAGCTGGAGCCCTTACCACGGAGCGGCATATGCTACGGTCGACGCCTGCGCCAAAGTCGTGGCAGCCGGCGGACGCTGGAGCACAATGCGCTTCTCCTGCCAGGAGTATTTCGAGAGGATGACACACGACCCTCACTCCTGGGGCAAGCCTCTCTCAGCCCTGCTCGGCGCCCTGAAGGCACAGGTCGGCCTCGGCCTCGCCTCGATAGGCGGCAAGGACTCTATGAGCGGCACATTCGAGGACATCAGTGTCCCGCCGACCCTCATCGCCTTCGGCATCACGCCTGTCAGGGCTTCGAGAGTCATCTCCCCTGAATTCAAGAAGGCAGGCAACAGGATCTACCTCATCGCCCACAAGCCTTTGAAGAACTATATGCCTGACCTTGAGCAGCTCAAGCGCAACTGGGACTTCGTCGACAGCAAGATCGGCGAGGGGACAGTGGTTTCCGGCTGGGCTCTCGGATACGGCGGAGTTGCGGAAGGCATCGCCAAGATGTCCTTCGGCAACGGCCTCGGCGCGAAAGTGTGCGGCGAGGGTCTCTATGACCTTTCCTACGGCTCGATCCTCGTCGAGTCGGCCGGACCCCTCGACTATGAGAACGCAGTGCTCCTCGGCGAAGTGACCGAATGCCCCGGCCTCACCGTCAACGGCGAGACCGTTCCTGCCGCAGAGCTTCTCGCAGCCTGGAGAGGCTTATATGAAAAGGTATACCCTAAGACATCCGGCGTCAGGGAGGGCTGCGGCGGCAGGACTGCAGCCAGTCCGGCAGTGTCCGCTCCTGCAGCGGAGGATGCCGCCCCTGCAAAGGTCAGGGTTGAGAAGCCGCTGGTCTACCTGCCTGTATTCCCGGGCACAAACTGCGACTACGACACCGCGAAGGCCTTCCGCAAGGCAGGCGCCGAGACACGCTTCGGGGTCTTCTGCAACCTTACCGGCGAAGATGTCCTCGACTCTATCGACAGGATGTGCAAGGATATATCCGAGTGCCAGATACTCGCCCTCAGCGGCGGATTCTCCTCAGGCGACGAGCCTGACGGCAGCGGCAAGTTCATAGCCAATGTCCTGAGCAACGCCAAGGTCGCAGACCAGATCCACGCGCTGCTCGACCGCGGAGGCCTCATCCTCGGCATCTGCAACGGCTTCCAGGCCCTCGTCAAGAGCGGACTCCTGCCATACGGACGCCTCGGCAACGTGACCACCGCATCCCCGACACTCTTCCGCAACGACATAAACCGCCATATCTCCCAGATGGTGACCACAAGGGTGGCCGCCCACGCACCGTCGCCTTGGCTCAACGGCCTGAGGGACGGAGACCTCTTCACCATCGCGGTGAGCCACGGAGAGGGCAAGTTCGTGGTCAGCGGGGAGCTTGCCAAGCAGCTCTTCGAGAAGGGTCAGGTGGCATTCCAGTATGCCGACCCTCAGACAGGCGAACCTACGATGACTTCGCCTTACAACCCTAACGGCTCGACCTGCGCCATCGAGGGCATCATCAGCCCTGACGGACAGATCCTCGGCAAGATGGGTCACTCAGAAAGATTCGAGAAGAATGTCTTCAGGAACATCCCTCAGAATCTCGAACAACCGATTTTCGACAACGCAGTAAAATATTTCACCGGGAGGTAGATTATGGCAGAAATCGTATACGACGGCAAGGAAAAGAAGATCTATTCCACCGACCGGCCGGATGTGGTGAGAATCCACCACACCGACACGATGACAGCTTTCGGCGGCATCAAGCGAGCCCTCATCAGGGACAAGGGAATGTGCTGCAACCTGATTTCGGCAATGGCCTTCGTCGCCCTCAAGGACGCCGGCATCCCCAACCACTTCATCAGCGTGGAGGGTGACCGTGAGATGCTCTGCGAGAAGATTGAGATCATTCCGCTGGAGGTCATCGTCCGCAACCGCCTCGCGGGCACCACAGCGAAGATGCTCGGCGTGGAGAACGGCTACAGGATGAACAACACTGTCTATGAGCTCCGCTACAACTGCGACGAACTCTGCGACCCGATCATCAACGAGCACCACGCAGTGGCGCTCGGCCTGGTCACCTACGACGACATGCAGGAGATCTACGACCTCGCCGCCCGCACCAACCTCGCCCTCTTCGAATTCTTCCACAAGGCCGGCATCGAGCTCGTGGACTTCAAGATGGAGGTGGGGCGCACCTCGGACGGCAGGCTGATAGTCTCCGACGAGATCAGTCCTGACAAGTGCAGGCTCTGGGACGAAGAGACTGGCGCCATACTGGACAAAGACCGCTTCCGCCACGACCTCAGTGACGTTTCGGCATCATACAAGGAAGTTCTTGACCGTTTAATCAAAGCATCAGAAGAATGAGCGTATTCGGAGTAACAGGCGTGAGCAACGCCGCTGAAATCATCTATTTCGGCCTTCACGGTCTGCAGCACCGCGGCCAGGAGGGTGCGGGCATCGCAACCTTCGATGAAGATGGCGTCTGCTGGCACCACCGCGGCACCGGGCTTGCCGGCGAGGTCTTCAACCAGAAGAACCTTTCCTCCTTCAAGGGCTCGATAGGCATCGGCAGCACACAGTATGCAAACATATCGAAAGGCGGCCTGGACAATGTCCAGCCGCTTTTCTTCCACCACCGCTCCGGCGATATGGCCATCGCCGGCGAAGGCAGCCTCGTCAATTCGAAGAACCTGGCCGACTATCTCGAGATCAAGGGCAGCATCTTCCACACCCTGACGGACGCTGAGATACTCGCCAACCTCATCAAGAAGGAGGGTCGCGAGGACCGCATCGGCCACATCGTGGACGCCTTCAATATGATGGAGGGGAGCTTCGCCTTCCTGATCCTCACCAAGAACCGCATCTATGCCGTCCGTGACAAATACGGCATCAAGCCGCTCGCAATCGGAAAGATCGGCGACGGTTGGGTGGTCAGCAGCGAGACCTGCGCCTTCCCGCTTGTCGGCGCCGAGTATGTGCGCGACGTCGAGCCGGGCGAGATCGTCACCCTCGACTCCCACGGCATCAGGAGCCGCCGCTACTCTCAGTTCCAGCGCCACAAGGTCTGCGCTATGGAGTTCGCATACTTCGCCCGTCCTGACAGCGTCATCGACGGCTGCAGCGTCTACGAATACCGCAAGGAGTCCGGCAGAAGGCTCGCTGCTGAATGCCCGGCCGACGCCGACATCGTCGTGGGAGTGCCTGATTCCGGCCTCAGCGCAGCGATGGGCTATGCGGAGCAGAGCGGCCTTCCTTATGCGATGGGCCTTGTCAAGAACCGCTATGTGGCCCGCACCTTCATCCAGCCTTCGCAGTCGATGAGGGAGAGGGGAGTGCAGATGAAGCTCGCCGCAGTCCACAGCGTGGTCAACGGCAAGAGGGTCGTCCTTGTGGACGACTCCATCGTCCGCGGCACCACCTGCCTGAAGATCGTCAAGTTCCTCAGGGCATCGGGAGCGAAGGAGGTCCACGTCAGGATCGCCAGCCCGATGATGAGGTTCCCGTGCTACTACGGAGTGGACACCTCCAACCCGGACGAGATTCTCTGCTCGAAGCACAACCTTGAGGAGGCCTGCCGGATGATCGAGGCCGACTCTCTTGGGTATATTTCCTGTGAGGCCTCCAGGGGCTGCACAGGCGGCTGTTCGGAACTCTGCCTCGCCTGCTTCGACGGCGACTATCCGACAGCGCTCTATGAATATGGAAACGATAAAGAAGAAGTATAATTATGGCAATCAGTTACGAAAAGGCGGGAGTAAATCTCGAGGCCGGCTATGAAGTTGTCAGCCGCATCAAGAAACACGTCAAATCCACTGTCCGCACAGGCTCGATGGGTTCCATCGGATCTTTCGGCGGACTCTTTGACCTCTCTGTGCTCGGCATCCGCGAACCGGTCCTGGTGAGCGGCACCGACGGAGTGGGCACCAAACTGAAGATCGCTTTCGCGATGGACAAGCACGACACGGTCGGCATCGACGCTGTGGCAATGTGTGTGAACGATGTGCTGGCACAGGGTGCCGAGCCTCTCATCTTCCTCGACTACGTGGCTGTTGGCCATAACATCCCAGCTCAGGTGGAAGCCATCGTGGCGGGTGTCGCAGAGGGCTGCCGCCAGGCAGGCTGCGCGCTTGTGGGCGGTGAGACCGCAGAGATGCCGGGAATGTACGAGGGCGGCGAATATGACATCGCGGGCTTCACCACCGGCGTTGTCGAGAAGTCGAAGATCATCGACGGCACTAAGGTCAAGTCAGGCGACGTGCTGGTGGGAATCGCCTCCACAGGCGTCCACTCCAACGGCTTCAGCCTCGTCCGCAAGATCGTGGCCGATGCAGGCCTCAAGTTCACCGACGAGATCCCTGAGTTCGGCGGCGCGCGTCTCGGCGACGTGCTCCTGACCCCGACCAGGATCTATGTCCGCCAGGTGCTCGACGTGATCCGCAACTGCGACGTCCACGGCGTGGCCCACATCACAGGCGGCGGCTTCGACGAGAACATTCCGCGTGTCCTCCAGCCGGGCCAGGGGCTCGAGATCAAGGAGGGCACCTGGGAGATCCTCCCTGTCTTCAAATGTCTCGAGAAATGGGGCGGCGTGCCTCACCGCGAGATGTTCAACATCTTCAATATGGGTATCGGAATGGTGCTCGTCCTCGATGAGTCAGAGGCTGACAAGGCCATCTCCATCCTTGCCTCACACGGCGAGAAGGCATCTGTCATCGGCCGGGTAACCGACACTGAAGGTGTCAGCATCATAATGGAATGAGGAAGATAGCAGTCTTTGCCAGCGGCAGCGGCACCAACTACGAAGCCATAGCGCAGGCGTGCGCCGACGGCGTCATCGACGCTGAGGTGGTGCTCCTTGTCTGCGACAAGCCGGGAGCGAAGGTCCTTGAAAGGGCGGCACGCTTCGGCACCCCTGCATTCGTCTTCTCCCCGAAGAAATACGCCTGCAAGGCCGATTTCGAGAGCGAGATAGCCGACCGGCTCGACGAGTCCGGCGCGGAGCTCGTATGCCTTGCCGGCTATATGCGCATCATCGGCCCGACGCTCCTCGGCCGCTATGCCGGCAGGATCATCAACATCCACCCGTCGCTGCTCCCTGCATTCAAGGGGGCGCACGCCGTGGAGGATGCCGTGGCATACGGCGTAAAGGTCTACGGCATCTCGATCCACTGGGTGGACGAGAGCCTCGACGGCGGCAGGATAATAGCCCAGAGGGCATTCGAATATGACGGCTCTGACCCTGAGGAGGTCCACCGCCTCGGCCAGGTCATCGAGCACAAACTTTATGTTGAAACAATAAACAAGCTTCTCAAACAGATATGAAAAGAGCATTAGTCAGCGTTAGCGACAAGAGCGGCCTGGTTGAGTTCGTCAAAGGACTGCAGGCCCTCGGATGGGAGATAATTGCAACAGGCGGCACCCAGAAACTGCTGGACAGCAGCGGAGTGAAGACCATCGGCATCAGCGAGGTCACAGGGTTCCCCGAGATATGCGACGGCCGTGTGAAGACCCTTCACCCGAAGGTCCACGGAGGCATCCTCGCCCGCAGGGACGTGCCTGAGCATATGGAGACCCTCAAGGAGAACGGCATCGAGACCATCGACCTTGTCTGCGTCAACCTCTATCCTTTCCGCCAGACCATCGAGAAGCCGGGTGTGACAATGGAAGACGCCATCGAGAACATCGACATCGGAGGCCCTTCAATGGTCCGCAGCGCCGCCAAGAACTGGCGCGACGTCTCGATCGTGTGCGACCCTGCCGACTACGGCACAGTGCTCGAAGAGATCCGCACCCTCGGCAATACAACGCAGGAGACCCGTCTCAAGCTCAGCGCGAAGGCATACACACATACCGCTGAATACGATATGATGATCGCCACCTATATGCGCGCACAGGCAGGCCTGAATGAGAAGCTCTTCCTCGAATACGACCTGAAGCAGCCTCTCCGCTACGGTGAGAACCCTCATCAGAGCGCCAAGTTCTACTCCGCTCTCAAGCCGGCTCCGTACTCCCTCGCATTCGGCGAGCAGATCCAGGGCAAGGAGCTCTCATACAACAACATACAGGATGCCAACGCTGCGCTCAACGTGGTCCGCGACTTCTCTGAGCCTTTCTGCGTCGCCCTCAAGCATATGAACCCTTGCGGCGCGGCAGTGGGGAAGACCATCGAGGAGGCCTGGCAGGCTGCCTACGAGGCCGACAAGGTCAGCATCTACGGCGGCATAGTGGCTGTGAACCGCACCCTCACCGCTGAGGTGGCAAAGGGAATGAAGCCTATCTTCCTTGAGATTGTGATCGCCCCTGACTTCGAGCCTGAGGCCCTCGAGATACTCTCCACCAAGAAGAATCTCCGCGTGATGAAGGTGGATATGACTCCTTCCGAGGCGCCGGTGCCTCAGTTCATCAGCGTCAACGGGGGAATGCTCTCCCAGCAGCTCGACACCCAGGTTGAGGCCGTCACTCCGGAGATGTGCGTCACCAAAGTCAAACCTACAGAGGCTCAGATGGCAGACCTCAATTTCGGCTGGAAGATTGTCAAGCACGTGAAATCCAACGCCATTGCAGTGGTCAAGGACGGCCACACCATCGGCGTCGGGGCAGGTCAGACCAACCGTGTCGGCTCCGCAGAGATCGCTCTCAAGGAGGCTCAGGCAGCAGGATTCACCGAAGGTCTCGTGCTTGCATCGGACGGCTTCCTTCCGTTCGGCGACACTGTCGCTCTCGCTGCGGGCTATGGTGTCACAGCCATCGTCCAGCCTGGCGGAAGCATCCGCGACGAGGAGTCAGTGGTGAAGGCCGACGAACTCGGCATCACTATGCTCTTCACCGGCGTAAGACATTTCAAACACTGATCTGAATAAAACTGTAAAGCAATGAAAAAGGTTCTAGTAGTCGGCGGCGGCGGCCGCGAACACGCAATCGTTGACGCTCTCGCGCGCAGTCCGCAGCAGCCTGTCATCTACTGTGCCCCGGGCAATGCCGGCATCGCACAGCAGGCGGTATGCCTTCCAATCAAGGACACTGACATCCACGCTCTCTGCGAATTCGCACTGACGGAGGAGATAGATCTCACAGTGGTGGGGCCTGAGGCTGCACTCTCTGCCGGCATCGTGGACCTTTTCCGTGCTTCCGGACTCAGGATATTCGGCCATACGGCGGAGGCCACCCGCATCGAGAGCAGCAAGGAGTTCGCCAAGGTGCTGATGGCTGAGGCAGGCATCCCGACTGCATCATACACCACCTTCTCCGACTACGGCAAGGCGCTGGAGTATGTCTCTTCGCGCCCCTTCCCGGCCGTGCTGAAGTACGACGGACTCGCAGCGGGCAAGGGGGTCGTCGTGGCGGCTGACCTCGCTGAGGCTGACGCTGCGCTGAAGTCGATGCTTCAGGACGAGGCCTTCGGCAGCGGCAAGGTTGTGGTCGAGGAGTATCTCGAGGGGCCGGAGTTCTCCTTTATGTGCTTTGTGGACGGCAGGCGCGTCTATCCGATGCCGCTCTCGCAGGACCACAAGCGCGCTTTCGACGGCGACAAGGGGCCGAATACCGGCGGTATGGGCGCCTACACAGGTCTGCCGTTCATCACTCCTGAGGATGAGAAATTCGCATACAGCGAGATCCTCTGCCGCGCCGCCGCCGCTATGGCCGACCGCGGCTGCCCGCTTTCCGGCGTGCTCTACGGCGGTCTGATGAAGACTGCTGCCGGAATCAAGGTCATAGAGTTCAACGCACGCTTCGGCGACCCTGAGACTGAGGTCGTGCTGCCGCTTCTGGACTCCGACATCCTCGAGATATTCGAGGCTGTGGCCGACGGACGTCCGCTGGAGGAGGCTCCGGTCTGGTCCGACGATGTGGCTATGGGCGTGGTGCTCGCCTCCAAGGGCTATCCGGGCTCATACCAGAAGGGCTTCGAGATCGGCGGACTGGATGCTCTCGGCGGCTGCCGCGCTATCCATATGGGCACGAAGATCAATGATGATGGCAAGTTCGTCACCGCCGGCGGCCGTGTCCTGATGGTCGTTGGGCGCGGGCGCAGTCTCGCGGAGACCGTCGACTCTGTCTATGAGGCCGTCTCGCGTGTCAGCTGCGACAACCTCTTCCACCGCTCCGACATCGCCCACTGGGCAAGATAGAATTTCGTAGTTTTGCACTTTGAAACATTTGCGCTATGACCAGCAGAATCATCGACGGAAAAGAGCTGTCCCTCTCCATTAAGGACAGCATGAAGCAGCAGATCCCCGCATTAGAGGCAGAATACGGCCGCAAGCCCTGCCTGGCAGTCATCATCGTGGGCGACAACCCCGCAAGCCGCTCCTATGTACGCGGCAAGATCAAGGCCGCCGGCTATGTAGGAATGGACAGCCGCCTTGTCGAATTGCCGGAAGAGATCTCAGAAGCCGCTCTGCTGGAGGTGATTGCAGGCCTTAACGCAGACAATGCCGTTGACGGCGTGCTCGTCCAGCTCCCGCTGCCGAAGCATATCAATGAAGACCGCGTGATCGATGCCATCGCCATCGGAAAGGACGTCGACGGATTCCATCCGCAGAACGTCGCCAACCTCTGGCTCGGCCGCCCGGCAGTCATCCCGTGCACTCCGAAGGGCATCATCAAGATGATAGAGACCACAGGTATAGAGATCTCCGGCAAGAAGGCAGTGGTAGTAGGCCGCAGCAACATCGTCGGCAAGCCGGTTGCGAAACTGCTGCTTGACCGCAACGCCACCGTCACCGTCGCCCATTCACGTACACAGAATCTGGCAGAAGTGACCCGTCAGGCAGACATTCTCGTAGCGGCAGTCGGCCGTCCGAAGATGATCACAGCCGATATGGTCAAGCCAGGCGCAGTCGTCATCGACGTGGGAATCAACCGCACCGCTGACGCAGAAGGCAACAGCCGCCTAGTGGGGGACGTCGATTTCGAGGCAGCATCAGAGGTAGCCGGGTGGATCACACCGGTCCCTGGCGGAGTCGGTCCGATGACCATCACGATGCTGATGCAGAACACCATCGAGTGCTTCAAGCAGCACTTCTAGACACTGATTCCCCAGGCTTGCGCACGCGCCGCTGCCGGCTGGTTTTATCGGGACGGGCCGAAGGGGAACATCCCGTGGTCGCGCATCAGGTCGAGGCGGGTGCGGTCGGGATTGTCGATGGTGACTGAGATCTTTGTCAGGTTGGCGAGGCCGAAGACGCCGTAGACGCTGCGGTCTTCGTCGTCGGTGCAGCGGATGTTGGAGGCGATGTTTGCTGGCTGGGGGCTGAACATCGGGATATGGACGAAGGATTCTGTGGCCATCGACATAAACCATTGGTAGAAGAAGTCGGCCATCGAGTAGAAGTAGAGTGTGACTACGTCTCCCTTGACGAGCGGGGTCGGTACGGGGGAGCCGGTGGGGAGGTCGGAGGTGTATGTCTTGCAGGTATAGAAGAGGTATTCTCCGCACTCGAGGTAGTTGCCGTCGAACATATCGGAGCCGTCGATGAAGACCCATCCTGTATATGGCTTGCGCTCGCCGTGGACGACGAGTTCTCCTCCGTAGTGGCTGATGATGCCCGGGAGGTCCTGGCCCCAGATGGCGAATACCCAGAGGGAGTCCATCATCTTGTAGTAGTCGAATGCATCGGCGCGGATGCCTTTTTCGGGCATTGTCTCTATTGCTTCGTAATGGCCGGTTTCGCCGTTGATTTCGGCGTCGATTGAGAGTCTGTAGGTCTTTCCTTCTTCGCCGTAGTAGTCGTCGGGTGTGTAGTAGCAGCCGGTCTCTCCGTCTTCGAGGAGGGTGATGGGGCTGCTGCCGTTGTCGAGGGTGACTCTGGCGCCTGATACGACGGGTGCGCCTTGGGTGAGGCCGCCGTATGGGACTGATGTGGTGAGTTTTACGCGGTGGGCGACGGTGTCGGTGGTGAGGAGGGCGTCGACGATGAGGACTGTGGAGGATGATTTGTCGACTTTGACGGTGTAGTCTTCGACGCAGGAGGAGATGAGCAGCGAGAATGCGAGTATCAGTATGGCTTCGCCCTTCGGGCTCATCCCACCGCTGCGCTGCGCTTGCGGTCCCCCCGCTATCAGCCGCGGGCGGCTGGGCCGCCCTTGAGAAAACTGCCCTCGCCTTTGCTGCGAGGCCCGCGCACGCGCCGCTGCTGCTGTCTTTGTAGTATTTATTGTTATATGTTTCATCAGAACTTCAGGGTGTAGGAGAGGGATGGGACGATGGTGAAGAGGTAGTATTTGCTGGTATGGAGCTCGCCGGCGTCGTCGTAGCGGAAATCCAGAGCCCAGGCGTTGTGGCGGCTGTAGACATTGTAGACGGAGAGATTCCATTCACCGTGCCAGCGCTCCCCGACGGGCACCCTGCCGCCCTGCAGTGTGAGCGAGAGGTCCAGCCTGTGATAGTCCGGGAACTTGTCCTCATTGCGGTCAGAGTAGAGCGGGATGCGTGCTCCCCCGACCTCATAGACACCCGCAGGATAAGTCGTCGGAGCCCCGCTGTAGTAGACCCAGTCGGCTGAAGCCGACAGCCGCTTCGTGAAAGAGTACGACGCCACCACCGACAGGCTGTGCCTGTGGTTCATCGGCGAGTCGTACGGCCGTCCGCCGTTGATCTCCGGAATCTTGTACTGTGCCTTGGACCAGGTGTATCCGACCCAGCCGTTGAACTTCTTCCAGTCGTATTTCACCATAAACTCCGCACCGCAGGCGTAAGAGCTGCCGCTCCTGAGCTCCGCCTCCATATCCTCATTCATAATTACATCGGGGTGGTCCTTGAAGTCGATGGTGTTCTTGTTGTCCTTGTAGAAAAGCTCGACTGAAGTCTCGAGGGCGTCGCGGGCGAAATTCTTGAAGAGACCGAAAGAGAACTGGTCGGAGATCTGCGGCCTGACATTCGGCGAGGCCGTGAACCAGATGTCGAGCGGCGAGCCCGATATGCTGAAGACAGCCTGCTGGATATACTGCACATTGCGGCTGTAGGCGGCCTTGATCGAGAAGGAGCGGCTCAGATTGAAGGAGGAGGAGAGGCGCGGCTCGAACCCCCACCAGTCCTTGATGCGCCGTCCGCGCGCGAACTCCACAATCCTGTCCAGTGAGTGGTCCGGAAGATAATAGCGCTGGAATGCCTGCCCGAAGGTGCTGAAGTGCGACACTCTGACCCCGTAGCGCAGCGAGAGCCAGGAGGCGGCCTTCATATCGTTCTGCAGATAGACGCCCTCCTCGGCGGCGTGGGTCTCGGGGTAGGCGTACTCCCCGAAGATGCCCTCGGTCTCAGGCGAGAGTTCTGCCGGGCTGATGGAGTAGCGGGTGGCCTGCACTCCGAATCCGACTGTGTTGCGCGAGTCGGCGTAGAGGGTGAAATCGGCCTTGCCGCCCTGGCTGTTCAGGTGGGAGAGGAAGTCGATGTCAGTGGCCGAGTATTTAAGCTGCATCCCGTAGTCGTAGAGCGAGTTGAGCAGCGTGAAATTGGCGAAGAGCTTCGGCGAGAAGACGTGGTTCCAGCGGAGCGACTGGGTGTTGTTGGAGAAGTTCATCTCCATATCGATGTCGGTCATATCGCTGTTGTGCAGGCCGAAGATGTCCTCGCCGCTGAAGACGCTCAGGTAGATGCGGTTGTTGTCGTCGATTATCCAGTTGGCCTTGGCGTTGACGTCGTAGAAGAACATCCGGTCCCCCTTGAGCCCCTTGAAGAGGGGGAAGAAGAGGTCGATGTAGGTGCGCCGCGCCGCCACCATAAAGCTTGCCTTCTCCCGAACTACCGGCCCTTCCAGCAGCAGTTTAGAGGAGATCAGGCCGATGCTTGCGGAGCCTCCGAACTCCTGCAGGTTGCCGTCGATGGTGTGGACGTCGAGCAGGGAGGAGAGGCGGCCTCCGTATTTGGCCGCGATGTCGCCCTTGTAGAGGTCAGCGGTCTTGACAGCGTCGTTGTTGAAGACCGAGAAGAAGCCGAGGAAGTGGCCTGCGTTGTAGACCGGGGCCTCGTCCATCAGTATCAGGTTCTGGTCCACGCCGCCGCCGCGCACGCTGAAGCCTGTCGACCCCTCGCTCGGCGACTGCACTCCCGGCATCATCTGGATCACCTTGATTATGTCGGTCTCGCCGAAGAGCACAGGGACCATCTTGGCCAGGTTGCCGGAGATGCTCGCCACACCCATCTCCGCCTTGCGCAGGCGGTCCTGCTTGGAGGTGGCAACCACCACAGCCTCGTCAAGCGCGAGGGTCTCGGGCTTCAGAGAGAAGTCCTGCTTCCTGGCGGCCGTGAGGTCAATCTGCAGTGTGTCAGAGGCATAGCCGAGCGATGAACAACAGATACGATAGCTGCCGGCGGGCAGCTCGAGAGAGTAGAAACCATAGGTGTTGGTCACTGCGCCGACCGTGGAGGCGGCCGGGTTGACCACTGCGCCGATGACCATCTCCCCGGAGGAGGCGTCCCTGACATAGCCGCTGAGCGTGACCTTCCTCTGCTGCGCCTGAGCGGAGCCTCCCGGGAAGAAGACGCTGCTGCAGACCAGCAGGACGATGCAGGTCAGTGTCAGAAGATGTCTGCGCATAGCCGCTAGCTTACGAAAGAGAACTCGTAGTTGTGCCCGTTGACGTTGAAGATCAGGTGGTACTCCTCGTATGAGGCCTTCCTGTGGAATCCGAAGAATCCGCCGTAGGTCTCGTCAGGTTGGAGGGTGACGGACTGGAGGTAGTTGTCCCAGGTGCGCTGGCGCTGCTTCTCGAGGTCTTGCCTGTAGCCGTCGATCTTCTCCTGGTCGGAGGTCCTGATGATGGCTTCGAGGGCGCTGAGGGCGAGGGTGCCGGCGATGTCGTCGGTCGACACGTGCTTGCGGCGGAAGTCCCTGACGTCGTCTGCGGTGCGGTTCACCTCGCTCTTGTAGAGGTATTCGCTGGAGGCGTTCTGCGAGCGGACGAGGGCGTCATAGTCGCTTACGCTGTAGAGCGGGCAGGATTCGAAGTTGCCTTTCTTGCGGTTCTTGGTGGCGACGGCCCTGATGTTGGAGGTGGAGAAGTTGACCACGTGGCCGGAGAAGTTCTCGACGATGACGTCTACGCGGGCCACTCTGGTGAGGTCAATCCAGTCCTCGGTGAGGCAGGCTGCCACAGAGACTCCGTTGACATCGTAGAAGCGGTATCTGTTGCCTCCCTTCTCGAAGGTGCCGGTGGTCACATAGTCGCTGTAGTTGAGGAATTCGACGATGTCGATCTTCTCGCTCTTCGCCTCTGTGTTGACCTTGATGTTGCTGAAGTTGAACATCAGCGGGTTCTGCCTGTTAGGGTTCTCGACTATGCTGAAGGTCTTGTCGAGAGGCACGTTGTCGAACTCGAGGACGAAGGTGAGGATGTCCCCCTCGTGCTCGAGAATGGCTGCCCTGTTCTCGCTGGAGAAGGGGATATTGCCTGTCGTGGCGATGCGGATTTTCTTGAATGAGCCGTCGACTACGATGCTCGTATTGTCGTCAACCATAAAGGTTTCCCTGCTACCATCTGAAGTGATGGTGAAGAAAAAGACAGTGGAGCCGTCTTCGTACTGGTCAATCTGGTAGAGCTTGTAGCGGCTGCCGTTGTCGTCGTAGGTGAAATCTTTGTATTGTGCCGAGAGGCCGGTTGTTCCAAGAACAGCTGCGGCCAGAAGAATAATGATGCGTTTCATGTTGCAAATGTATTCAAAAATGGGTAACTTTACACTTCCAGACTGAAACAAGGCTATGAAGAACAAAGGACTTGCCTGCGCAATTGCGGGAGTGCTGCTCTGCACCTGTGCCGCCGCGCAGAACTACGACTATCTCGAGGACCTGAAGGCTCACCCTGAAATGCTATACGGATGCGACTATCTCTGTCCGGCGGAGAACACTCCGCTGACTGCTGTGCCTGAGGGATATGAGCCGTTCTATATTAACCACTACAGCAGGCACGGCGCAAGGTTCGCCTGGCAGGATGACCTCTACGACAGGGTCGGGGAGGTGCTTGCCGCAGCCGACAGCGCGAACAACCTCACACCTCGCGGACGTGAGTTCTACTCCCGCTTCCAGAAACTCTACCCGGCCATCCGCTACTCAGCCGGCGAGCTCTCCCGCAAGGGGTGGGAGCAGCAGTCTGCCATAGCGAGGCTGACATACACCCGCTTCCCGGGCGTCTTCGACGGTGAGACAGTGGTCAATGCGGCTTCGTCGCCCGCCGGCCGCTGCATTATGTCGATGTCCTCTTTCTGCCTCGCGCTCAACGACTGCCAGCCTTCAGCGGAGATCTACGAGACCATCGGCCGCCTCAGCCGCGACGCGGTCCTCCCGCAGCACAGCGACAACCCCTTCAGGGTGAAGGTGGCGAAGGACTCCCTCGGCATTTCGGAGAGCTGGCAGGAGTATATCGAGCGCACGGTGGACTACCGCGCCATCCTCAGACGCATCTTTCTCAACACTGACATTACTCTGAAGCCTGAGGAGCAGTGGGATTTCCTCTACTACCTCAACTTCTTCGCCCACGGGATGCCGAGCCTCGACACCGACCTCCAGTTCATCGACCTCTTCACCTTCGACGAGCAGGTGGCTATGTGGAAGATAGACTGCTTCCAGTTCTACTGCTACGGCTGGCAGGCACGCACGGGCTACAGGCCGATAGTCGACCACCTGATCTCCGCTGCGGACGCGCGCATCGCCTCGGGCACACGCGGGGCGGACCTCCGCTTCGGCCACGACACCTCCTTCCTGCCGCTGCTTATGGTGCTGGGGGTAAACGGCTACGACCATCTCTGCACAGAGGCTGACGAGATTCCGGTGTGGTGCGAGATGAACGACGTGCCGATGGCCGCGAACCTCCAATTCGTATTCTACCGCAACCCGGGCCACGACATCATCTTCAAGATGCTGCTCAACGGTGAGGAGGCGCGCCTGCCTTTCGGCTCCGGCATCTGGCCGTACTACCGCTGGGATGACTTCAAAGAATGGTGGGCGGAGAAACCGGAAAAGACTGGTAATGGACTTTAATAATTTTTATTAGTATATTTGCAATTTCTGAACAGTATAGCCAATTATGTCCGATTTTATATCAAGGCATTTCAGCAGAAAAGCGCTTCCATACTGGTGCGTGCTGGCGGTCGACTGTATCATTGTGACAGTGAGCCTGATTCTGGCCCATATGTTCAATGACGGGGTCGCCCACGCATTCGCAGTGTTCTGGCCATACCTCCTCTCACTGGTCATATATCTGGTATTCTACCTTATAGGCTTCAAGATTTTCAAGACCTACTCCGGCATCATCAGATACTCCTCCTTCACTGACCTCTGGAAGGTGGGGTGCGCGGTTTTCCTCGGCTCCGTGCTGGTCCAGCTGGCGAGGTGGTGCTTCAAGACCGACGAATTCCTGGCTGCCGTCTCGGCCCACGACCTCGCGCTCGGCTCCCTTATCGCAATCATCCTGATGTGGCTCGAGAGAGTCGTCATCAAGATTGCCTTCGACAGGTTCACCAGAGAGTCCAAGTTCAGCAATGTGCTGGTGTTCGGCACCAGGGAGGGCGGAGTCGGCATCGCAAAGAGCATAAAGAACCAGCACCCGGCCTCATACCGGGTCTGCGGCTTCGTGACTGTCCAGAGTGATATGATAGGCCACAGGCTTATGGATTCCCCGATCTTCGGCCCGGAGGACAATGAACTCTGGAGGCTGATAGTGAAGAAGGACGTGAAGCAGATATACATCAGCCCGCTTGTCTACGATTACTTCGTCAACGAGTGCCAGCCGATGATCGACAGGCTCATCTCTATGGGCGTTGACATAATGGTCGTTCCCCACAGCTTTGTCTGGGACGGCAAATCTCCGATCAGCCACGCGGAACTCAAGCCTGTGAGCGTCGAGGACCTGCTGCCGAGGGACAAGATAGATGTGGATATGGAGGCCATCGGAAAGATGCTTTCAGGCAGGAGGATCCTCGTAACCGGCGGCGCCGGCTCCATAGGTTCGGAAATCGTCCGCCAGGTTGCCGAGTTCAAGCCCGAGGAACTTGTGATAGTGGACCAGGCTGAAACCCCGATGCACGATATGCGCCTGACGATGCAGCGTCTCTTCCCGGATGTGAAAGTGACCACCATCGTCGCCTCCATAACCTGCGCCACCGTGATTGAAGAGGTCTTCAGGAAACACCGCCCCCAGTATGTATTCCACGCCGCCGCCTACAAGCACGTGCCGATGATGGAGGACAACCCCGCTGTCGCAGTGCTGAACAACATTGCCGGCACACGCATAATCGCTGACCTCGCCGTGAAGTTCGGCACCAGCAAGTTCGTGATGATCTCCACCGACAAGGCCGTCAACCCGGCCAACGTGATGGGGTGCTCGAAGCGCATCTGCGAGATATACTGCCAGTCGCTCAATGAAAAGATCCAGTCGGAGGGGGGCGGAACACAGTTCGTCACCACAAGGTTCGGCAACGTGCTCGGCTCCAACGGCTCGGTGATCCCTATCTTTATGGAGCAGATCAGGCGCGGCGGACCTGTGACAGTGACCCACAAGGACATAGTCCGCTACTTTATGCTTATCCCTGAGGCCTGCCGCCTCGTGCTCGAGGCCGGCACAATGGGTGAGGGCGGGGAGATCTTCGTCTTCGATATGGGCTCGCCTGTCAGGATAGCCGACCTCGCCAAGCGTATGATCGACCTCAGCGGGGCGAAGGAGGTGAAGATAGAGTACACCGGCCTCCGCGACGGCGAGAAACTCTTCGAGGAGGTGCTCAGCGATGCGGAGACCACACTCCCTACCGACCACCCGAAGATCAAGGTGGCCAGGGTGCGCCGCTACTCCTACGAGGATGCCCTCCGCAATGAGGAGGAACTGATGGAGTTATGCCAGAAGGGCGACCCGATGGAGATAGTGGCTAAGATGAAGGAGATAGTCCCGGAATTCAGGAGCTGCCACTCCGTCTATTCAGAACTCGACAACAAGGAACAATAGCAAGGAACAATAGAATGTAAAATATGATTGATATGAAGAATTTCAAACTGCTGATCATCGCTGCGCTGGCTGCAGCCGCTGCCGTGAGCTGCTCGACACCTGAGAAGATACTCTATTTCCAGGACATCGACCAGGTGCAGCTGCAGGAACTGACCACAGCCTATGAGGCGAAGATCAAGAAGGACGACAAGCTCACCATCGTCGTCACTGGCCCGGACAAGACCGTCATCACCCCTTACAACCTCACTCTCACTGAATCAGTAAGCGGATACCGCAACCCTGAGAACTCGACTCTGGGATATCTGGTGGACTCAAACGGAAACATCCAGTTCCCTATACTCGGCACAATCCACGTAGAGGGGATGACACGAAACCAACTGGCGGAGTATCTTACCAGGGAGATCGGGAAGGACGTGAAGGATCCGATTGTCTATGTCGATTTCCGCAACTACAAGATCACTGTCCTCGGCGAGGTCAGCAGGCCGGGAACCTATACGATGGATTCCGAAAAGGTAAATATCCTGCAGGCCATCTCATATGCCGGCGACCTGAAGCTCACAGCCGAGCGTGACGGCATCATCCTGCTCCGCGAGGAGGACGGCAAGATCGAGCACTACCTCGTTGACCTGAAGCAGAGCCATCTGCTCGACTCCCCTTACTTCTTCCTGCAGCAGAACGACATCCTCTATATCCCGCCATCCGCAGGCCGTGTGGCGAACGCCACCAATTCAATGGGAGTCTGGACAACAGTCCTCTCAAGCATCACTTCAATTCTGGCAATCACAAGCGCCATCATATCCCTTGGCGGAAGAGTTAAATAGCATACAAATGGACAGCAATTCCAACAACATTACCCCTGGCGGTGAGAACACCATATCTTACCGCGAAATACTTGATTTCATCTGGCGTCTCCGCTGGTGGATTCTCATCTCTGTGGCAGCGGCCCTGATCATCGCTTTCTTCTATGTCAGGATGCAGCCTGCCGAGTACAGGCAGTCCACCTGGATGATGCTCAACAGGGGCGGCGATGCAAGTCCTGAGCTCAGGGTCATCCGCGACCTCACCAACAGCAGCACTTCAAAGAGGATTGACAATGAAGTTTTCATCCTCAAGAGCCCTACGATGATGAGCAAGGTTGTAGAGAACCTCAGGCTCAACACCCGCTACTACAGCTTCGGCACCCCTGTCGCCGGAAGAGTGAACTTCTTCAACCGGCTGTTCGGCTTCAAGCAGTACGAGTATTATGGCAACCAGCCCTTCGCTGCGTCGCTTGTTTTCGATGACCCGTCACTTGACACTCAGTCGGTTAAAAGCCTATCACTCAAGTTCCGCCATTCAAGCGACTCCACATATACCGTTCAGGAACTGAAGGTGAACGGGCTGAAGATCAAGCTTGAGACAGAGGATTTCTCATACGGGGCAAACATCGATCTCAAGGGAGCGGTTTTCTGTGTCTCCCTGACAAAGCCTGACGATGTAAAGTCCGGTTACAAGTATATGTGCACCTGGACAGCTCCGTACAGGATGGGCACCTCGCTGTCAGGCAGACTCTCCGCTGACATACAGAAATCCCAGCGCACAGCCTATGCTCCTGGCGATGTAGTCATACTCAGCATTACTGACAATATCAAGGCCAGGGCTCGCGACGTGCTGAACGCTCTTGTAGAGACCACCAACAATGAGGCCCGCGATTATTCCAACATTGCAGGAATCCGTGCCGTAGAGTTCATCGACAGCCGTCTGGCGGAACTTTCGAAGGAACTCGGTGCGGCCGAGTCAAGCTACCAGTCATACCGCTCCAGCCAGGCCCTGGTGGATATCTCCTCACAGTCCCAGTTCGTCCTTTCCGCAGACCAGAAGAACAAGGAGAGGCTCGACGAGGTGGTCTTCCAGATGCAGGTCCTCCAGATGGTGCAGGACTGTGTTGACCAGCAGTCACCGGGTGAATACAGCGCCATCCCTGCAAATGTGGGAGTGAGCGACCACGGACTCAACAGCATAATCGCAAACTACAACACGCTTGTCAATGAACGCGAAAGGATGGTAGCCAATTCAAGTGAGAGCAACCCGCGTGTGCTGACCATCAACTCCCAGCTGGACCAGCAGAAGGCCAGCATAGACGCCACTGTGGCCCACCTGATGAATGTCTACAGGACCAAGCAGGATGAAATCCAGCGCAATATCACAGCCGGCAAGGCACAGCTTTCCAATATGCCTCGCCAGCAGCTCCAGGTGCAGCAGTTAGGCCGCAAGCTCGACGTGATAGAGCCTCTCTACCTGATGCTCCAGCAGAAGAAGGAGGAGACCCAGATTGCAATGCGCTCCCAGACCGACAATTTCAGAGTCATTGAGACAGCGTTCGGCTCTGACCGCCCGATCAGTCCGAAGAAATCCCAGATTTTCCTTATTGCTCTTCTCCTCGGCCTCTGCCTGCCTCCGCTGGTAGTATGTCTCCGGATGATGCTCCGCACCACAGTCGAGACCAAGTCCGACATCACAAGCCGAACCGACACCCCTGTGATTGCAGTGATTGCAAAGAAGGATGACAAGAGTGAGAGCAACATCATCTCAGGCGGCCGCGACAACTGCTCCGAGTCCTTCGGAATGCTGCGCGCCAACCTCAAGTATCTGCCTGAATCTCAGATTCTCCAGGTCACCTCTTCAGTCCCTGGCGAAGGCAAGTCCTTCGTGGCCTCCAACCTTGCGGTATCCATCGCACGCCTCGGGAAGAAGGTGCTGATCGTCGGCCTCGACATCCGCAAGCCTATGCTCCGCAACATCTTCAAGGAGGAGAGCACCAAGGCGAGAGGTACTATGGTCAGCTATCTGCTCGGAAAGAGTGAGGACCCTGAAAGCCTGCCTGTGGAGAGTGCCTCTGTCCCAGGACTCAGCGTCATTTTCGCCGGGCCTGTCCCGCCTAACCCTATGGAAGTACTGGCGAGATGCAACTTCGAGGAGTTCTTCGGCCATTTCCGCAGCAAGTATGACTATATTATCGTGGACTCCGCTCCATATCTTCCTGTCAACGACTCATCCTTCATCAATCCGTTCGTCGACGCCACCCTCTATGTCGTGAGGTCAGGCGTCACCAACCTGAAGATCCTCGATGAGTTCAAGGATGTGACCGACGACCCGACCAAGCCTATCAAGAACGTCAACATCGTGCTCAACGGCATAGACTACTCATCCAAGAAGTATCACTACGGCTACGGCAAGGGTTACGGTTACGGCTACGGCTACGGCTACGGACACAGCTACGGCTATGGATACGGCTACGGCGACGATGAGTCGAAGCGCCGCAAAGCCTCTGCCGCAAACCCTGAATCAGACCTCGGACCATCAATAGACAGCTAAATTGAACATCCGCTCCACAGACATCCACAACCATATCCTCCCCGGAGTCGACGACGGCTTCCGCCACACCGCCGACTCCCTGGAGGCTCTGTCGCTGCTGGCTGCGGCCGGAGTGAGGGAGATAACCTTCACCCCGCACCTCAACCCGGAGCAGTTCCCCGACAGCAGCGAGGAGCGGCTGCGCCGGCGCTACGGGGAGTTCTCGGCGAAGATTCCTGGGAGCCTCGGCCTGAAGACAGGCCTTGCGGCGGAGTATATGATTGTGGGCGGCTTCGAGGAGAGGGTGAAGCGTGAGCCTGAACGGCTGCTCTGCTGGCCCGACAGGTCAATACTTGTGGAGATGTCCTATTATTTCCGCAGCCAGAATCTCGAGGCCGCGGTGATGGAACTCGTCCTTGCCGGATTCCGGCCGGTACTGGCCCACCCGGAGCGTTACCTTTATATGGCGGACAGCCTCAGCGATTTCGACCTTCTCAGGGAGAACGGCTGCCGCTTCCAGTGCAACTATATGTCGCTGCTCGGCGCCTACGGTTCCGGCTCGATAAAGATTTTGAAGTATCTGGCGCGCAAGGGGTGGATAGATTTCCTCTCCAGCGACCTCCACTCGCTCCACCAGCTCCGATCCATCCTTGACGGGAAGATGGCTTTCCCGCTGAGGTGGCCGAAGAAGGTGATTGAAATTTAAAGATCAGTTTTAAGAATAATCATATGTCAATCTTCAAAGACAAAGTCCTGATGATCACAGGCGGGACAGGAAGCTTCGGAAATGCTGTCCTAAGGCGTTTCCTGGAAACTGACATCCGCGAGATCAGAATCTTCTCACGCGACGAGAAGAAGCAGGACGATATGCGCCACGAGTACCAGGTGAAATACCCCGACTGCGCATCAAAGATCAAATTCTATATCGGTGACGTCCGCAACAAAAGCACCCTCAAGACCGCGATGCGCGGGGTTGATTACATCTTCCACGCCGCAGCGCTGAAACAGGTGCCTTCCTGCGAGTTCTTCCCGATGGAGGCTGTGAAGACCAATGTGATAGGCACAGACAATGTCCTTGACGCCGCTATCGATGCCGGGGTGAAGTGCGTCATCTGCCTCTCCACCGACAAGGCTGCATATCCGATCAACGCTATGGGCATCAGCAAGGCGCTCGAGGAGAAGGTGGCTGTGGCAAAGAGCCGCAACTCCCTCGGCACAAAGATATGCTGCACCCGCTACGGCAATGTGATGTGCTCCCGAGGCAGCGTCATCCCTCTCTGGATTGACCAGATCCGCAGCGGCAACCCTGTGACTGTGACCGAACCTGAGATGACCCGTTTCATAATGAGCCTCGAGGAGGCGGTGGACCTGGTGCTATTCGCATTCGAGCACGGCCAGAACGGCGACATCCTTGTCCAGAAGGCCCCGGCCTGCACCATCCGCACCCAGGCGGAGGCCGTATGCGAGCTCTTCGGCGGCAGGAAGGAGGATATCAAGGTGATAGGCATCCGCCACGGCGAGAAGATGTACGAGACACTCCTGACCAACGAGGAGTGCGCCAAGGCTGAAGATATGGGTGATTTCTACAGGGTTCCTGCCGACAACCGCACCCTCAACTATGACAAATATTTCACTGAAGGCGACACACGCCGTGTGACCCTCTCAGAGTTCAACTCCAACAATACCCGCCGTCTCGGCCTTGAGGAGACCAAGGCGAAGATCGCCTCTCTGGAGTATATCCGGAACGAACTGAAGGGCATTGGAAACATCGCAAAGTGATGAAGATACTCGTCACAGGAGCGAAAGGTTTCGTGGGCCGCAACCTCTGCGCGCAGCTGGAGAACATCCGGAGCGGAAAGGCGGGATGGTACGGCGGCCTTCAGATAGAGGAGGTATTCCAGTATGACATCGACAGCACGCCCGCGCAGCTGGACGAGTGGTGCCGTGAGGCGGACTTCGTCTTCAACCTTGCGGGAGTCAACCGCCCGAAGGAGCAGAGCGAGTTTATGGAGGGCAACTTCGGTTTTGCCAGCACACTGCTCGACACCCTGAAGAAGCACGGCAACAGATGCCCTGTAATGTTAAGCAGCAGCCAGCAGGCGTCGCTCGCGGGCCGCTTCGGCAACAGCGAGTACGGCCGCAGCAAGAAGGCAGGGGAGGAACTCTTCCTCAAATACAGCGAGGAGACCGGCGCAAGGGTGCTTGTCTACCGCTTCCCGAACCTCTTCGGAAAGTGGTGCAGGCCTAACTACAACAGCGCTGTAGCCACCTTCTGCAACAACATCGCCCACGACCTTCCGATAACAGTCAACGATCCGGGCGTGGAGCTCGAACTGCTTTATATAGACGACCTCGTCGATGAGATGATGGGAGCTCTGCAGGGAAAGGAGCACCGCTGCGACTTCGACGGTCTCGGAGTATTCCCGATAGACGACGGCAAATACTGCTGGTGCCCTGTGACCCACAAGGCGACTCTCGGAGAGATTGTGGACCTGCTCTACAAGTTCGCAGACCAGCCGAAAAACCTGATGATACCTGAGATACGTGAGGGAAGCTTCGCCAAGAAACTTTACAGCACCTATCTGAGCTATCTTCCTGCAGAGAAGATATCCTTCCCGCTCAGGATGAACTGCGACCAGAGGGGAAGTTTCACCGAGCTGCTCCACACTGTCAGCGGAGGTCAGGTGAGCGTCAACGTCAGCAAACCCGGCATAAAGAAGGGTGAGCACTGGCACAACACCAAATGGGAGTTCTTCATTGTGGTCTCAGGCCGCGGGCTGATCCAGGAACGCAACCTGCTGACAGGCGAGACGGTGGAGTTCGAGGTCAGCGGCGAGAAGATCGAGGCTGTCCATATGCTCCCGGGCTGGACCCACAACATCATCAACCTCTCCGACAGCGAAGAGCTCGTCACTGTGATGTGGTGCAATGAAATCTTCGACTCCGGCAGGCCTGACACTTATTTTGAACCAGTAAAGTAAAGGTATGAAGACCGACTACTCAGAGATACATTTCGCGGACAACGGCAGGCTCAAGCTGCTGATCATCGTCGGCACAAGACCCGAGATCATCCGCCTCGCCGCCGTCATCAACAAGACAAGGAGATATTTCGACGTGATTCTCGCCCACACAGGCCAGAACTACGACTACAACCTCAACGGAGTCTTCTTCAAGGACCTCAGGCTGAAGGATCCGGAGGTCTATCTGGACGCAGTGGGGGATGACCTCGGCGCAACCTGCGGCAACATCATAAACGCAAGCTACAAGCTGATGGTGGCCACAAGACCGGACGCAGTCCTTGTCCTGGGCGACACCAACAGCTGCCTCAGCGTCATCGGCGCGAAGAGGCTCCATATCCCGATCTTCCATATGGAGGCAGGCAACCGCTGCAAGGACGAATGCCTCCCGGAAGAGACCAACCGCAGGATCGTGGACATAATCTCCGACGTCAATATGGCATACAGCGAGCACGCACGCCGCTATCTGGCCGACTGCGGCCTGCCGAAGGAGCGCACTTACGTCACCGGCAGCCCGATGGCGGAGGTGCTCCACGAGAACCTCGCCGAGATCGAGGCGAGCGACGTGCACAAGAGACTCGGACTTGAGAAAGGCAAGTACATTCTCCTCAGCGCCCACCGCGAGGAGAACATCGACACCGAAAAGAACTTCAAGAGTCTGTTCACCGCCATCAACAGTATGGCTGAGAAATACGATATGCCGATACTCTACAGCTGCCACCCGCGCAGCCGCAAGCGCCTCGAGGCAAGCGGATTCGCCCTCGACCCGAGGGTCATCCAGCGCGAACCTCTCGGATTCCACGACTACAACTGCCTGCAGATGAACGCCTTTGCTGTAGTCAGCGATTCCGGCACCCTGCCGGAGGAGTCTTCGTTCTTCACGAGCGTGGGCCATCCATTTCCGGCCGTCTGCATCCGCACCTCGACAGAGAGGCCGGAGGCCATCGACAAAGGCGATTTCATAATTGCCGGCATAGATGAGAAATCGCTGCTCCAGGCAGTGGAGACTGCGGTGGAGCTCTGCAGGGACGGCTATCACGGCATACCGGTGCCTGACTATACGGAAGAGAACGTATCGACCAAGGTCGTAAAGATAATACAGTCCTATACAGGGATTGTGGACAAGATGGTCTGGAGGAAGTCGTAATTCCTCCGGGCAGAGGTGGCACCGTCACTAGGGGCTAGGGCGGACTGCTTCGGAATTGTTTGACTTACAGTCATTTGCCCGCTTCGTGAATACGGGGCGGGGAAGCGATTTAGCAGCCCCGAAGATATAGGAGAAGTATGGCTCAGAGTCAGGAAAACAATAGTCTGAAGTGGTTCGCCGCACGTGTGATCCGGGAAAGGGCATACGTGGACAAGCTGCTCAAGGTCGAGGAGGTCGAGACCTCCGGTATCGCTGATATACCATCTTTGCTCTTCATACGCTGCACTCAAGGTAAGATTGAGGAGATTCGGCGGTTGCTGTGGGACCGGATGTTGTTTTATCGCAGCGCGGATAAAACATTTGTTGAGCCTATTCCTGACGAGCAGATGGAGATACTGCGGCTGCTGGAGCGGCTGCACGATGATCCGGTGATATTGCTTTCAGTTGATGATCTTCGATTGTTCGAAGGTCCTGTCATACGGGTCAAGTCTGGTATATTCGCCGGGTGTGAAGGGGTGATCAAGCGCATAAAGGGTGACCGGAGACTTATCATAAAGATATCCGGCAAGGCCGCGGTCGCAACACCGTATATACCCAGGGAAATGTTGGAGGAATTGTCATACTGAGCAGCGAGTATTTTGTTTGGAAGTTTTAATTATCAGTTATCAGTGAATGAAAGTAATATTGACATTTGGTGTATATGATATGCTCCATCTGGGGCATATTCTTTTGTTCAAGCATATAAAGGAATCTTTTCCTGACGAGGAATGCAGGCTTGTAGTCGCAGTGCAGGACGGCGACTGCATCTTGAAGTATAAGCCCGGAGCAAAGATGGTTTATACAACAGAAGAACGTATGTATATGGTAAGTGCAGTCCGATATGTGGACGAAGTTGTTGTATATAAGGACGTTGACATTGATATTATGAATATTTCTTTTGATGTCTTTGCAAAAGGTCCTGACCAGAACCACTCCGGTTTTCAGAGAGCAGTGGATTGGTGCAAGGCTAATGGCAAAGAAGTGGTGGTCATTCCTCGCACTGAAGGGGTTTCATCAACAATGCTTAGGAATTATAGCAAATTGAAATGACGCTGCAAATTTCACATATTTTTAAGATGGTGTCGAAAATCGGGTGTTTCATTCTTTCCTTGTCCATTCTCGCATCTTGTGACGTTGAAATACCTGAGCAAGAAATTGTTTACGATTCTCTTCTGCCACTTAATCCACAAAGTGAATATATTGCTGTATTCGGAGATATACAGTATTACACTCAATCAGATCCCAATGCGGAAATTTATCGCACATCTGTAGAATGGTTGAAGTCTCAGTCTTCAAAGGCTCATTTTGACTGCATTTTGCACACTGGAGATATTACACAAACCAATTCAATAAGTCAATACGAAAGGTTCAGGAAGGTCACGGAACTGGTGGCTTACGATGTGCCTTTTTTTTCAGCGATAGGTGATCATGATTATTCTTGGGAAGATGGTATTCATATTGATAATCGATATTCAACCCTCTTTAATGATTATATGAATTTTCCTTCAAGCAGCCAGATACTTGAGAGATTTGAAGAAGGCAGAATGGAGAATATCATTGTAAAAAACACCATTTGCAACGAACGCTATGATTTGCTGATATTGGAGTTCGGACCAAGAAAAGAGGTTGTTGAATGGGCTAATAAATATGTCAGAGAACATCCTGACGTTAAGTTTATCCTTATTAATCACGAGTATCTGGAGAAAGGTGGCCAACGTAGAAAAAGTGCTTTGAAATGCAGAATCAGACTCAGGAATACTACATTTACCACACCGGAAGAATTATGGAATACCCTGATATATCCTAACGATAACATTGCTGTTGTTCTTTGCGGACATGTTGGGGGCTTGTATGCAGTGACATATACATCAAATATCAAAGGAAGAGAGGTCCCCCAGATTCAGCATAATATACAGAGTTCATCTTACCGTTATGGCAACTGGATAATGCTTTGGGAATTCCAACCAGGTAACGACAGCACTTCTTTAATGATTGTGAATGCAGATACACAAGAGTTTTACAATGACAGTACAACATTGTGTAAGTTTAAATACAGATACTGATGGCAAAACAAAATAATTTAAGGAACAAAGCTGCAGCCAGTATGGTGTGGACTGCATTCAGCAAATATTCGCATATGGCAATAAGCTTTGTGTCGGGTATTATTTTGGCGCGTCTTCTTACTCCACATGATTATGGATGCATCGGTATGTTGAGCATTTTCATGGTGCTTGCTGAGGCTTTCATAGATGGAGGTTTCGGTTCGGCGCTAATACAGAAGAAATGCCCTACACAGGAAGATTATTCCACTATTTTCTTTTGGAATCTGGGAATGGCAGTGGTCATGTATGCTATCTTGTATATATCAGCTCCGGCCATTGCACGTTTCTATGACATTCCTTTGTTGTGTTCAGTCCTGAGAGTGCAGGCTTTGGTTCTGTTTATTTATGCTTTCAATATCATCCAGAAGAACCAGCTGCGCAAAACATTGAATTTCAAGACCCTCGCCATTGTTTCCGTAGGTACTTCGCTGCTCGCTTTGGGAGTTACAATCTATATGGCTTACAGTGGTTTTGGTGTTTGGGCCTTAGTTGTCCAGAACTTGATAGTTTCGGCCATTCCGGCAATTGTCTATTGGTTCTATATGAAATGGAGACCGATTTGGACTTTCTCCTTGAAGTCGTTCAAAGAATTGTTTGGCTTTGGGTTTTATATGTTTTTGACTCATTTGATTAATAGCTTTAGTGGACAGATTCAAGGCTTGCTTATCGGCAAGGTGTATAATCCTTCTACAATGGGCTATTACTCAAAAGCTCACGGGACGGAAAAATTGGCATCCACAAGTATATCAAGTATTATGACACAAGTCACCTATCCTTTGTATGCTAAAGTCCAAGACAATAAAATAGTAATGATTAATATGATAAAGAGGATGACCATGACCATTTCTTATATTACATTCCCAGTTATGTTCATTCTTATTTTGACAGCAAAACCTCTTTTCGTTTTGCTTTATTCTGACAAATGGTTAGCTAGCGTTCCATATTTCCAGGTATTATGTGTGGCAGGCTTGGCAAATTGTCTAATGTCAGTCAATACTCAAACTATATCTGCAATAGGAGAGAGTAAAACTATGTTTACTTGGACATTGATAAAGCGAATTATCGGTCTCGGTCTGGTAGTGGGTGGACTTTTTGCATTTGGTATGAAGGGCCTGCTTTGCGGTTTCGTTTTGAATTGCTATTTTTCTTATTTCGTAAACATAAGTTTGGTCTCGAAATATATCGGTTACAAATGGGATAGGCAGATTATTGATTTGCTTCCTGCTGCAATGGCATCAGCAGTCGCAGCGGGAGTCAGTTTCTTCAGTGTTGATTTTTTCAATCTGAATTTGTATATTGATGGGATGCTTAAGCTTCTGATTTGTATTATTGTATATCTCGGATGGTCGATCATATTCAAGCCAGAGGCATTTACTTATACGTTGTCGATTATTCCGGAAAGATTCAGATTTTGGGATAGAAAGAATAAATAAAGTTTAGATATGAAAGTGACGATTATTGGCTGTGGTAATGCCGGTTTAATACATGCTGCTAAAATTTTTGAGAAAGGCGGAAACGAAGTCTGTCTGTTAAAGACATCAAGTACTAACAGCACATATTTTGATAAGATTGTAGCGGATGGGGGCTACCGTGTTCATGATTTGACAAATCGTGGCAAGGATTTCTTCGTGAGACCTGCTTTGGTGACTCGTGATGCTAAGTTGGCGATGGAATTTGCTGATGTTGTTCTGATTATGACTACAACATTGCAGCATGAATCTGTTGCCAAGCTGATAGGACCATATACTCGTGATGGACAAATAATTGCGATGTGTCCGGGTTATATGGGCAGTTTGATTTTCAAAAAATATGTCAAGGCGGATGTTGTTTATAGTGAATGGGAAACAACGGCATACAATGGCCGTGTAATGGATAACGAATATGTGAAAATTACTTTTTATAATCCTCGCAACGCTATCTCCGTTCTGCCAGTAAGCCAAAGCAACAGAGTGTTATCTGTTTTCTCGCAATTGTTTGATAACACACATTACTTGCGTAAGAATATTTTGGAGTCCGCCTTGCACAATCCTAATATGATTGTTCATACTATAGGTATGACGTTTTCTGCTTCGCGTATCGAATACAGCAAAGGTGAGTTCTGGATGTATCGTGAGGCATTTACGGACTCAGTCGTCAATGTTATCAACACATTCGACAAACAGAAGAATGAGGTACTGATGGCATATGGCTGTGATCCTTTGGACTATTTCGAAGCAGCAAAGTGGCGAAATGAGGAAGATTTGGCAGTTGATGCTATGACATCCTTCAAGTCGTTTGCAGATTCGTCTAACAAAGGACCTATGTTTCTGCGCCATCGCTATCTGTTGGAGGATGTTCCTATGGGGTTGGGTCTGTTTGTATCATTGGGAAAAGTAGCTGGTGTTGATACATCCATAGCAGAGTCCATTATGACTTTGGCCGGAGCCTTGTTAGGAGAGGACTTCAATAGCCAGGCCCGTAGCATCCAGTACCTTATGCAAAAAGAGAGAGTGACTGTCGAAGATATTAAAGCCGTAATCAATTAAATGATAAAGCGATGATACAAGTCATTTGCCCGTCCAATAATATTCCGGAGAGACGGTATGCAGTAAAAGTTCTTTTCAATGAACTTTTAGGCTGCAATCTGATTGATGATGATATACGGTTTGATGATCAGGCAGATAATTACACTATCCAGGTCGGTGACAGACAAATTGTTGTAGAAGATCATTTTTTTCAACAATTCCCGGAACCATTATCCTATCTGAAAGCTGAAAATCTTCCCTCTGAGCTGGTGTATTTTCATGTGAAGAACAAAGTGATACCCATTATTTACGGAGTGGATAAGTATGAAGAGACTGATAATAAAGTCATAATTGGTTTGGATATCTTTGGTTCCACCTTTTTTATGCTGACTCGCTGGGAAGAGTCTTTATTTGGTCGTGATGAAAACGGAGACTGTGCTGAAAATATGTTATTTACGGTTAAGAATAATATCTATCAGCGGCCTTTGGTTCATGAGTATGAATACATATTAAAGTCTATTCTGAAAAATTGGGGAGTCGCCACAAAAGAACGAAAATATAGTGTTGTAATGAGCCATGATGTCGATGGTTTGGTTCCACCGTCATACAAGAAGATAGTCATAGATGCGTACCGGCAAATAAAGAATGGTCCGCCTAAAAATCCTATCGTAAACCTGACTTGGCATCAGGAAATCTTGTATAAATGTGCATTCCCGAAAGCTTACAGCCAGGTGAAATTATATGTAGACTTGTGCGAGAAGTATGGTATGCCAGAATGGTTCTATTTCAAAGTGTGTGGTAAAGGAGAAAAAGAAGCAACCTATTGCTATAATGACAGTAGGCTGAAACGTGTCATAACCACTTTGAAGGCCAAAAAGAATCCAAATATTTATATAGGTTTTCATCCATCGCAAAGCACATTTGATAATCGAGAACAATGGAATGCAGAAAGCGATAGGATCGCATCATTGATAGGAGAAAAACCTACACTGGGCAGAGGACATCATCTATTGTATAACTTGCCTACTTTGCGGATGTGGGAGAAAACTATGTCAAAGGATGGGCTGCCCTTCCAAGTTAGCAATTGTGTCTTTCATTCTCATCAAGGATTTCGTAGCGGTATCGCCGTTCCTTATCCAATTTTTGATTATTATGAACGCAGGCAAATGAATCTGAATGAGCATCCGTGTCAGATAATGGATACTGTGTTGCGGTATGATATGAGAAAGAAGTCAGAAGAAGAACTTTGGAGAGGTATTAAGGATATTATTGATATAGTTCGATACTATAAGGGGGAATTGGTTCTCACATGGCACATATATATACGAAATGTGTCATTGATAAATAAAATTTTTCAATGGGGCGTGAAAACTGTAGATTATGCAACTAGACTCAAATAATAATATCCGTTTGTTTATTGTCGGTGATTTCTGTTCGAAGCCGACAACGTCATATATTACACCTTCGGAGGAATTCAAAGAGTTAATGAAGACCTTCGATTGTCGTGTCGTCAATTTCGAAGTCCCATTGAAACCGGATATGCAGTTTCCTCCGAGAGCAACAGAACGTTTCTTTCAAAATGATGATGCGCCTGATTTCTTGAGGAATTTAGGTTTTGATTTGTTCTCTATGGCCAACAACCATGTGTTTGATTGGGGGGAAGAGGGGTACTACAAGACCAAGGCTGCGCTAGGTGATGCGTGTTTCGGAAGTGGAACTTATGATGAAGCATATCAGGTGAAGGAGGTGGAAATAAAAGGGAAAAAAATCGGATTCCTTGCATTGTCGTATCCAACCTATTCATGGCCGGTGCAAGATAATCGTGAACGTGAAGGTCTGGGATGTGCGTACATCAATGATTTGAAGGTCAATCATATTATTATCGAAGCAAAGAAACGTCTGGACTATTTGTTCGTTCTGCCTCACGATGGTATAGAATACATAGACATACCAATGCCTGAGACCATAGCCCGGTATCGCGATTTTATTGAATACGGAGCTGATGGCGTCTTTGGCAGCCATCCTCATTGTCCGCAAGGATGGGAGGAGTATATGGGGAAACCCATATTTTATAGCTTGGGCAATTTCTTCTTCAATAGCAAGCAAGATACGTTATATAGGGCAACAAACCGCAATCATTGGTATGAGGGTCGTGGTGTAATTCTGACAATTGGTAACGATGGCCAGAGATGGGAAGTCGTCAACACGAAGAATCTCGACAATATTGCCATTGAGGTAGATCATAGTGAGTCATCGCAGAAACATAATGAATTGATTTGCGATTATTTGAAAGACAGTCAGAAATACGATTCGATACTTCAGCCCTGGATTGAGAAGGGGGTGAAGAAGGATATGATTGGAATGTATGATACTTTCAAGCCGAAAACAGTATCAGCGGCCTTCCGTATTCTGTTACAAACCATACAATCCAAGGTTCAAGGAAAAAATGATATGTCAAAATCCAAGCTATTAGTTCTCTTCAGGAATGATATTGTGAGAAGTAGGATGCTACGTTTCCTGTCAGATGAAAAGAATTGGAATAAGTATTAAGCCTTTACATTTTTTTATACGACACATACGACATAAAGAATACGATATTGTATTGATGCTATGAACATAATTGAAAATGCCAAAAGATATGCTTTTGTAGAGAAGTATCGAAAACAAATAGTCAATAGTTATAACAAGCTTCCACAGAAACGAGAATTGAGCCGAGAGCAGGAACGCGAGATTCAGGCATATTGGAAGAAATACTATGGTCGCGAGATACCCTTGGACTGGCATCGCTATTTCTATGCTCGCACAGGAGTGTATTCCCCCAAGTTTATCCCTACGGGGGTGTATCGTGGTGAGATTGTATATAGGCTCAATCAGGTCAAGTTCGGTATAGCATATTCTGACAAGAATATGTTGGACATCCTGGTTCCGAATATCAGGCAATCCCATATCTATCTGAAGAATAGAAACGGCCATTTCTATTATGAGAATGAGCCTGTGAGTGAGGATGAGGCTGCCAAGAAATGTGCGAATTTGGGCGTAGTGCTCATCAAACCTACTTTATCCTCACATGGCAAGGGAGTTCAGAAATTGGAGATTGTGAATGGAAAGGTACTTGAGACAGGTCAAAATATTGCCGAGTTGCTGACCGAGTATAAGAAGGATTTTCTTATTCAGGTTTTTGTGAAACAGCACGAGGGTATGAGCGCACTTAACCCCGATTCGGTCAATACGCTTAGAGTCGTGACCTATCGAAAAGACATGGATGTCCACATTATGTATGCTATAGCGAGAATCGGACGTAAGGGAAAGGTGATCGACAATGAGAGTGCAGGAGGTATCAGTGTCAAAGTCAATGATGATGGCTCTTTAGATATGTTCGCATACGGTGTCCCTGAGGAAGGTTTGATCGAACGTACTGACAGCGGTATCAAGTTGGATGGCTATATGTTGCCATCTTATGAGAAGGTCAAGGATTTTGTCAGGAAAGCACATCTGTATATGCCATTCCAAAGTATTATTGGTTGGGATGTATGTATTGATGAGGCAGGCGAGCCACTGTTGTTAGAGTGGAACACCAATCCTGAACTGAGTCAGACCGCAGTAGGGCCCGCCTTTGGCGATTATACCGAAGAAATACTCCAAGAGGCTATGAAGCATCCTAATACCAGAGTGTATGATGGTGTGTCTTGGCGAACCGTTGTAAAATACATCTTAAATAAGATTCTATTAAGACAATAGGTTGTATGTCTTTGAAGAGATTGTGTTTTTTGTCAAACTATAAGATGATATGGGCAGACTAATTAGAATGATTAACGGCTTTGTACAAAAGTGTGCATATAGAGATTATTATTCCCGTACACGAAAAATGTACGAGAAGAAAATGACAAAGGTCAAGTCTACAAATAAATTGACTAAGGCTCAAACAGAAGAAATCCGTGATTTTTATAAGAAGCTTACTGGGAAGGATGTATCGACTATCTACCATGAGTATTTTTACGCACGGACAGGCATTTATTCAAAAGAGTACATGCCGGTTGATTTGTATGAGGCTGACATTATAGGCAGAGCCAACAGGTTGGATGCAGATAAACTGTTCTCAGATAAGAACATGGATGACATATTATTACCCTCTATCAGACATCCGAAAAACATCTTGAAGAATATGAATGGCTATTATTATGTGGGTAATAGGCCAATCAGTGAACAAGAGGCTGTCCAGTTGTGCCAGAATGTGGAATCTGCAATTATAAAACCGACACAGCTGTCGTGGGGGCGTGGTGTCAAGAAAATAACTGTTACAGATGGCAAGATTGGTAATGGTTTGAAAGTGGAGGATTTGTTTAGGGAATATAAAAGCGATTTTATTATTCAGGAGTGTGTGCAGCAACACGAGAAGATGGCAGCATTAAATCCTACTTCGATTAATACTATTCGAATTATGACATATCGGTCTGGTATGGAAATCATAGTCGTTTATACTGCAGTTAGAATTGGGAGAAAGGGACAAGTGACCGATAATCAGAGTGCGGGTGGAATTAGTGCAAAGATTGATGAGAATGGATGTTTGTGTAAATACGGATTTGGATCGGCAGGAGATGATTTATTGGAGAAAACAGATTCGGGAATTGTCTTGGAAGGTTATGAGATACCATTTTTCCAGGAAGCCGTTGATGCTGTAAAACAAGCTCATTATAGTCTCCCATTCTATAATATCGTTGGATGGGATATAGCAATTGCTCCAGATGGCCCTGTCCTGATAGAATGGAATTCTAGGCCAGGTCCAAGTCAGACTGCTTGTGGTACAGGATTAGGAAAATATACGGAACGGATTGTAATGGAAGTTTTTAAAAGAAAGAATACGAGGCCATTTCTAGGTAAATAATTGAAAATCAGTTGATACAATATGCGACTAGCGAAAAAAATCAGTGATATTGCCTTCGTAGTCTGGAAGTTGATTGCACCTTCTCTGTCCGAGAAATACCAATTTTTTGACACTCGAATGTTAAAGGCAAATGAGATGGCCCCCAACTTTCCGTGGAAGCAGCTTGTGAAGCAGAAGAATCCATATTTCAAGAAATGGGGCTTTAATGTGTCACAGATGGATGCAGAATATTATGGCGCAGTGTCGGGTATACAGGCCGATTATTATGTGACGCGTTCCATGGCAGTACATTATATTTATCCTTACCTGGACCGCTATGATTTCGTGTCAGCCTATATGGACAAGAACAAACAAAAGGCATTGCTTCAACTGCCGGATAAATCCATAAATGTGCAGACGACAGAAGATGTAGTCAGCAATTCGAATGGCGTATATTTCGACAGCCAAGGATGCGAGATTAGTGAAAGTGCGGCTGTTGAAATAGTGGTTGCGTATGGCAAAGATACCATCATGAAGCCAACTGTAGAGACATTTGGCGGGCGAGGTGTGCAAAAACTCTCAGCTGGGGTTGAGAAACGGGAAATTCTTGATTTGTTTAGGCAGTATCGATATGATTTCACAATACAGAAGATGGTCGGCCAGCATGAAATCATGGCCCGTTTTAATCCTACGTCTGTTAACACCATCAGAGTTGTGACATATAGAAAACCTAATCGGGAAAGGAAGATATTGTATGCGTGTGTACGTTTCGGTGGAACTGGTTCCGTGATGGATAATGTATGTTCCGGAGGAGGATTCACTGGTGTTGATGTCGCAACTGGAAAGCTAAGGGACAGAAGGCGTTATTGTTATCTTACGACTGAGATTCCGATGCTGCCAGCGTCAATTCCGAATGAGATTCCATATTGGGAGGAAATAAAAAATGTAGCACTGACGCTCCATGGCCGCTTGCCTCAATTGGATATTGTTGGATGGGATTTTGCCATCTCAACTGAGGGGAGTCCTGTGTTGATTGAATTCAACCCCAGGCCAGGTGTCGGCCTGCAAGTGGCTGTTGGTCCTATGTTTTCTAAAGAAGATTTGGACGAATTGATGGCTCATGTGTCAAAAGTGAAGTCGGAATATGTTCCGCTGGGTCTAATCCAATTTGCTGATCGGCCAGACCGGAAGACAGTGCATTTGAAATTCGGAGGACGATAATATGGAACTCAATCATAACTTGGAAGAAATACATATTATCGAGAAACCCGATTGGGTCTCGTGGGATGATATAAAACAGTGCTTATACGAGGCTCATGCTCCGAATAGGGAGAAAGGGATTAATATGACTCACTATCAATGGCCTGCTGAAAAATTCATTGAAACAATAGGTGAAGATGGAAGAATGTTTGTCGCTTTGGATGGGGCAAAGTTAGTTGGTGTCGCTGCTATTTGTGACAAAACAGGAAATTCGTGGTATGCCAAAGGGAAATATGCATATATGGGCTTTGCAGGTGTGTTGCCTGAATATAAAGGCCGAGGCATCTATTATGAATTGATAAAGGTACGTGAACAGTATGCTATTCAACAGGGTTATCAAACTTTGACTTTTGATACACATCTAAACAACAAATTGGTCCAAAATACTGCTTTGAAAAATGGTTATCGTTATGTCCGTTTTTTTCGCGCAGCAAGTAAAGACCATTATTGTGTAAACATGGCGAAATGGTTAGATGGATGTCCATATTCCAATTTTTACTGTTTCTATAAGTTCCATTTCAGCAAAATCAAAACATTACTGAGAACACTGATCCTCCATTGATAAGGTTTAGATATGGAAAACAAAAAATACGGCGGCGGAAAAATAATCATCGTAGGTGATTTATTCCCAGTTCCACAGAATTTTGATAAGTTTTCAGAAGGAAGCTTGAACTATCTATTCGGGGACGAGATTTGCAAAATATTTCAAAAAGCCGATTATAGAATATGTAACCTTGAAGGTGCCATAACTGACAGTGATGCGGTTGGTATTAAAACGGGTCCTGTTGTTAAAGCTCCTACGTCTACAATCAATGGAATTAAGGCGCTAGGCATTGATTGTTGTATGCTTGCAAATAACCATATTACAGATGCTGGACATCAAGGTGTGGCAGATACAATAGCAACGTTGGATAAAACTAATATACCCTATTTGGGCGCAGGTGTCAATGGCGATGAAATATGTCATTATCAACTTGTTGATATTAATGGTTATAAAGTTGGATTATACAATGTTGCAGAGACAATGTATAACGAACCGACAAAATCCACAGGGGGCGCCTGGCTGTATGATGAATATGTCGTATGCAAGGAAATAGAAGGACTTAAAACCGAATGTGATTATTTGATTGTCATATACCATGGGGGAACTGAGAAGTTTCGTTACCCATCCCCGCAAACTAGAAGGCGTTTCCATCGTATGGTCGATTCCGGTGCAAATATGGTTCTGTCTCAACATACTCATTGCGTAGGTTGTGAGGAATATTATAAAGATGCTTTTTTGTTATATGGACAGGGCAACTTTCTTTTCCGTTCCTTTAATAACGAATATACAGATACAGGACTAATCATTGAACTCACATTAGGAGAGGGTGACCCCATCGTGACAAAGTATCTTGTAAATGCAGTGGGGTATACTGTGCGATATGCTGAGCAGCAGGATTTTACTGAATATGAGAAGCGTTCGCGTGAGGTGTATGATGAAGAACTGGTGCTGAAGAAATTTACTGAGTATTGTAAAAATGAGGTGCCATTATATATAAAAGCATATAAAGGTGGGCGCATAGTAACAAGGGCGATTAGTCGTTTTTTTCCAAAAATGACTTTACGGTATATGTTAAAGAACTATACTAAGAATCAATTACTCTTTTCTCTTCATTCATTACGCTCAGAACAAAACAGAGAGGTCGCAATAGGAGGGATAAAGGAGTTACTAAGAACCGGGAATTATCGATGAAACGTAAAGTTGTAATAGTCGGACACGGATATACATCCAGGTTAAGTCTTGTTCGAGCATTAGGGGCAATGGGATGTGAGGTGACTGTTGTCGCCATTGCCTTTGACTTGAACCGTCCCCGATTTTTGAGGGAAGGAAAACCTATTGACTGTTATAGTAAATATGTGTCTGATTTCTATATTATTCCTCCAGATAAAGAGCAGTTGATAAGGTTGCTGATTGATAAATGCTCAGACGCTGAAAACAAGCCTGTCCTTTTCCCCGACAGCGATTTTTCCGCTGCTGCTGTTGATGAGAATTTTAATGTATTGTCGCAATACTTCCATTGCCCGAATATAGGCTCAGAAGAAGGTGCTGTCGTGCGATGGATGGACAAGCTTCGCCAGAAAGAAGCGGCCAGAGAGGCCGGATTGAATGTGGCTGAAGCCGCAATCATAAGAGTACGGAACCGCCAATACACAGTCCCTGATGATATAATGTATCCGTGTTTCCCGAAACCTTTGGCAACTATCAATGGAGGAAAGAACGGGTTGAAGAAGTGTGACTGTGAACAGGAACTCCGTCAGGTCGTGGCAAATTTGAGCAGGAGAGGTGATGTGGATGTGCTGGTGGAAAGGTATATGAAGATTGATGAAGAGTATGCTTTGCTTGGCTTTTCCGATGGGCAGAAGGTGGTCATTCCAGGCATCATTCATATCAATTCCTTGGCGAATGGAGGGCATTTCGGTGTGGCAAAGACGGGTGAAGTCCTGCCTTTGACAGGTTTTGAGGAGTTGGTCGAAAAGTTTTCGGCTTTGATGAAAAGAATAGGTTATTTTGGCGTGTTTGACATTGATTTCTATCACAGTAGTGGCAAGTTTTATTTTGGAGAAATCAATTTTCGCTTTGGAGGGTCAGGATATGCTATAACAAAAATGGGGGTTAATCTTCCAGAGATGATGGTTCTAAAGCTGACTGGAAAGGAAATACCAGAAAAGGATACTGCTATTCAGTCGTCAAAAACATTTGTCAATGAACGAATGTGCGAAGATGATTGGGAGGCTGGTTATATTACTTCTAAGCAGTTCAAGTCAAGCATCTTCTCTGCTGACATCAATTTTGTCAAAGATTCAGATGACAACGTCCCGTTTTTGTCCTTTATGAGAAAACATAAAATTAAATGCTTAAAGCGGTTAGCAAAGGTGTTATGCAAATACATTGGAATTCATAAATGATTTTTTTGAGCTGTTTTTATGAAAGAAATTAGTGTTGAAGAACTTAAGAAGTTACAGATGGAGATCCTCGATTATGTGGACTCAATCTGTCGGGCAAATGATATTAAATACACACTAAGTGGCGGCACTTTGCTTGGCGCAGTCCGTCACGGCGGTTATATTCCATGGGACGATGATATTGATATCCAGATGACCCGAAAAGAATATGACAAGTTTACGACATTGTGGAACAACCACGACAACCGCTCACCATATGAATTGCTTAATATCGAGTCTGGTAAAAATTTCGGTTATCCTTTTGGGAAAGTTCATGATACCAGAACAACTACATATATAGGGGATTTCCAGCGTACGGGTGTATTTATTGATGTTTTTCCTGTTGATAATGTCTCTGATGAATCTGATTTTGAAAGACGTCATAGTAAAGTCAAAAAAATGTATAGAATTCGCTCCTTTGTTTTTCGCATATTGAAGAGATTTCCGAAATGTTCTGTGATAAAGTTGATATTTAATAAAGTATCAGCATCCATCAACAATGAAGCGAAAAAGTTACAGTATTTGGAATGTCCCTATGTATTTGAATTGGTCTCCGGCCTTATATGCAAATCCCCTATTCCTAGTGCTGTTTTCAAAGAATATAAAGATATTAGATTCGAGGATAGAATATATCTGGCTGTAGATGACTACGATGCTTATTTAAAATGTACCTTTGGAAACTATTTGCAACTGCCTCCTGAAGAAAAAAGAATTTCACATCACGATTTCAAGGCATACTGGAGATACTATGGATAATCATTAAGCCGAAAATTATATTATTTATGAACACAATAAAGAAATTAGTTTACAATTACGGTGTCCCTCTTGTTGGTAGTTTATGCCGTTCTAGAAATAAATATGTAAATGTTATTTATTATCACGATATCGTAGCTGATGGGGGATTCTCATTTATGCAGACAAATCTTGCGAAATTTGAGAAGCAGATGCGTTATCTCGCTGAGCATGGTTATAAAACACTGCGCTTTGACGAGTTGGATAATTCCTCTGTTGAATACAATTCCAAGTCTCTGATTATTGCATTTGATGATGGTTGGAAGTCAAACTATACAATGATATTTGACTTTATGCTTTCATTAGGGATAAAATATAATATTTATCTGGCTGTTGGAAAAATAGACAATAATTCTGATTATTTGACCTGGGACGAAGTTCGCATGATGCATAACAACGGGCTTGTTGGTTTTGGCGTTCATACCTATAACCACGTAGACGCAAGGGATATCACAAAAATCAACCCAATTGTTGAATTTGAAGAGGCCGATAAGGTGTTCGAGCGAGAATTGGGATACAAGCCAAAAGATTTCTGTTATCCATATGGTTATTATAGTGAAGATTCAAACAGGTACCTTATAGAGAATACAGATTATTCCCGTATATATACATCTCGAATGATGTACAGTTATATGCAAGACGGACGTATCATTTTTGGCCGTACGGGGATAAGCAATGATGACATTTTTAGCGCGTATAAAGCAAAAGTAAAAGGCCATTATAATGTTTGGTCATCAATTATTAGATAGTATGGACTGGACGGAAAAAACCAAATTGAAGGAAAACCCGATTATTAAACTTTTGTTACCGATTTATAGAAGGTTTTCAATTCTCAAACAAAAGAGGAAATTTCACTGGATGGTCAAGCAGATGAATTTAACTGATCCGGCAGAGAGTATTCGCCCTAAGTACTGGAAGAAGTGCGGAGTCAATACTAACGGAAATTTCAAGGTCGGTTATGGCGTATATTTCGATGCCGGCAATGCACATATGATTACTGTAGAGGATGGGGTTTGGATAGCATCTCAATGCCTCTTGTTATGCCATAGAAGAATTTTGGATAATTATAGAATTGGTGATGATTACAATTGTCTGCCTTATAAAGTAGAGCCGGTTATCCTAAAGCGCGGCTGTTGCATAGGTATGAGGAGTATCATTATGCCTGGTGTTACAATTGGGGAGGGAGCTGTAATCGGAGCCGGTTCCTTGGTTACGAAGGACATACCATCTTATTCAATTGCAGTAGGTAGGCCAGCAAAGGTCGTAAAAGAATTAAAATGCGAATATGAAAGTTCTTCAAATTAATGCTGTTTATGGCTTTAAGAGTACCGGCATAATAGCAAGGGACATACAGCAGGCTGCCGCCCGGGAGGGCATAGATGCCTATGTGGCATTTGCAAAAGGTATGGGCCGTTCTGACGGGCATGCATATGAAATAGGTTCTTTAATAGATAGAAAATGTCACGCACTATTATCCCGTATTGCAGGAAAACAGTCGTATTTCAGTCATAGGGCTACAAAGGACTTTATTAATTATATTGACCATCTCAGACCGGATATAGTCCATTTGCATAATCTCCATAATAACTATATCAACCTGAATATTCTGTTGAGATATCTGTCTGAACACAATATTAAAACATTGATAACCCTGCACGACTGCTGGTATTTTACCGGCGGATGCTTTCATTATTCATCTGCGGGATGTGATAAATGGAAGTTCGGGTGTAACGGTTGTCCAAAGCGGCTGGATGACACACCTGCATATTTGTATGACGCTTCATCTTCAATTTTCTCAGACAGAGTTAAGTACCTTACAGCTATTGATAATCTGACCTTGGTTGGTTGCTCTCAGTGGATAACGGATGAATGTAGAAAGTCATTCCTTGGAGGAAAGCGTATTGAATGCATCCACAATGGTTTTGACACCGATATACTTAGACCTCGAAGTTGTGATTTGCGTCAAAAATTGAATTTAACTGGGAAAAAGGTGATTCTTGGACCAGCGTCAAAATGGCTATTGCCTGTAAATCGCCTTACGTTTGACTACTTTGTCTCGAGAATGCCAGATAATTGTGTTCTGTTACTGTTCGGATGTCCTGATGTTAATATTGATATGCCTGATAACGTAAGGTTATTCGGATATACATCGAGTCGAGATGAAATTGCACAATTATATTGTTCTGGCGATGTTCTTGTCAACTGTTCACGAGAAGATACTTTGAGCTCCATTAACTTGGAGGCACAGGCGTGCGGTACACCAGTTGTTACATACGACTCTACAGGGTCACTGGAGACTGTAGCTGCTGGAACAGGCTGGGCTGTAAGAACAGGAGACTATGAGGAGCTTTGGAACAAAACATATGCAATCTTGCTTTCAGGAAAGTCTGAATTTATTGAAAAATGCAGGCAATTCGTTGTTGATAATTTTGACAAAAGAACGAACTATTCTAAATATATTGATTTATATAGGTCATTATAGATTTAGAAATTTATCTGATTCTTAGCATAATGAAACTGAGTAATAATCGAGAAAAATTATTTTTTGGAGTAGTAATTCTATATATACTGTACATTGCTTTCCCTCTCTTTGGCGATATACTTAAGATTCCAGTTGCCTTGCCAAGTATTGCCGTCTCCATAATGGTGATGGTACTGTATCCATCCTCCTGGCAGACTAAATACTTTCGCTGGTTTCTTGTGTATGCTGTTATTTTAGCAATTTATGTATTTATTGGTAAACCTCTCACCATAGGTATTGGAACAGTGACGGATAGTAAAAAAATCCTAATTGAATATGCTTATATCTTGCCGCCGTTGCTTATATCAGGAGCTATTTCAAAAATCAATTCTGAGAGTATTGAGCAAAAGATTGGTGCCTGGGCACTTGCTATTTTAGTGGTTTCTTTTGTTTATATTCTTCCTGTATTAATCAATAACAGCGGAATCCTCAGAGAAGACCTCTTTTCTAAAGACGCAGTTCGCGTCCCGGGTCTGCCTACATATGGTTTGATGCATGCATATGCCCTGCTTGTCCCAGCTCTTTGCTACGGCATTAAGTATTCTTTTGCAAAGAAAAATAAGGTGGTGAATTGTTGCATTCTGTTATTATTCTGTTACGTTATTTATAAGACATCTATTACTACTAGTTTGATACTTATGATGGCGAGTATCCTTTTTGCTATTTTTTATAAAGCAGGCAATCGCACACGTAATATGATATCCCTGACATTAATATCAATAATTTGTGTCCTATTCTATTTTGTTGGAGTTTTTGAAACTATAATTGATTGGTTATTGCCCTTATTTGAAGGCACCCCTGTTGAGTATAAATTGATTGATATTAAACTCTCGCTTGAGGCCGGGCATACTGTAGGAGGCACTCTCACTGTCAGGCAGTCTCTGCATCAAATGTCCTGGTCCAGTTTTTTCCACAATCCTTTATTTGGTGTACCTGAAGTCGGCAATCACTCTTCTCTCATAGACAGATTAGGCGGTATGGGATTATTCTGCTTTCTTCCCTTTTTATTGATTATTACTACCCATGTTAAAAGTGTTTCGCGTAGGCTTCCAGTACAAGTTGAGACACAGACTTTTTATAGTATTTCTATTGCAATTTGTCTGATTTATATGTATATGAAGGGAAACTGGGGATGCGAAAGCTGGCTTTTCATGATGGTTCTTATCCCTTCAGTTATTAAGTTGTTTTATTGCAGAGATGATAGGTCAAGAAACAGATAGTGCTCGAATCCTTGTCGTTTCCCGAAATGTGTGGAATGATAACAGTGGAACCTCAAGCACTCTTACAAATCTCTTTTCACAGTTTGATGCGGAAAATGTTGCTCACATATATATTGAATCTGTTGAACCAGACACGAGGCAATGCTATCGTTTCTTTCAGATTTCAGAGTTTTCATTAATCCATAAGTTAATTAAATGGAGAACTCGTACAGGATATGCTTTTGATACTCGAAAGCCAATGAAAGAAAGCGTTAAGAACAGCATTGCCACGCAGGAAGCTAATGCTATGTCTTATGTGCGAGGTCATAGATCTTACCTGTATTCTTTCCTTCGTGAGATTCTTTGGTCTTTTAATGGTTGGAAGAGTTTGGATCTTAAGAATTTTGTCAGTGAATTCAATCCGGATATTGTTTGGCTGGAAGGGTCTCCATTGCCGTTGATGAATAAAGTCCAACGTTATCTTCTGAAGATTACCGGGAAGCCGGCGAGTATATTTATTCAAGATGACATTTATACTTACGAAAGCTGTACATCCCTTGCAGCCAGGATATATAAGATGTTGCTAAGGAGGAGCTTCCGTAAAGTGATAGTTTCCTGCCAGAATGTGTTCGTCATCAGTCCGAAGATGAAGAAGGAGTATGACGAGATATTCCATATTGAGAGCACTATTATTACAAAAGGGGTAGATTTGAATTGCTTGCCGGAAGTTATACGCCGGCCGCACAATCCAATAAGGCTTGTTTATTTGGGGCAGGTGATATATGGTCGCATATTCTCCTTGATAGAGATGGCACATGCTATCAGGAGAATCAATGAAGACGGAGTAAAGATGCAGATGTCTGTATATACTAACAATTATATCGAAGCAGAATTGCAAGATCAACTTCTATGCTCAGATGAAATACACCTTATGCCTCCTGTTCCATATTCCGAAGTTGCTGACGTGATTGCTAATAATGATGTTGTTGTATATGTTGAATCTTTCGAACCGCGGTTCAACAAGGTGGCTCGACTTTCATTCTCTACCAAAATAACCGATTATCTTTCTTCAGGCAGATGTGTTTTTGCTGTAGGACCAGTTGATGTGGCGCCTGTTGAGTATTTGATTGAAGAGGATGCGGCAATTGTCGTGACTTCGATGGCCGATATTGAGATCGGCTTGAGAGGGTTGTCATATAACAAAGTCAGTGAATATGCCTTAAAGGCCAGGGACTGCGCCATTCGTAATCATTCCAAGGTATTGATTGACAATAAAGTGGCAAGGTGCTTGAATTCAATTGTTAGATGATATGATTCGTTCTTGTCGGTTGTTTGTAATTCTTCCAATCATTTTCGTCCTGTTCCCCATAGACTCATATGCCTTCTTGAACATAAGAAAAAAATATTATGTGGAGAAGTTCGGCGCTATTGGGGATGGAAAGACTGACAACTCAAAGGCTTTTCAGGCGATTTCCAACGCTGTGAATTCCAATGGCGGTGGAGTTGTCATCTTCCCTGAAAATGGGGTTTTCTTATTCAAAGTCAAAGATGACTTTTCCGGAGGCCATAGTATGTCATTTTTGCCCGATGCTGTTGCTTTGGATTTTAGGGGATGCCGTAATATAAGGGTTGAGATGAATGGGAGCACAATAAAAGTTGGAACCAATCATAGTACAAGATATGCAATTGTGCGTTTTTTTGACTGTAAATCTTTTTTAATCAAGGATGGCTATCTTGAAGGTGATGCAGCCAGCCACGACTATTCGCCTGTTATTTTCAAGAATAAAGTCGAAAAATCTACCCACGAATGGGGCTATGGGATCTTAAATGCCGGATCTTCCGGCCAGGTTGAGAATATTAATATCAGCTATATGACCGGTGACGGTATTTATGCTGGAAGTGTGAAGACTAAAGGTACAGTATATCATTCTTGTGTTGAGATTTCAGGATGCAGTATATCTTATTGCCGTCGCAATGGGATTACTTTGACATCCTCAGAAGGGGTAAATATTATTAATACTGTTGTTCATCATATTGGTTCTTATGGCGGTCTTTCCGGCACCAATCCACAATCTGGAATTGACCTTGAATATGAGGATGGTGTATATGACAGAGGCGATGTATCCATAATTGGGTGTAAGTTCTATGAATGCACACGCAGAGGAATAACAACTTCAAATACCGCACCTCCTGTTCCTGATAATTTCATTTTGCAGAGTTCAACTTTTTCTCAAGCTGACTTGTTGCTGAATAATATGCCTCGTGGAGTGTCAAAGCGTGTTATTGACTGTGTTTTTGACCAGAGTATCGTTATGGCAGGTGATGCAGATGTTGAGAATTGCGAATTTACTTTAGGCAACCATCTGACATACATATCCAAGACTCATTTCAAAAAATGCAGGTTCTATGGTACGGAAGTTAACATTAAGAGTAAAGACAAAGGATGTGCTTTTGCCGGGTTCTCATCTGAAAAAACATACTTTGAGGGTTGCTCCTTTGTAAATGTTCAAGGTAATAGCACTGGGAATGTGGTATATCAAGGTTTCTCCGGGTATGTATACCCAATGGACATCGATTTTTATGGTTGCACTTTTAACAATACATCATTCTGCCGTGGAGGGTCTGACAAACAATCCCAGTTCAGATTCCGAAACTGCAGTTTCGAGGAAGGATGTGTACTGATGAGCCTTGATTCTGAAGAGGTATGTTTTGAGAATTGCTCGCTGAAAGATGTTGGCTCGTACGCTTCTCAAAACGGACATTTCTGTTTTGATCATTGTGATATCCGTCAGGTCGAATCAACAGTAAAGTATCCGCTCCTTCTTTATGGTACTCATACATTGATTGATTGCAAGTTGGTCAATGAAGTCGTTATTTCGAAGGAGGACAGAGGAAGAGGCATTAAAGCGTTCAAATTGAAAACAGTCAACCGTTAATGTAACCTTGGCTCTAGTTGCTGTATTGCAATAATTTAGTATGAACGAGTTATTCTACGAACTGATACGAGTCTCAATTGGCAATCAGGAGAGTTTCTCCAGATTCCCATCAGAAGCTGAGTGGGAAGTACTGCATGCTATGGCTATGAAGCAGTCCTTGGTAGGTATCTGCTTTGTTGGCTTGAGCAGTCTTGGCGCTGATGCTGATGATGACTTTAACCAGATAGGAATGAGTGAGGGCCTGTTCTTCAAGTGGATGGGGATGGCGGCTCAGATCAATATGCGGAATGAGGTGATGGATGGCTATACCAAGGACACGCTATCGTACTTCCGTAAAAAAGATATACCTTGTCAAGTCTTGAAAGGGCAGGGAGTAGCGAAACTCTATACTTCGATAAACTCAGCACAAGTCCCAATTGATCTTCGAGGCTTTAGACAAAGTGGTGATGTGGATATATGGTTGAATATCTCACGTAAGGACTTATACGCATTATCTCAAAAAGAACTTGGGAAACTGGAGGGACGGACCTACCACCATATTCATTTCCCGATTATTGAGGACTGTGAAGTTGAAGCACATCTGCATCCATCGTTTTTGTCATCGCCGGGAAGAAATAGATCTTTGAAAGAGTTCTGTGCGATTCACAAACCCAAGGAAGGATGCGAAGATATTCCTTCGCTTGCATTCAATAGGGTATATATACTGCTACATTGTTACAGGCATTTCTGTGGGCATGGCGTAGGATTCAGGCAACTGCTTGATTATTACTTTGTCTTGCAGAAGGGATTCACTGAAGAGGAAAGAGCAGAGGCTATGAAGTGGATTTCTGCTCTTGGTATGAAGCGTTTTGCAATGGCGACTATGTGGCTCATGAAGGATGTGCTGGGACTTGATGAGCGTCATCTCCTCTGTGAAGCAAATGAGGAATATGGCCGGTTCCTTCTGGAAGAAGTTATGAAAAGTGGTAATTTTGGTCATGGTAATAAGGAAGACCGGATCAGTGGAAATGCCGCAAAACGCTATCTCTACAACATAAAACGTGATATACACACTATAAAGATTTGCCCCCACGAAGCACTGTGGGATCCCCTGTTCAACATCTATCAATTTTTGATGATAAAATTTGTTTGGAAAAATTCAAACTATGGCAAGAAATAAAAAGAAAATTATTCGAGCGTGTACGGTATCCAATTCTCTTGCTTTTTTTGAGGAATTCATCGTCAGGTTGAAGAACGACGGTTATGAGGTGATGGTGGTTACTTCCCCTGGTAAGTATATGGATAGCTTCAAAAGCAATCATCCGGACATCAGGCCAGTTGAACTGCCTATGGAGAGACATATATCTATTTGGAAGGATGGTGTGGCGCTAATAAGAATGATATGCTTGTTCATTAAAGAACGTCCATATATTGTTCACTCCATCACACCGAAGGCGGGCTTGCTTTGTATGGTTGCAGGGTGGCTGACGCATGTTCCAGTACGTATTCATACCTTTACCGGTCTAGTATGGCCAACCTCTTCAGGAGCGAAACGTAAGATACTGATGACTACAGATAAGATACTTTGCGCTTGTGCTACACATATCAATCCAGAAGGTGTGGGTGTAATGAACGATCTATTGAATGGAGGCATAACGAAAAAAACAATGAAGGTTCTCGGTTATGGTAATGTGAAAGGAATCGATATGGAGCGTTTCAATCCGGTACGCATTGAATCGCACAAGGATTTAGCCAAGTTCGTGTTTATCTTCGTTGGCCGTATTGTTGGCGATAAGGGAATCAATGAGTTGGTGGAGGCTTTTACTATGTTACACGACAGACATCCTCAAACAATTTTGAGATTGGTGGGAAGCTATGAAAAAGACCTGGACCCCTTGAATGAGTTGACACAGAATAGAATAGACACTAGTCCTGCCATCGACGCGTGTGGCCCTCTCTATGGTGATGACCTGCTGCAGGCTTATATGGATTCAGATTGTCATGTGATGCCTTCGTATCGTGAAGGATTCCCAAATACGGTACTTGAAGCAGGCGCATTGGGCTTGCCTCAGATTGTGACGGACATCAATGGCAGCCGTGAGATTATTGAGGATGGCAAGAATGGCTTGATTGTGCCACCACAAACTGTACAGCCGCTTTATGCTGCGATGGAAAGAATGATAAATGACTCTGAACTGCGAGACAAAATGCGAATGAATGCGCGACCAATGATTGAATCAAGGTTTGAAAAGGGTTTTGTTCAGGATTGCCTAATTAACTATTACAAGGAAATATTAAGTTAACATACGACTATGTATAAGAACTGCCTTAAGCGAGTTATTGACTTCACTATCGTGCTGATAGCTCTTCTGATAATCTGGCCAATCTTGTTAATCGTCACGATTTGGCTTCACTTTGCCAACAAAGGCGCAGGTGCTTTCTTCTTTCAGGAGCGCCCTGGCAAGGATGAGAAGATTTTCAAGGTGATCAAGTTCAAGAGTATGACGGATGAAAAGGATGCTGATGGTAATCTGCTTCCCGACAAGGATCGTATTACAGTTGTGGGCAAGTTTATCCGCAAGACCTCGATTGATGAATTGCCCCAGCTAATTAATGTGCTGAGGGGTGATATGGCTCTGATTGGTCCTCGTCCGCTGCTGCCAGAGTATCTGCCGTACTACACGGAAAGAGAGAGACTCCGCCATACCGTCCGCCCGGGTATCAGCGGTTGGGCACAGGTGAATGGGCGTAATAGTGTAACTTGGGACCAGAAACTTGAGATGGATGCTTATTATGTTGAGCATTTAAATTTTATAATGGATGTTCGAATTGTGGCTGCCACTGTGAAAAACGTATTGGCAGCTAAAGATGTTAATGTGACCCACCAGAGTGGCCAAGGTCTCTTGAATGAGTACCGTGAGAAGTCTCAGGGTTCAACATCTGAAGATTTGTGTGATAACTAATTATAAAGTAAAAAATGGGATTTATAGATATTAAGCGTTTGATACGCTTATCTCCTTTACACAACAGCAGGTTATATCATAATTTGCGCTATGAATTAAAGAAAGGGGGATGTGACAAAGTGATAACAGATTTCTTAGGACCAAATATTGAACAGGACAGAAGAAATCAGATTAAGAAGGATATGAGAAATGCGATGGTCAGGTATCATTGGGATTTCGACGAATTTTTCCTTTATAATTATGAGGGTTGCACGCATTTACAGAGAAAGAAATTTGTCCCTGAGTATGATAAAAATGTATTCTGCGATCAGGTTAATCAGGCTAAACAGGCGATGGTTTTTAATAGCAAGTGGAAAACATATGAAGTGTTCAAGAAATATTTCAATCGTCCGGCTATTCTAGTCTCTGATTTGTCTGATGTTGACTCTGAAGATGTCGAAATGTTCATAAGTGACCACAATAGTTTTATTATGAAGCCGTTGTACGATGCTTGCGGACACGGGATACACATCGTTAAAGAGGAAAGCAAGTTGGCGGCAAAAAATAGATTGATAAGTATATTAAAATCTGGAAATAGTGCATATATTGTAGAAGAGCTGATTGATCAAGTTCCGGAAATGGCTGAGCTGCATCCCGAGTCAGTGAATACTGTCAGGATACCAACTTTTAACATAAAAGGTGAAATAGAAGTTGTCCGACCATTTTTACGTACTGGCAGAGGAAAGTCAGTGGTCGATAATGCAGGCAGTGGAGGCGTGTTTGCTTTGATTGATCCAAAGACAGGTATTACATATGCCGCTGCTGATGAACATAATAGAAGTTTCATAGAGCATCCTGACAGTCATAAGCCTTTAGTCGGTTTCCAAGTCCCGAAATGGAATGAAGCTGTCGAAATGGTTAAGGAATTAGCTTGCGTATTGCCTAATGTGAAATATGTAGGTTGGGATTTGGCCTTGACCGGGAAAGGGTGGGTGCTTGTTGAAGGTAATGATAAAGGACAGTTTGTATTCCAATATCCACTCCATGAAGGGTTTGCAGAGGAATTAAGTAATCTGAGAAAAAGGATGTAGTTATTTTATGAAACAACACCATCATCCTCCTTTAGGTAATGTTATATTAATTGCGGCATTGGTCACAATGTTGTTTAGTTCGTGCTCAGTCCCCACGACTGGCCCTGACGGCGACGAGGCTGACGATGTTGAGACAATCCATCTCAATATCTGTGTTCTCGGAAATAGCTACTCCTGTGATTCTTTTTCATATCTTCCTTTTATTTTGAAAGAATATGGCATAACGACCAATGTCCATATTTACTTTAGAGGCAATGGATCTCTTCACGATCTCTCTGAACAATGGTATGATAGTTCGCAAACAAGTGTGGCAGATATAGATGGGGGGCAGCGGTACAGATTGCATTTCAGTATAGATACAAGGAAGGACGATAAATGGATTAATGACAAACTTATGTCAGCGCACGATATTTTGATGCTGGAGAAATGGGATATCATTTCATTGCAGCAAGGTGGTAATCGTGCTAAGCTGCCGGAGACATATGTGCCATATTTACAGGATATTATTAATCATATTGATTCAGTCTGCAGGTACAAATATGTCAGAACTTGGTTTATGGCATATAACAATGCTTCAGAAAACAGTAAAGAGGGATCGTGTGAAGCAAGCTTGAGCACACAATATGACATTACGCATAATTATCCTTTTGATCTTGTGCTTCCTGTAGCTGCGGCTGTCTTTAACTGTCAGCAGACTGAATCATTGGCGGTATTGGGTGATAGTAAATATAAGAGGATGTACGCCCCCGACAATGAACATTTACAAGAGGGCTTGCCGTGTTATGCTGCGGCACTTGCTATTGCAGAGGCCATTCTCCGAAAGTATAAACCAGAATGCAGTGTGCTTGGAAATACCATCAGGCCTACAAGTTCATGGATAGAACTGGTTAATGGTATTTTGCGTGATGGGGAATCCACAGGGGTGAATGAATATAATTGTAATCTTGCACAATGCATTGCTTTTTATTCAAATGACCATATGTATGAAATATCTTATTGAGGTGTATGCGTTAACTGTGAAATGAACAAAACTTTGTGCTTTATATGGAAATGATTATTAGACGTTTGAGCGAGGCAGACCTTTCGACTCGGGTTTTATGGATGAATAACCCGGACATATATTCAAGTATGCATTTTGAGATTCCGATTACTATGGAGAAGACAAGGATGTGGTTCGAGCGCAATTTGTCAAAAGAAGACAGACTGGATGTCGTAGTAGAGGACGATAATGTAATTGTAGCCTTCGGCGGCTACACTTCAATAGACAGAAAGAATGGTAAAGCAGAAACCTATTTATTTGCAGACCCTGTCAAGCATCATAAAGGAATTGGGACCAGAGCAAAACTTTTGATGTGCAAGTATGGTTTCGAAGAATTGAATTTAAATAAGCTCTATTTCGTGGCTAATGAAGACAACTATCCTATCATTAAAGTAAATGAAAAATGCGGTTTTGTTCTTGAGGGCCGATTAAGACAGGAGTATATGACTGCAAGCGGAGAATTTAAGGATATGCTTTATTATGGCCTATTGAAGAGAGATTGGGATAAAAACAATTTGAATGGTTCACTTGATAATATCTAGTTAAGTTATGGGGAAGCCTAGGATTATTCTTATCGGTGCTGGTCAACACTGCAATGTGGTGATGTACAATATCGCTGCTGAAGGAAAGTACGACGTGGCATGTATTGCCGAAGTTGATGAAAAGAAGTGGGGGCAAATAGTAAACGGCGTTCAAGTAGTACCTTTCGTTAACTTTAACAAAGAGGCAATGAAAAAGATTGAAGATGAGTTTCATACAAACCTGTTCTTCATTTCATTCGGTGCTATGCGTTGGAGGAAAAAAGTATTCGAGTATGTTTCTCAAAATGGGTGGGAGGCTGTCACTATTATACACCCGGATGCAGTTGTGTCTCCAACAGCTAGAATAGGTAAGGGAGTTCTGGTTGAATGTGGCTGCCTTATTACACCTTCACCTGTCATTGGAGATAATGTCGTAGTCAATACAGGTTCTCAGGTAAACCACGACAACATAGTTGAGGACCATGTGTATATTGCCTCTGGCGTTATTCTGTCAGGCGGTGTGACAATAGGCGAAAATACTTTGTTAGACGATGGAGTAATAGTGACATTAGGTACAAAAGTAGGCAAGAACAGTCTAATTGGAGCAGGTGCAGTAGTAACTAAGGATATCCCCGACGGCGTAGTGGCCTATGGCAACCCTTGCAGAGTAATAAGAGAATATACGAATATATAATTTGACTCCATCCTCTATGCCGGTGCCGTCGTGACCAGACCTCTCCCTGCCAATTGCACTGCAGTGGGTGTGCCGGCCAAGGCGGTTGTTAAATGATTGTGTGCGATACTTCATCTATCCCATTTGAGAACCTCAGGCAGGGGAGACAGTTCTCTACCAGCCCGATGAGAAGACCAGACTTGAGGTGCGGAATGAAGATGAAACGGTATGGTTGACTCAGGCGCAGATGAGTGACTTGTTTCAAACCACTCGCAAACGGTATCGTACAAACAGTGGGCTAATACGGTCTTGAAGCAATATAATATTTGTGGATTAGTATTATTTAGTGTGGCAAAATTGGCGAAATGAAATTAATATTGTAATTTTGCCACGTAGTAATGATAGTCGTAAATTTTTGTAATATATTGAAATGCGCTATTATGAGTAATACTGTCGGTAATAATTTAAAAGTTTTGCGTGAAGCAAACAGGTTAACACAGGAGAAAGTTGCTGACTTTCTTGGTGTCAAGCGATCAACTTATTCCAATTATGAGTCGGGTGAGAGAGAGGCTCCGATAGAGGTGCTGGAGTCTGCCAGCAAGTTGTTCGGCTGCGAGCTGAGCACTCTTTTTTCGGAAGATAAGAATGCTCTGCAATGTATGCTTGCCTGCGCTTTCAGAGCTGATGGCCTATGTGAGAGTGATATGCGTGAAGTCGCCGCATTCAAGGGTGTTGTGATGAATTATATTAAAATGCTGCGGTTGATGGACAATGAGTAAGTTGACTATGGAACAGGCGGAGAATCTGGCCGCCAAGATGAGGGGGATGCTGAATGCTACTGGTGTGGAGCCTTTGAATACGATGACCATTGTGCGCCAGCTTAATATAATGACTATGTTCCGCCCGCTGTCGGAATCGCTCTGGGGGTTGTCGCTCAGGAGTCCTGATGCCAGGGGCAGGTTTATTTTGGTGAACAGTAATTCGACACGCGGTTGTCAGCATTTCACCATTGCGCATGAACTTTTCCATCTTTTTTTTGATGAGAAACCCGAGCCGCATTTTAGCGGCAGCGAGTTCGATGCCAGTCCGTCTGAGCGTTCAGCAAATATGTTTGCATCCGCTTTGCTTATGCCGAGGACTGGGATATGCAGTATCATTCCGAATAATGAGTTGATAGCAAAGGATATAAGTGTGGATACAATCTTGCGGCTGGAGTCGTTGTTCGGTGTTTCGCACACAACGATGACCGTGAGGCTCAAAGAGTTGAGTTTAATTACCAATGTGTGTGCAGAGAGGCTGTTGTGCATCAGTATTACACGCGAAGCTGCTTTACGTGGTTATGACAGGCGTTTGTATCAGACTGCAGGTAATGAGGGGCTTGTGATCGGTGATTTTGGCTCGATGGCCAAAATTTTATATGACAAGGAGAAAATCTCTGAGGGGCATTATATGGAACTGCTGAATATGATTGGGTATGGAGAGGAGGAAGATAGTGCTGGATGCTGATGTGCTTATCCATTTTACGAAAGCTGGTTATATGAATGTGCTGCCATTCGCGAGAAAGGCAGTAAGTTGCCGCTGGCAGATATTGTGACATATATTCCAAGAGAATTGTGATAAAAGTTGTATTACGGACATTAAGGGCCAGGACTTATCTCTATGGTGCCGGTGGCCACGGGAAGGTGGTCAGGGAGATTGTTGAGGCCGGTGGCGGAAAGGTGGCTGCTTTCATTGACGACAATGCGGCCGTCAATGAAGTTGCCGGTCTGCCGGTGCTTCACTCGGCTGAAGGGTGTCAGTCGGTTGTCGTGAGCGTGGGGAATAACCGTGACCGCAAGAGGATCGCGGAGAGTCTGGGAGATGTGGAGTTCCCTTCATTCGTCCATCCCTCGGCGGTTGTGTCGCCTTCAGCAAGGATCGGCAGGGGGACGGTGGTGATGCCGGGCGCTGTGGTCAATGCTGACGCTGTTGTCGGGGATCACTGCATTGTGAACACCGGGGCATCGGTCGGCCACGACTGCTCTCTGGCGGATTTCTGCCACGTCGCTCCGCACGCCACGCTCTGCGGGGGCGTGCACCTCGGAGAAGGCGTATGGATCGGTGCCGCTGCGGTGGTGAACCAGGGGCTGAAAGCCGGTGCCTGGTCGACTGTGGGGTCGGGGAGTGCCGTGACAGGCGATGTAATGGAAGGGGATACCGTTGCCGGTGTCCCGGCTGTGAAGATATGTCATTCCTCCGGAGAATAAACGCTGTATCTGTAGAAAAGGGCGATGACATTGCCGTCATTGATGCCGTGCGCTGCCTGACTTATTCAGAAGTCAGGCAGCGGTCTAATGCTGTCGCACGCTGCCTTCGCGGGAAATGCAGCAGGAGTGAAGGCGGCTTTGTGGCTCTCCTCCTGCCGAGGAGCGCTGATTTTCCGGTTGCTGCCCTCGGTGTCCTGAAGGCCGGTATGGCATTCGTCGCCATCTCTGATGCCAATCCTCTGGAATACAATGCCGCTGTCCTGTCGGAATGCTCCCCGGCAGCTGTAATATCCACCTGCGGACTCTGGGAGCGGAACAGTGGCCTGCGGCAGACCTGCTCCGTACCGGTTATTCTGCTGGACGGACCTGGCTTCGGCTGTCAGGAGTGCGGCGACATAGATTTCAGCACAGAGGGCGGGTCGGCCGCTCTCATCTTCACTTCAGGCACTACAGGCCATCCCAAGGCTGTCCTCCATACTCTCGGCAGTCTTTCCTTCCTTTTTGACTATATGCTTGAAGGGGTCGCCGGTCTGGCGGCACCTGGCCGTCAGTTTGTCTGTGCCCTTGATTTCTGCTTCCTTGCCGGCCTTCCCGATATCTTCGTGCCTCTGATGTGCGGGGCGGCCTGCCGTATCGTGCCCGAAAACCTTATGCGCAACCTGGATGCGCTGAGCGCTCTGCTGAAAGAGAATGATGTGGTCCATATGTTCTCTGTCGGTGAGGTTGTCAAGAGTCTCGTCAGCAAGGCCGCCGGAGTTAAGTACTATTCGTCGACGGGCGGACGTATGCCAGAGATATTGCATCCTTTCCCGCAAGGGACGGTTGTCAAGAATGTGTACGGGATGACTGAGTCCGGCCCCGGGCTGTCATATTTCCTGAAAGGAGGGGAGACCCCTGTCCCGATAGGAAGACCTGTCAGGGGCGTGAGCGCGTGGCTGCTCGACGAACGGCTGGTGCCGGTTCCGGATGGCCAGACAGGTGAGATATTCATCTGCTCCGACGGACTGGCCGCGGGCTATTACAATAATGAGTCTCTGACTCGTGAGCGTTTTATGGACTGCCCGTTCGAGCCGGGGCGGCGGATGTTCCGCACTGGTGATTATGCACGGGTGCTTCCATCCGGTGAGTGGCTTTTCTGCGGCCGCAGGGATGATATGGTCAAGGTGCGCGGTGTGCGGATGAATACAACGGAAATAGAATACGCAGCCCTCTCCTGTGAGGGTGTGGACGCCGCTGCGGCTGTTGTGAATGAGAAAGGGGTCCTCTGTCTGCTCTATGAGGGTTCTGCCAGCCGCGAGGAGCTTGCCTGCAGGCTGAAATGCAAACTGCCGGAAGCAATGTTTCCCGGCTTCCTCCGCCGCGTTGACGCAATTCCGGTAAACGGCCGCGGGAAGAGAGACCTCGGGAAGATGATGGAACTGCTGGCGGCAGGATGTGCCGGCTCTGAAACCTTGAACCCTCTTCAGGAAAAGGTGCTCTCAGCCATACGCAGAGTGCTCGGCATAGAGTGCATAGGCCTTCGGGATGACTTGTTCTCCTTCGGCGGCAACTCTTTGAATGTGGCCGCTCTGGTGGCCGGACTGCCGGAACTTCCATTGACCGTGAAGACTGTGTATGAAAGACGGTCTGCAGAGGGCATTGCGGCGGCAGTCGAGTCTGCATCAGCTGGCGGCGGCGGGTGCCGGGAGGCCGGACAGGTCTGCCTGAGCCCCTTCCAGAAGCGGGTGCTTGACACCCAGCTTACAGACCCCGGGGCGATAATGTGGAACAATCCGCTCCTGTTCCGCTTCGAATCTGACTGCGACACTGAAAGGCTGTATGACGCACTGCTGCTTGTGGCACGCCACCATCCGGCGCTTTCCTGCACTGTCGATCCGTCAGCCGGAACTCTCCGCTATTTGCCTGGCGCTGTGCCGCCCGTCGCGGTCAGACCCCTTGAGGCGGATGCCTCTCCGGAATCTCTCATCAAGGAATCGCTCAAGCCTTTCCCGCTGGACGGAGGCCTGTTATGGAGAGCCTTTATTTATGCCGGCTCTGATGGCGGATATCTGTTTCTCGACTTTCATCATCTCATCTTTGACGGGACATCCTTCGGCATCTTTATGGACAGCCTGTTCCTGGCATACAGAGGGGAAAGCCTTCCTGAGGATGACTTTTTCAGATGTGCGGCTGACGCCCTGCGCGGCTGCCATAGCCCCGGCACTGCGTCTGACCTTGAAGGGTGGTCCTTCACCCCGCTTCCGGAGGCCGCTTCCGAAGGCCGGCTCCACTACCATACACAGCAGTATGACACGCTCCTGTCAATGTGCGACATTGAGAATGCCGGCAGGCGTTCCGGCCTTACGCTGAACGTTTATGCAATATCAGCGGCCGTCAGAGCGCTCTCCGACTGCACTTCGTCCTCCAGGGTGGCGGTCAACTGGATGTTCGACAACAGGATCACTTCGGCAGTGCTCCATTCTTTCGGTGCTTACATCAAGATGTTTACAGTTTTCCTTGACCTCGAAGGTGTGGATGGCGCCAGTGTTCCGGAAATGGTCAGCAGGCAGGTAGAACAGTGCCTGGCAGGAAAGAGTCCGGAATTTGTCAATGGGGATGTCTCTTCCGGCCGCGACCCTGTACTGGTCAATAATCTGACCGTCAGGGAATGCACATACGGCGAGAGCCCGTTCAGAATCCGGATGGTTGACTTTCCATATTGCATATATGAGCCCATAGAGTATCTGGACATAGAACTGTTCTTCCTGAAGGATAATTTGCATTACAATATTTCATCCGGGTGCCGCATCAATGCCGGCAAGAATGTATCTTTGTTCCGGAATAGGTTTGACTTATATTTGAAGGAGTATATCAAGTGATCGGCGTGGTTAACTGGATTAAGCGCAAAATCTTCTGGTTCAAGGATTTCACATCCGGAGCGGCTATGTGGCGCCATTACCGTGACGTGCGTAGCATTATGCTGCATCCCGAAAAGAGCGCCTCTCTTATTGAAGAGCGTCTGGAAGCCGCCCTCGCATACGCAAAGAAGAACACTCTCTTCTATCAGGGTGTAGCGGGAGATTCCTGGAAGGATTTCCCTGTCATAAACAAGCTTGTGATTCTGAAGTCCCCTGATGATTTCATTGCCGGTGACAAGTCGGAATGCATCTGCCACGTCACCAGCGGCACGACGGGCACTCCTTTCTATGCATACCAGGACAAGGAGAGCAATGTAAGGCGCATTGCGACATTGAAGGCCTGCAACGAACAGTTCGGTTTCCACTCCTGTGTGCCAATGCTCTACCTGCGCTCCCTTGAGATCCCTGACCCCGAGGGCAGGATGCTGAGATACGAGAAGGAACAGAACATCTGGTTCGGGTATGTAAAGGATTTCAGCGATGAGACTTTCAGCAATGTGGTTGACCTGATCCGCAGGAAGCATATCCGTTTCGTTAAAGGATATGCATCTGTGGTCGACCGTCTGACGGAGTTCGCTGTGAGGACCGGCACTTCATTGCCGCGCAATCTGGCTTTCATCACAATCAGCGAAATGCTGACAGACAATGTCCGCTCGCGCATCGTGGACACGCTCGGGCTGCACGTTGTGGCTCAGTATGCCAATGAGGAGGAAGGCCTGATGGGGCAGTCAGAACAGGATGGCCCCGGCAACGTGTTCCGTCTCAACAAGGCAAACTGCAAAATTGAACTGCTCGATTTCGATAGCGATGTCCCCGTTGCGCCGGGCCATCCCGGCAGGGTGGTCGTCACCGACCTTGTAAACAAGGCGATGCCGCTGGTGCGGTATGACATCGGAGATGTGGCTGTATGCCTTCAGGCCCTGCCGGACGGAGAGCCGCTCGTGATCAGGCTTCTCGATTACCGTAAGTGCGATATGATATATGACACCTCCGGTTCTCCAGTGCCTATGGTTCTCCCGCCTTCGATCTGGGCAATCCCGTCGCTGCGGCAGGTGCAGTTCGTCCAGGAAGATGTAACGGAATATTCATTGAACATCAATATGGACCCTTCTGCCGGCTGCCCGGACAAGGACCATCTGATATCTGTCGTCAGAGACCTTCTGGGAAGTGACGCGGAGGTCGCGGTGAATTTCATCGTCACTCCTCCGGAAATCAGCAGCAGGAAGCACAAGCTGTACTCTCAGAAGTGCGCCAGGTACCTCTGATCCGGAGATACGGCCACTGATGCGAATATATGTTGAAATGATAATAGAACAATAATATGTCTGACCGCAAAATGATTTACCTCTGTCTGGCTCATATGAGCGAGGAGGGTTTCGAACAGAAATATGTCAAAGAGGCTTTCGACACCAACTGGGTGGTGCCGATGGGCCCGAATGTGAATGCTTTCGAGCAGGATCTGGCAGAGTTCGCCAACGGATGCTCTGGCGGCTCAAAGCTGGACAGGACGGTGGTCTGCCTGAGCGCGGGCACTGCCGCGGTGCATCTGGCTCTGCTGGCGTGCGGCGTGGGTCCGGGCGATGAGGTGTGCGTGCAGAGCTTCACCTTCTGCGCCTCTTCGCATCCGATCACTTATCTTGGGGCGAAGCCGGTGTTCATCGGCTCTGAGTCTGAGACCTGGAATATGGATCCGGCGCTGCTGGAGAAGGCGATAGTGGAGCGCAAGGCCGTGACCGGCAAATATCCGAAGGCCATCGTGCCCGTGGCGCTCTACGGTATGCCTTACCGCATCGACGAGATTATGGCAATTGCCGACAAGTACGGGATTCCTGTGGTGGAGGATGCCGCTGAGGGTATGGGCTCGCGCTTCGGCGGGCAGGTGCTCGGCACTTTCGGCAAGTACGGTGTGCTTTCGTTCAACGGCAACAAGATGATCACCACTTCGGGCGGCGGCGCGCTTATCTGCCGCAGCAAGGAGGAGGCCAACGAGATAATGTGGTATGCCACCCAGGCCCGCGATGCGTATCCGTATTATGAGCATACGGCCATCGGCTACAACTACCGTATGTCGAATGTCTGCGCAGGTATCGGCCGCGGCCAGATGACTGTGCTGGCGGATCACATTGCACATCATCAGCACGTTCAGGCTCTCTATGAGGAGCTGCTGGCTGATGTGCCCGGCATCCATATCCACAAGCAGCCGGCGGATCCGCGCTATGACGCCAATTTCTGGCTCTGCGCTGCGACTATCGATCCGTCAGTCCACGTGGCAGGGCAGGAGAGTGCATACAAGGAGGTCATAAAGACCGCTGTCGGTGGCGCTGCAGGCGTGATACACGCAGTGGATTCGGCAGTGACCGACTGCCAGCCGAACGCCAACGTCGAGGCGCTGCGCGTCTTTATGCTTGACCGTAAAGTCGAATGCCGCCCGCTCTGGAAGCCGATGCACAAGCAACCGGTCTATGCCGGGGCTTCAGTTTACACTAACGGGGTGGAGGAGGAGCTCTTCAAGGTCGGTTTCTGCCTTCCAGCAGGCCCGTACGTCACTGACGACGACGTCCGCTACATCGTGGACTGCATCAAGGATGCCATCCGGTAAGTTCCGGAAGTGCGGGAAACCCCGGATTGCACTTCTCAGGTGCTTTCAAGCCGCCAGTCTCCAGCCGCGACCGGCTATCTCTCCAGGCGTCGCAGGAGGGGGAGGATTTTCTTGTCGTTGTAAGGGTGTTCCCTCAGGGAGAGGTTCAGGCGGGTGCTTCCTTTCAGGACTGTCGAGGCGTGGGTGAATTCGCGGAAGCCCCATTCGCCGTGGTAGGCGCCCATCCCGGAATGGCCGACGCCTCCGAAAGGCACCCCTTTCACCATCATATGGACGCAGACCTCGTTGATGCAGCCGCCGCCGTACTGAGCAGAGCCCATCACACGTTCAGCCCATCGTATGTCCTTGGTGAACAGATACATCGCAAGCGGATGCTCCCTGCTTTCGATGACATCGAGAAGTGTATCCACCTCATCATCCCTGAAAGGAACAACAGGCAGCAGAGGGCAGAAGAGCTCGCTTTTCACGATGTCCTCATCTATGCCGACCGGATAGATGAGCGTAGGCGAGTAGCGGCATTCTGCCTCATTGCCCTTGCCGCCGAAGACGATGCGCTCCCTATACCTTTCGGTTGTGGCAGCGCACTTTTCATACGCCTGGGCAGTGATCATCTTAGGATACTCCTCATTGTCCTGCGCGTCCTCGCCGATCTGCTTCCGGAACGCCTCCTTCAAGGCTTCCAGAAATTCCCCCGCAATTTCCTGAGCGACAGCCACCTGGTTGATATTGATGCATATCTGGCCCGCATTGCAGATCTTGAAAAAGGCAATCTTGCGGGCGGCGTCTCTGATGTCGGCGTCCTTGCGCACAATGCACCAGTTTCCTGTTTCCCCGCCCAGCTCCAGAGCGACGGGCGTCAGATTCTCCGCAGCCTTGGCCAGGACGTGTCTCCCCACTTTCGGGGAGCCGGTGTAGAAAATCTTGTCCCACCTCTGCTCCAGGCACATATCAGCCACATCGTGTCCGCCGTCTATCAGAGTGACGAATTCCGGAGGGAACACCTCTGCAATGAACGCCTTCAGCGTGGCGGTGCAGGCGGCGGATTTGGCGCTGGTCTTGATGACCACAGTGTTGCCTCCGCAGATGCTGGCGGCGACCACTCCGAGCGTCAGCAGGATAGGGAAGTTGAATGGGCTTATCACAAGCGTGACGCCATAAGGCATCTTGTAGACCTTTGTGATGATGCTCGGAAAGCACATCAGCCCGCTGAAATGCTTCTCCGGGCGGGCCCACCGCCTCAGGCCGCGGAGCATCTCATTGATTTCCACCACAATAGGGCCTATGTCACATAGGTAGGCCTCCGTGGCGCTCCGGCCAAGGTCCTTGTTCAGAGCTTCTTCAAACTCTTTCTCGTGTGCGATGACGGCGTCGCGCAGCCTGCGCAGCTGCTGCAGGCGCCATTTGATATCCAGAGTGGCCCCCGTGCGGAAAAATGCCCGCTGGACCTCGACGATGTGCTGGATATCGGAAGCTGTGTACGACATATGCGCAGTGTCTGCTAGAGCAGATCTTCTTCCGGGTCGGTCTCAGTCTCCCTGGGACTCCCGCAGAGTATCGTCAGCGTATTGACAGATATGACTCTTGAGGCTGGAGTGACGTAGATGGCTGAGCGATTCCTGCCTGGCGCACCTGAGAAAGGCCGGCATTGTTCAAAGATTGTATTTGCGGATCTTTTCATCGGCTGAGACATTGCATTTGTATTTGCAAAAATAGAAAAATAGTCGGAAATACTTCGGAATTGCATAAGAATTATGTAATTTTGATGATTGTGTATGCTGTCGAGGTTCGACAAGTGACTGAGTATGAATGATTTTATCCTTTCGCTGATGATGATGGGGGCGCTGGCTTCCGGGGACGGGCAGCTGCCGTTCTGGATGACTGCCAACCAGTACGGGCTGATGCCGCAGTACAGCGGCGGGCTGGCGATGGTGTCGGCGCGCAGCCAGTTCGACCCCTCGAAAGAGTTCCAGTACCGCTTCGGCGCATCTGTCGCCGGCAATTACAGCAGCGGCTTAGGGGCAGCCAGCAGCAACAGCCGTCCTGTCGTTTCCGGGCAGTCGCTCGTATCCGGCCAAACCGCTGATTTCCAGACTATGGTGGATGAACTCTACGGCAGCATCCGCTGGAAGGCCCTGACTCTGGACGCGGGCATCAAGCACCGCGAAAACGATTTCACCGGGGCCGACGCAAGCCTCGGTTCGCTCTCTGTCACAGGCGGACATATCATTGAAAGCGGCAACTCTCGTTCGCTGCCGGGCTATCTTGTGACACTCGACCCTGTCGGAGTGCCCTTCACCGGGCAGCGTCTCCAGCTGTACGGCGCATACGGCGACTACTGGACCATTGACCAGCGCTATGTGAAAGGGGCCCTTGTCCACAGGATGCGCGCCGGCCTGGCCTGGCACATAACCCCGAAGTTCCGCTTCGACCTCTCGCTCGACCACTATGCACTCTGGGGCGGCGAAAGCCCGAAATACGGCAAGATGAAAGTCAACCTTGAAAACTACCTGAGGGTGATTACCGGCAGGTCGGCGGGGGATGACGGCACACGGAGCGACAAACTCAATGTGATCGGCGACCACGGCGGCGGCGAGTGCTTCAGGTTCACATACGAAGAGACGGCGTGGAGCGCTGTCTTCCAGCACGACATCCCTTACAACGACGGCTCCGGTATGGGTTTCCAGAATTTTCCGGACGGAGTCAACACGCTGAGCTTCAGTTTGAAAGATAAGACGCACTGGATTTCGGACATCGTGCTCGAACACCAGTACACACGATATCAGTCCGGCTCCACACAGCACGAGACCTTCGACGAGGAGGGGCACAGCACCACGCCGAAGGGCGTCTCCACGACTGGCGGCGACAACTATTTCAACAATGGCGAATACCGCTCCGGCTGGACATTCTGGGGCAGGTGTGCCGGCGACCCGCTCTTCTTCGCGAAAGGGACCCGCGCTGGCACCTGGAGTCCGGTCGGCTGCCTCGGGGTGGAGAACAACCGCCTCCGCGCATATCATCTCGGTCTCGGGGGAAAGCTTTTCAGGCGGCAGCCCTACAGGCTGATGCTCACGCTCAGCCAGAATTATGGCACCTACGCTGCGCCTTATGAGGGTGAGTCGCAATGGCAGAAGCCGTGGGGGACGGTCCACGAGACCGGCGTGTGGCAGTTCTCCGGGGCCTTCACGGGACGGATCGAGGGGTTTCTGCGGCGCGGCGCGGGCAGCGGCAGGTACGGCTCCGCCGGCTTTTCTACAGCCTTCATCTACGGCCTCTACTATGACCGCGGCGGAATCCTTCCGGACAATTTCGGCGTGATGGTCGGTCTCGCCTTCGAGCTGCGGCCGTGATATCGGTCGCGTGATTTGCGAGGTGTTGAGTATCAGCGCTTAATGCAAAATGCTCCCCTGAACAGGGGGAGCATTTTATGTTATCTGTTGTTAGTCAGTTGCTTACAATTCACGCTGGCGCGTCAGATGGACAGGACTGTGAGGACGTTGATGAGCTCGCGGTCAATCGGCTTGTCGATCTTGACGGCGCGGCCGATAGGGACATAGACGATCTGGTCGTCCTTGATGCCGACCATAATGTTGCGCTGGCCTTCCTTGAGGGCATTGATTGATGCCACTCCGAGGCGGCTGGCGAGGATGCGGTCGTAGGCTGTCGGCTTGCCGCCGCGCTGCAGGTAGCCCAGGATCGAGACGCGTACCTCATACTCTGGATACTCCTTGCGCACGCGTTCGGCATAGTGCATCGCGCCGCCGTCTTTCTCGGAGACAATCACGATGCTGCTGTTCTTGCTTTTGCGGATGCCGCGGCCGATGAAATCCGCCAGCTGGTCGATGTCTGTGCTGTCCTCAGGGATGATGGCGGCCTCTGCGCCTGCGGCGATCGCGCTGTTCTGAGCCAGGAAGCCGGCGTCGCGGCCCATCGCCTCCACGAAGAAGATGCGGTCGTGCGAGGTGGCGGTGTCGCGGATCTTGTCCACGCAGTCGACGATTGTGTTGAGCGCGGTGTCGTAGCCTATTGTGGAGTCGGTGCCGTAGAGGTCATTGTCGATGGTGCCCGGCAGGCCGATGACAGGGATGTCGAACTCCATTGCGAGCTCCTGTGCTCCGGAGAGGGAGCCGTTGCCTCCGATGACGATCAGAGCGTCCATCTTGTACTTCCTCATAGTGGCGTACGCCTTCTGGCGTCCCTCAGGAGTCTGGAACTCCTTGCTGCGGGCAGTCTTGAGGATTGTGCCGCCGCGCTGGATGATGTTGCTGACGCTCTCTGTGGTGAGCTCCTTGACGTCGCCGTTGATGAGGCCTTCCCATCCGCGGTATATGCCGCAGACCTTCCAGCCCTCATAGATCGATGCTCTTGTGACCGCCCTGATGCAGGCGTTCATTCCCGGCGCATCGCCGCCAGAGGTGAGTATTCCGACAGTTTTGATCTCTTTCATAGGGCAATTCCTTTTATCGTTTATTCGGCATCGGACCAGAGCGGCCCACAACGTGCAAAGGTAACATTTTTATTTCTTCTTTTTGGGATTTGACGGGAACCAGCCTTTGGCGACCCGCTTTTCCTGTTCAAAGAGCTCCAGTATCGACCAGAAGCAGCTGAACCCGATGACACCCAGTACTGCTGAAAGCACTCCACTGGCCAGGAGCGATGCAATGCAGAATCCAAGTCCGGCAACGGCGAACAGCCACCAGCACCGTTTGCCCCAGTGATATTCTGCTTTGATCACGACAGGATGGAATAATCCAATTATCAAGAATGCCGATGCACCAAGTATGATTCCCGACCAGTCCATATGTTTCAGGTTTTCCGTGCTAAGATAGTCAATAATCTTCAAACTCACAGCGCCCGGCGGCTATTCCATCAGCGCCCGGTAGACGGGCTGGATGACAGCCTGGAAGAGGGTCGGTTCGTCGGGGAGAGGCTCGCGGGAGCCGCTGCAGATCATCACGACACCGAAATCGGCGTCACGGGTCCAGCACATCACTGAGCGCAGGCCGTAGGCCCCGCCGGTGTGGCCGACAGTCTCCACGCCGGGGATGAACTCCGCTGTGCGCCCGAGGGCGAGGCCGTAGCCTTCTTCGCCTGTGTGCGACGCCTGCATCGCAAGCGCGCTCTCCTCAGAGAGAATCCTGCAGCCGGCGGCCTGTGACCAGCCGCGGTCCATATGCATCAGCATATAGGTGGCCAGCCCTTCGGCAGATATCTTGATGCCGCTCGACGGACAGACGCCCGGCGCGCTGACTCCGAGCCGGTAGCTGTCGAGCACCCCGCTGCGCGAATCATAGGCGTCCGGGCGCTCCACGACAGCGCTGTCGCTCACGTTGTAGAGGCTCGCGAAACGTCTTGAGTCCAGGGAATCAGGGATATATCCTCCGTCAATATGCAGTGCGTCGAAGATATGCTCCTTGACATACTCGTCGAAGCGCTCGCCTGTGAGCTTCTCCAGAAGCGCCGCCACGATGCCGTAGTTGAACTCGCAGTAGTGGAACTCGGTGCCCGGCTCGCAGTCCAGATAGCAGTTCTGCCAATCCGGGTTGACTTCCGGATTGAGGAAGTCCATCGAGGTGTATCCACCGAAATCGTCGATGCTCGACAGATGGCACATCAGCATCTCCAGAGTGACAGGGGTGTCGGGATACTTCGGGTTGCGGACAGGGAAGCCGGCCACTGTGCTCACGTCAGTGTCGAGGGTGATCAGCCCCCGGTCGACCAGCTGCATCATAGAAGTGGCCGCAAAGGACTTCGATATCGATGCGATGCGGTAGAGTGTGCTGCGGTCGACAGGCTCGCCGCTTTCGATGTTCTTCACTCCGAAGTCGCCGAGCCAGACAATCTCGCCGCCCTTGACGGCGGCAACGCTCATACCCACGCAGTCATACCTGCGCGCGACCTCCTCCAGCTCGGATTCAAGCTCAGAAAAAACTCCTCCCGAGCAGGCGCCCAGGAGGAGGATTGCGCCCAGAAGGGCGATGGTTCTTGGCAGTTTCACGGCTGCTGGATGTTAAAGGCCGTTCTTGATGCGGTTCTCAGCAAACTCGCGCGCGATGATTCCCTCAGGGACGCCGGTTGCCTTTGCCTCGTCTACAATCCAGCTGATGGTGTTGTAGATGTTCTCTACCTGCTTGAGGACATTCTCCCTGTTGTAAACTGTGAATGCCTCCTGAGCAGCGTTGATGACACCGCCGCCGTTGATGATGAAGTCAGGGGCGTAGAGGATGTCCTTCTCGCGGAGGATCTTGCCGCATTCGTCGTCGAGGAGCTGGTTGTTGGCGGCACCTGCGATGGCACGGCACTTCAGCATAGGGAGGGTGGTGTAGTTGATGGTAGCGCCGAGGGCGTTAGGGGAGAGGATGTCGCACTCGACACCGTAGAGCTCCTCGTCGGTCACTTCCTTTGCACCCCATTCCTCGACTGCGACCTGCATGTTCTTGCGGTTTGAGTGGGTTGCGACTATGAGTTCGGCGCCTGCCTCGTGGAGCTGGCGGCAGAGGTCGAATCCCACGTGGCCGAGGCCCTGGAGGGCGATCTTCACACCGTGGAGGTCGTCAGTGCCGTTGAGCTTGTTGGCGATTGCCTTGATTCCGCAGAAGACACCGTATGCGGTGAAAGGTGAAGGGTCACCGCTGACATTCTCGCGGCCGACCACATACTGGGTCTTGCGGAGGACGATGTTCATATCGTCGACAGTGGTGTTGACGTCTTCTGCTGTGTAGTAGCAGCCGCCGAGGCTCTGGACTGCCTCTCCGAACGCTTCGAAGAGGGCTTCTGTCTTCTGGAGAGGGGATGCGATGATCACACCCTTCGCGCCGCCGCAAGGAAGGCCTGCAGCCGCATTCTTATGGCTCATACCCCTTGAGAGGCGGCAGACGTCGAAGAGGGCGTCTCCGAGGTGGTTGTATGGGTAGAGGCGGCATCCGCCGATAGCAGGACCGAGATTTGTGTTGTGGACTGCGATGATGGCGTGAAGGCCGGCTTTATCATTGTTTACAAAGAGGACTTTCTCGTGATTGTACTCACTGATGAGATTCAATGAAGCTGACATTGCGGTAGATATTTAATATTGGTTTGTATCTGCTTTTACGAAGTGCGAAAATAGTGTTTTTTTCGCTGAAGTGATAATTTTTTTTCGCTTGAAGTCTCTTGAACATAACGGATTAGAACTGTTTCCTGTAATAATCTGAATGTCTAATTAAAAGATTGTCACTTAATTATTATCCGATATCGGCAGACGCGGTATCGATTTGTTGCAGATGCGTTTTTTTTGGAATAAATTTGTAAGATTAATCAAGATTGCTTCAATCAGATATGAAAAGGATATCCTATGCTCCAGCCTGTCTCATTGGCTTCGCGCTGCTGCTCTGCTGCGCACTGTCCTGCGGGCCGGGTGCCGGAACCTCCGCAGGCACCCAGGAAGCGGGGAGCACTGCCCGCTTCCGGGAGATCACCGCATCCCTGAGTTCTGCGAGATACCAGGGCAGGGGCTACGCGAAGGACGGCGTCATCAAGGCCGGCAGGTATATAGAGAAACAGTTCCGGAAGGCCGGCGCAGACGAGGTGATTCTCCAGCCTTTCAAAATAGACATCAACACATTCCCCGGCAGGATGGAGATGACCGTCGACGGCAGGAAACTGGAGCCTGGAACCGGCTTTGTGATGAGGGAGTATTCCCCAGGGGCGAAGGGGAGGTTCCCTCTCTATTACGTCGACACGCTGAACTATGATTCCCAGCGCCTTTTCGAGGATCTCCGGAAGCCTGAGAACAAAGGTGCGCTCGTGGTGTGCGACTTCTGGTTCACTTACCGCCATTCCAAGGACTTCCGCAGGCTCGAGACTGTGGACGGCGCTCCGAACGGCGGCGTGGTCTATACCTGGGACACGCCACTGAAGTTCTACAAGGCATACGGTGAGAAGGTCTCCGGCAAGCCTATTGTCTGGGTGTCACCCGATTTTCCGAAGGATGCACGTGAAGTTACTCTCGATGTCGAGAACAGATTCCTGGAGGGCTACGAGAGCAGCAATGTGATAGCCAGGGTGGAGGGGGCGCGCCACGACAGCTGCTACCTCTTCATCGCCCACTATGACCACCTCGGCAACCTCGGCCGCGGGCTCTATTACCCCGGCGCCAATGACAACGCTTCAGGAACAGCCGCAATCATCACTCTTGCAGAGTATTATGCCGCCAACAGACCGCAGTTCGACATCTGGTTCATCGCCTTTTCCGGAGAGGACGCCAACCTGCGCGGCTCCACATTCCAGGTTGAGCACCCCTCGATGCCGCTGGGATCCATAAAGTATCTCTTCAACTTCGATATGGTGGGCGACAACAATCCTGTGCAGTACTGCGAGGTGAGCGGGCCCGGCGAGGCAGGTTTTGAGGTGATGCAGAGAATCAGCGGGGAGTGCGGCCTCTTCAAGGAACTCCACAAGGGAGAGCTTGCCGCCAACAGCGACCACTGGCCGTATGCTCAGAAAGGGGTCCCGTGCATTCTCTTTGAGAATGAGAGCGGCGATGCATTCCCATACTATCACACTCACCTTGACAATATGGACCACTTCTACACAGAGACTTACGAGTCCCTCTTCAGGCTTGTGACCTCATACATAGAGGCGGATTCAAGACCAGGCAGATAAGTAATGATTCAGAATATGAAAAGATGCTCAATAGTAATGATTGCTGCTGTTCTGGCTCTTCTGGCCGGCTGCAGCCGTACCCCTGACGCCCCTGTGGCGGACCAGATCATTCTCGGACACATAATAACTATGAACCCCGGCAAGCCCGAGGCAGAGGCGATGACCGTCACAGGCGGCATCATCCGCTTCGTCGGCTCCAAGTCTGTCGCGATGACACTTCGCGGAGAGAACACGGAGGTCCTGGACTACGGCAGCAATACTGTCTACCCGGGCTTCCTCGAGGCGCACGCCCACGGCGCTGCGGCCGGCCAGAGGCTGGTGGGACAGGCGGACCTCTCTGCCGGAGAGTCGGTGGAGGACTATGTGAGGATTATGAACGAGTGGATCGGGGCGCACCCTGACAAGGACATCTATGTCGGCAGCGGCTGGAAGCCCTGGATTGTCGCTGAACCGACAGCCGGTATGCTCGATGCCCTGAACACAAAGAAGCCGGTGATGCTCTCATCGCTCGACGGCCACTCGATGTGGGTCAACCGCAAGCTGATGAAGCAGCAGAATATCAATAAGAAATATGCTAAGAAGCTCGGGCCGGCGCTGGTGCGCGTGGATGAGAAGGGGAGGCCTACAGGACTTCTGACTGAAAGCGCCGCCACTTCGCTCATCACACTTGTCAAGATTCCTGTGGAGGAGTTCAAGGAATATATCCTTGCCTGGCAGGATTTCTTCGTCTCCAAGGGCTACACTGCCGCAAGCGAGGCCGGTGTCGAGCTGATAGGCGATGGGGCCAAGCAGGCCTATTCCGAACTCGGCAGGGATGGCGGCCTCAAGCTCCGCACCTATGCATACCATCTCGTGAAGGATGACAGCACTGCCCCTGAAGAGGATGTGAAGGCTGCGGTCAGTGACATCAAGAAGTACAACAACGACTATTTCAAGGTCATCGGAATGAAGATATTCATAGACGGAGTTGTCGAGGCCCACACCGGCTGGCTTGACGGTGACTATCTCGATATCCCGGGCTATCACGGACTTGAGCGCTACGCGGACCACGATGTGGCCGTCAGGCTGATCAAGGAATCCAGCAGGAACGGCCTCAGCGTCCACGCTCACACCATCGGTGACGGCGCGGTAGGCTTCATGCTCGACGCTATAGCGGAGGCTGCCGCTGAGACAGGCGACTTCGACCAGAGGAATCTCCTTGTCCACCTGCAGCTCGTCAATCCGACTGATTTCAAGAGGTTCGCTGACTACAACGTGATTGCGGGCACCGCACCGCTATGGGTGCCGAAGAGTCCGGATATCTTCAAGCAGGAGTGCGATTTCGTCGGCCGGGAGAAGGCTGAGAGAGGCTATCCGGTCAAATCATTCATAGATGCCGGCGCAGTCAATGTCTCGCACACCGACTACCCCGTCAGCACCGTTGTCAGCATCCCTCACACTTTCTGCAACGGCGTGCTCAGGGCGAAGCTTGGTGACGAGGCCTCCCTCAGGGCGCCCGAAGAAGCTGTCACAAGGATGGATGTCCTCAAGTCGATGACAGTCAACGTGGCATATCTCTGGAAAGAGGAGAGCCGTCTCGGCTCCCTCGAGGTGGGCAAGATTGCAAACGCCACAGTATTCGACAAGGATTTCCTCAAGGACCCTGTCGAAGAGATCCACGCTTCCAGGCTCATCGCCACTATCATCGACGGCAAGGCCGTCTATTCCGGCAAGTAAAAATTCTGAAGCTATGAAATATCTGAAACTTATTGCTGCGGCGGTGGTGATGTTTTCGCTTTCCGCCATCTCTTCCGCCAGGACCGCTCCGAAGGGCCATCTTCTGATAATAGGAGGCGGCGAGCGTCCGGATTATATGATTGAACGTTTCATCGACCTGGCGGGCGGCCGCCAGGCGCAGTTCCTCGTCATCTACAATGCAAGCGATGTCTACCGCGACCCGTTCCTGGAGCAGCTGGCCTCGCTGGGTGTGAAGAACGTCAGGGCGTTCGCCCCGACGAGGGAGCAGGCTGACGACCCTGAATTCGTGAAGGTGCTGGACGGTGTGACGGGTGTCTTCTTCACCGGCGGCTCGCAGGCGAAGATAGTGCGCGCGCTCAGAGGCACGCTCCTCCACAGGAAACTGGCGGAGATGTATGAGAAAGGCGGCATCATAGGCGGGACAAGCGCCGGTGCCGGAATGATGTCCGACCCGATGATAGTAGGCAACTCGAAGAACGCCGACCCTGAGGGTGTGAACGCCGTGGGGGAGGACCAGGTCAACATCTCGGAAGGAATGGGATTCTTCAAGGGCGCGGTCATCGACCAGCACTTCTTCAAGAGAAAACGCGCCAACAGAATGATATCAGGTGCTCTAGAACATCCGGACCATACATTTTTCGGAATAGACGAATCCACGGCCCTGCTGGTCTCAGAGGGAAACAAGGTCGAGGTCATCGGCCTTAGCAACGTGATGGTGATAGAGCCGGGTGCCAAGGGCGTGAAAAATGACTCCCGCGGGCACTACGGCACATCGGGAGTCAGGATGAGGCTGCTGGTGGAGGGTGACAGGTACAGAGTGCGTTAGCCCTGCGGCTGGCGGAGCTGCCCGGCGGCCGCCTATTCTACGCAGAAGCAGTAGACGGCGGTGAAGTCGAACTCTCCGAGCGGTGTGGCAGGCTTGAAGACAACGGCATATTCGCCCGGTTCGAAATCAGCGGTGATTTCGAAAGTGTTGTCGGCGATCATATCCCATTCGAATTCGACTCTGCCTTTCTTCTCGACATTGAAGCCTGACACTGTCGTGCCCTTGTCGTAATAGCGCTTGTTCTTGTCGACAGTGAGGCGCACGATGATGATATGGCCCGGAGTCATATCCTTTACAAAAGGATCGTATGACCTCAGTGTGGCTTTGATGGCGCTCCTTTCAGGGTTGATGACCATAACGATCCTGTCTGTGACAGGGACTTCGGCCGATTCCCCTTTGTACTTGTATTTCTTGTCGCCGATCTCGATTCCCAGAATGTTCTGGGATGAAGAGTTCTCGGTGCCCCTGCAGTAGACAAGCGGGGTGTATGCACCGTCGATGACGGAGTAGATGCCAGGCTCAAGTTGTACTTCCGGCTCCTGGGCCGCTGCAAAGGTGATTGCGCAGAAAAGCGCTGCGATTGTCAGTATTGTTCTTTTCATATGTCCTGAATTTTCAGCAAAGTTATCAATTAATCATCATTTGAGGTATCTCTTGAAGAAGTTCCAGACCACTGCGGCGTAGTCCAGCCCCATTGAGTTGATGCTGTGTCCGGCTCCGACCACTTCGTAGAGGCTGACTTCGATGCCGCCGTTGGAATGTCCTGTCACAAAGATGTTTTCGCTGCTTAATCTGAACTCTTTCTGCAGGTTGCGCGGGTCCTGCCGCAGTCCGAAGATCGGCAAGGCGGCGGAGAGGACCAGGATTAGGATGCAGGTCAGCCGTTTCACGGGTTCTGTCAGTTGCTTGAGGCGCCGGAAGTAATGATATCAAGCGTACCGTCGCTGCTTGTCCCTGTCCAGCTTGCGTAAGTGCAGCCTGTGAGCGAAGGTTTCACGGCCTCATTGTTCATATAGGCTGAGGAGATAACGTTCATCTGGCTGCAGTATTCTTCTGTATGACTGTCCTCCGCTGGTACGATAGGGATAACTGTCTGAGTCCAGTGGCAGTAATGGAAATTGCCGTAAGCGCCGCTTATGGCTCCATAACAGTCGCAATTCTGGGTGCGTACTGTTCCTGTGCTTGCGCAGGCATACAGGTTTGAACTCTGGTTTGAATAATCTCCGGCATCGCCGCAGATTCCTCCGCCGAAAGTGAGTGTATAGTCACCGTGCAATGAACCGTCGAGCACTATGACGCTGCCGGTGTTCAGGCAGTTGACTATATATCGCGGATGTGTGTCACTGCTATGGATGTTGACATATCCTGCTATACCTCCCAGATGTAAATTCGTCATTTCAAAATTCAGCAAACCTGAAACGGACCCGGTGTTGACGCAGTTCGTTATATAGAAATTGATTGCTCCTGTAGAGTCGAAATTCTCATATATCGAACCCGCGATACCTCCGTTGTGTGAAAGCGAGTTGCCGCTGGAGCTGATATCTGCGTAATTCCTGCAGCGGTCGATCTTTAAAGTGTATTCATTGTTCGAGTAGAGGGCGCTGCCTATGATACCGCCGATATGCATATCTGCATTGAGATTGTATCCGTAATTCCTATAGGCGGCAAAGAGGTCAACGCTGTTGGTGCAGCCGGTGATTTCGATTCCGCCGGACGCTCCGCCGTACACGACTCCGGCTATTCCTCCGAGACAGGTAGGTATATTGTCATTGAAGACGATGCATTCGAACTCGCCTGCATTGCCGGTGAGGTGGCAGTCCTTGATGACTGTACCTGCCTGTGCCACTCCGGCGATGCCTCCGATGTATCTGACATTGTCGATCCCCGTATCGAACTTGTTAGGGTTGAGGGTCAGTGAGCTGATGCTGGCGTTGTGAAGAAGGCCGAAGAGAGCGCAGCAATCGGCGTGGCGTCCCTGGACATAGTTGCTGATGGTGTGGCCCTGGCCGTCGTATTTTCCGTTGAATTCTCTGTTGAAGCCGTTGCTGTCGTAGTAGCCTATCGGAGGAAGATACTCGCCGCCGCAGTTGATGTCCGCGGTCTGGACATAGCACTTGTCGGCATATTGCGTCGCGGAAAGGCTGTTATTGACATATTTCGAAAGTTTCTGGAGATCCTCTGCGCTTGAAATCTGGTATGGGTCCGATTCTGTGCCCGATCCGTTGAAGCCGTCAAAGCTGAGGCTGCTCTTGCTGAAGCTGCCTGAATTGAGGATTCCGCTCCTCTTGAGGACGGCCTCTTTCTGAGTTGTCTTGAAATAGCTTTTTCCGTCGATGTTGAAATAGAGGGTGAATCCGAAATCAAGTGTGTTCGGGAGAACTGCAATGAGATATGTGCCCGGGGCTATGTCGGCGCCGTCCTTGCCTACGAGCGTCACAGATCCCCATACAAAGGATGAACTGCTGGAAATACCTTCGATTTTGACCGGTGTCCCGTTTTCGTCGCAGAGCATCAGCACCTTCTCAGCTGCGATGATCTTGTTGCCTTCGTTGGCCCGGAACTCGATGGACTTGCAGGAGAAGTCTATGGTTAACTTTACGTATGAGCAGATGTTCTTGAAGACGGCCTTCATCCCTCCATTCTCTGCCTTCTTCACAGTGCCGACCATAAGGTTGGCCGTCGGGTCGAAACTCCCCGGCGTAGCTGTCTGTTCGCACTGGATGCCCTCTTTTTTCCAGACGGCCGCAATCTGGCGGTTTTCAGAATCGAAATCAATGCTGTTCTGGTCCGGAACAGGATAGAGCGCCAATGAAGGATAGAATAATGGGATTTCTGAAGATCCTGTGAATATTCCTTCGGTTGTACCGGCACCGGACGATAGGGTGTAACTGTGCATCTCGGTGGTCGAGGCCACGTTGGATACTGTTGCAATCTGGTCGCCCTCCTGCCAGAGTATATAATTATCGTTTCCGAGGACAGTCTTTGTCTCGGCGTCACTGATTGTCGCGGTGAGCCTGACACTCTTTTCCGGATCCGTGTTCACATCCGGGCTGTCGATCTCCTGATTGCAGGAAATGCAGAGAACGCTTGCGAAAAGCGCGATAATGGCTGCTGTCTTTTTCATCGTTACCATACAAATTCCTCTTCTTCCAAACGTTCAATTCCAGCATCAGGGTCCTGGCTGGTGTTGAGGCACACGCCTGTGCCTGCCTGCAGCTCGATCACTTTCACGGAAGGAGCCTTATAAATCGATTCTTTTTTCATTTATATCTGTGTTTTTGCGCACGGCAAAGATACGCATATTATTAAAAGAAAACAGCAGTGTTTCAGATGAAACTGAATGTGCTGCCGTCTAAAAGCCCTCAGTCTGTCAGGAAGGCGCCGGTGCCGGCGATTACAAAATTACAAAACATTTTATTAAATTGCATCCGCTTCTCCTGAAACAGCCGCGCCGGGGGACGGGAGGCCCCGGAAGCCTGGAGCGCGCGGGAGGCGGGAGGGACTGTGGATATATGAAGTGGAAAAAGAGACATACGTTTTTTGCCTGCATCGTGCTGCTGCTCCTTGCTGCTGCGGGGATTGGCCTGACGGTGATCCAGAGGCGGGCGAAGATTGCTGACATCATCAGCGACGAGGCGGCGTGGGATGCGCGCGATGCGGCTGCACAGGTGGCGGAGTGACGAAAACTTACTAAATTTGCAACATAATTATCGGACAATATGAGAGCTGCAATCTACGGCGCAGGTTCCCTCGGAACAATCCTCGGCGCATTCATCACGAAAAACGGAGGACAGATCGACCTTATAAACCGCAACAGGGCGCACGTCGAGGCGCTGAAGGCCAATGGCGCTGCCGTCACCGGCACGCTTAACTTCAACCAGAAGGTCAGCGCGATGACCATCGACGAGATGTCCGGCATCTACGACATCATCTTCCTGATGACTAAGCAGCAGGACAACCAGGGAACGGTGACCTTCCTAAAGGATTTTCTGGCTGAGGACGGCGTGATAGTGACGCTTCAGAACGGGCTGCCGGAGGTTCTCATAGGCTCGATAGTGGGTGAGGACCGCGTGCTCGGCTGCACTGTGGCGTGGGGCGCGACGATGACCGGTCCGGGTGTCTGCGAGCTCACCAGCGAGCCTGACAGCCTCACCTTCTCGCTGGGTTCCATTTCCAGGGAGCCTAACCCTAAGTTCGCTGAGGTCAAGGCGCTGCTGGAGAAGATGGGCCCGGTCCACGTGGATGACAATTTCATCGGCAACCGCTGGAGCAAGCTGCTCATCAATTCAGCATTCTCCGGAATGAGCGCGGTGCTCGGCTGCACTTTCGGCGAGACTGTCACAAAGATGCCTCAGAGGAAGGTCGTGCAGGCAATCATCAAGGAATGCATCGATGTCTGCGCCGCGGGCAATGTCCATATCGAACCGGTCCAGGGCAAGGATATCGTCAAGCTCTTCAATTATAACAACCCGGTCAAGAAGGGGATATCGCTGCTCCTGCTGCCGTTCGCCATCAAGAAGCACAAGCTGCTCAAGGCCAGTATGCTCCAGGACCTGGAGAAGGGGAAGAAGACGGAGGTGGACTCCATCAACGGTTCTGTGTGCAGCTTCGGCCGCAAGGTGGGCTGCCCTACACCTGTCAATGACAAGGTGGTCGAGGTCATCCACCGTATCGAGGCGGGCGAGCTGTCTCCTTGCTTTGACAACCTCAGGTTCTTTCAGGACTGATGCTTAAAAACTACCTTCTCGTGGGCGCCGGCGGCGCCATCGGCGCGATGCTCCGCTACGGAATGGGCAACCTGGCCGCATTCCTGCAGGTCTCGAACGTCCTGAGCACCTTCGTCATCAATGTGGCAGGATCTTTTGCCATAGGGCTTCTCCTTGCCGCCTGCCGCCAGTCTGACTGGAAACTCTTCGCCACTGCCGGAGTCTGCGGCGGCTTCACCACATTCTCCACCTTTTCGATGCAGTCGGTGACTCTCCTCCAGCAGGGGCGCTGCGGCGCCGGCGCGCTGTACATCGCTGCATCGGCGACTGTCTGCGTGCTTGCAGCATTCCTTGGATTTATCATTGGCAACAGGATGAACAGATAGATACGAGTTACTGTGGCTCAGATCCGGGCAGTTTCCCGGTTTTCGTGAGTCAAAATGGAACGGATTTCAATACAAATGCTATGAATATCATTCAAATTTCAAAAAGAAAGGCGCGCACTGAATACAGGCCTGCGACCGTCAAAGTCATAGAATTCAATACACAAGGTATCATTTGCCAAAGCGGCACACTGGGCGCAGGCATGACCCGCACAGAAGGAATCTGGGAGGAGGACGAATAGAATGAGGACTATGAAAAGGATTACATTCATAATTGCTGCTGCAGCTGCAGTTCTCGCAGGATGCTCGGAGTTTCAGGATATCCCGGACAAGCCGTCCTCCTATACCTTAAAGGGGACAGTGGCGCCCCTGAACCCGCAGACCAGGGTTGCGGCCAAGGACATCACTGCCGATGAGGTGGGATTCGAATGGGAGGCAGGGGACACTGTCGCCTATCTGACAGGGACCGAGGATGAACTGGTCTTAGTGATGGCGGTCTGCACTGATCCAGAAAACGGTATTTTCGAAATCTCTGATCCGGCCGGCCTTGAAGAAGGAAAAGAGTATGGAGTGATGTATCCATTCCCGGATGAATATCTGCTGCCTGTCACATTCGAGGAGAGACGCGAAGGAAATGTCGCCCGAAAGCATATTGTTTCGGGATCCGGCACTCTGTCCGGCTTCTGCCTGGATGGTCATATGCCAGTTGTCCATCTCTCCCTCAAGGGCAGCGGAAAGATTGGAAGAATCGAACTGAAAGTCCTCCCAGACAGCGGGGACGAAGAGATGCAGGAGTTCGGTACGGTCCAGACTTGCGGGGCGGATGGCGCCACCCTTGGGAGTGAACCGACCGATTTCTATGTCTCGCTGAATTGTGTCGAGACTGTCGAGGATGTGGAATCCTTCAATGTGAAAATCTACGACACGGATAACAACCTGCTTTTCAACAAGAACGCCAGCGCTGTCCTTGAAGAGGAAAACAAAATCATTGATATGCCGGTTGTTGAGATACAGGGCTGAGTGGGAGCCCGCTCATACTGCCGGTTCGGACACGTGGATTTGTTCCAGATTGTAGAACTTCATAAAAAGACTCAGACCACAACACCTGGGCGGAGACATTCTTTATACCTGTTGCATTACTGTAAACGTCCCGGATGTCCAGGGGGATCAGGCCAAGAAACCGGCACTTGCTGGCAGAATGGCAAGTGCCAATGAACAAATCTTTCTTATCACGCTATTTCCTGATGAACTCGACGCGGCGGTTCTGGGCGCGGCCTTCTTCGGTCTTGTTGTCCGCGACAGGTTCGTGGCTGCCTTTGCCCACTGCGCGGAGGTTCCATTCATCAACACCGAGTTTCACAAGCTCGGCCACGATGGCCTCGGCGCGCTGCTGGCTCAGAGGGTCATTGACCTTGTCGGAGCCCTGGTTGTCGCAGTGGCCCTGGACCTCGAAGCGGACTGAAGAATTCTTGGTCATATAATCGGCAACTGCCTGGATGTCAGCCATAGACTCAGGCTTGAGTGTTGCCTTCCCTGTCTCGAAGAGGATGTTGTTGGTCACAAACTTGCCGGTCTCCTGCATGGACTTCTCCACTGCTGTAAGGGCTGAAGCGTTACGCTCGTAAAGTTCCGCACCTGCAGTGCCGATACGGATGTTGGAGAGGCAGCAATACGGATAGTCGTTGCTATAATAATAACAGATTTCAAAATATTTTGGGGCGATTACATTAGGAGCGTTAATAACGC
>JAZRVT010000030.1:0-71461 GCA_045599325.1 Bacteroidales bacterium | reverse complement strand
TGAGCGCCGCGTTGAGCTTATGTATGACAACAACGACCGTTACTGGTCACTCATCCGCTGGCACCAGCTCGACAAGCTCGATACCACCAAGTATCCTGAAATCGTCCAGGGCGCCTGGATCGGCGACCACTACCTCGCTACAAACCATCCATACATTGTCAACGGCTATATCTCAACCGCTGACAAGGGCGACCGCAAGTACGAGAGCAGACAGTATCTGCGCCCGATCCCTTCAGGCCAGATCGGTTACAACCCTCAGATCGGCCAGAACCCTGGCTGGTAACAGAACCTTCGGCAGATCAATCTGTCATTTTGAGAGCCGCCCTCCGGGACGGCTCTTTTTTGTTGAAAAATCGCTATCTTTGTAAACGACCACTGCTGAATAGTAAGACCATTCAACCTAATACAACCTCAATATGAAGAAATTTGCAATCATAGCGGCGGCACTCTTCATCGTGTGCGGCTGCAACCAGCCAAAGTACAGCTGGGAGGAGGATCTGCAGTACCGTCTCGGAGTGGATTTCACCCTCTCCCGTGAACAGGTGAAGGAAGCCATTCAGGAGTACATCCCTGAAGTCACTGACGAACAGATTGACAGCTGGACAGCCTCCGGCAAGCTGGAGGCGATGGAAATCAACGGCGAACAGCGCTGGTACAGGCGCACTCCCGGCAACCTTTTCAGAGTCGACCCTGAGTGCAAGGCTGCGAAGGACGCTCAGACAGTGAGCACCTCGGAGAAGGTGGATGTCTGCGGCAACCGGCTGTCGAAGACAGATGCCATCCAGTACGGAAACCTGAAGTCAATCATAACAGGCGCACGCGAGAGCGGAAACCCGATCCAGGCCGGCAACCCTATCCACGTGAAATACACCCTCAAGGTGAAGGCTGACGCTGTACCTGCCGGCGAAACAGTAAAGTGCTGGCTCCCTTATCCGCGCACGGATGTCCCGCGTCAGCAGGATGTCAAGTTCATCGGCGCAAGCGAGGAGAAGTATATCTTCTCAGACCCTGAATGCCAGCACAGCACTCTCTATATGGAGAAGACGGCTGTGGCAGGTGAACCTACTGTTTTCACGGAAGAGTTCGAGTACACCCCTTACGGAGAGTGGTACGACCTTCCTGCAATGCGTGACCAGATACTTCCTTACGACACTTCGAGCGAGCTCTACAAGCACTATACTGCCGAGAGGGAGAAGCATATCGTCTTCTCTGACCGTCTCCGCAAGCTTGCTGCAGAACTGACCGAGGGCCTTGAGAACCCATATGACAAGGCGTGGGCCATCTTCACCTGGATCAACGACAACTTCCCGTGGGCAGGCGCCAGAGAGTACTCCACCCTTGAGAACATTCCTGAGTATGTGCTCGACAACGGCCACGGCGACTGCGGACAGGTTACTCTGCTTCTTGTCACCCTCTGCCGCATCGAGGGCATCCCTGCACGCTTCCAGAGCGGCTTCCTGATGCGCCCGTGGGGCGACGGAATGCACGACTGGGGTGAGATCTATTTCGAGGGAATAGGCTGGGTTCCGGCCGATATGTCCTTCGGCATCCCTGAGTACATCTGCAGGCAGATTCCTCTGCAGACCGCTCCTGGCACAGTCATCCCGGGCCCTTATGCTCCGAATATGATGGAGTTCAACGCAGAGATGGAGCGCTTCTATCTCGGCGGCATCGACTCCTACAGATGGGTGGTCAACAACGACTACGGCTGCGAGCTCTCCCCGAAGAAGAGCTATCCGCGCAGCGAAACGGTTGACTTCCAGAGAGGTGAAGTCGAGTGGAAGGGCGGCAACCTCTACTATCCTGAATGGAGCTGGAACATCGACCTCGAATTCATTTAATTTGACTCTCAAGAATGAGGAGCCGCCCTTCGGAGCGGCTCTTTTTTTATTACCTTTGCGGCGTGAAAATCGGAGAAAACATAGACCTCGGACCGCAGCCTGTCTTCCTCGCACCGATGGAAGATGTCACTGACCCATCCTTCAGATATATCTGCAAGGAGTTCGGGGCCGATATGATGTTCACCGAGTTCATCTCCTCCGACGGCCTGATAAGGGACGCCGCCAAGACCATAAAGAAGATGCAGGTCTCCGATGCGGAGCGGCCTGTCGGTATTCAGATATACGGCCATATCCCGGATGCGATGGTGGAGGCCGCTGTCAGGGCGGAGGCTGCCGGGCCTGATGTGATTGACATCAATTTCGGATGTCCTGTCAATAAAATCGCCAAGAGAGGTGCAGGGAGCGGAATGATGCGTGAGCCTGACAAGATGGTGGAGATTACCCGCCGTGTCGTGGAGGCCGTCAAACTGCCTGTGACCGTCAAGACGAGGCTCGGCTGGGACGATGAAAGCAAGATCATCGTCGGGCTTGCGGAGCGGCTGCAGGATGCCGGCATCAGCGCCCTCACCATCCACGGGCGCACGCGCGCGCAATTATATAAAGGTGAGGCCGACTGGACTCTCATCGGTGCCGTGAAGGCCAATCCGAGGATGCATATTCCGATTGTGGGCAACGGTGACATCACCACCCCGGAACGGGCGAAGGAGTGCTTCGACCGCTACGGTGTGGACGGGATAATGATAGGCCGCGCAAGTTTCGGCCACCCGTGGATCTTCCGCGAGGTCAAGCACTATCTGCAGACCGGAGAGCTGCTGCCGCCGATGAGCGTTAAGGAGCGCGTCGCCCTGGCGAAGAAGCATCTTGCGAAATCCCTTGAAGTGAAAGGTCCGAGAGTGGGCATCCTTGAGATGCGCCGTCATCTGAGCTGTTACTTCAAAGGTCTTGAAAATTTCAAGGATACACGATTAAAATTAGTAACTTTGGACGATCCTGCAGAGCTCTTCAGCCTGCTGGACTGCATAGAACAAACCTGGGGATGATAACCGCGCTGATTATTATGTTGATATACCGTCTGATACTGAAGGTCAGAAACGCCCGCTTCGACAAGGGTAAGGTGCAGTCTGTCAAATATGACGTGCCTGTCATCAGTGTGGGAAATGTGACCGCCGGCGGAACGGGCAAGACCCCGATGGTGGAGATGCTCGTCAGGATACTTTCCATGGACTACCGTGTTGCGGTGGTTTCGCGCGGGTACAAGCGCAAGACACGCGGGATGCGCGAGGTAGAGGCGACAGACACGGCTATGGATGTGGGTGACGAGCCTCTGCAGATCAAGCGCAAGTTCCCTGAGATCACAGTGATGGTGGACAAGGACCGCAACGAGGCCATCGAGTCGCTCCTTGCCCGTCCGGAAGGGGAGCGCCCTCAGGCCATCATACTCGACGACGGTTTCCAGTACCGCAAGGTCGCTCCAGACCGCAACATAATCCTCGTGGACTACAACCGTCCTGTCTTCAAGGACAAGCTGCTGCCTTTCGGCCGTCTCCGCGACCTCCCGGAGCAGATCCGCCGCGCAGATATGGTGGTGATGACCAAGTCGCCGGAGTATATGGACGAGTGGGAGAGGGACAAGGCGCGCAGCATCACCCGTCTCCGCCAGAACCAGGAGATGTTATTCGCCAAGATCCGCTACTGTGGCATACAGCCTGTATTCAAAGGGGTGGGGGACCGCCACTACATCTATTCCAAAGAGGTGTATATTTTCAGCGGAGTCGCTGACGACAGGCCTCTGATTGTCCATCTCAGCGACAATTACGAGCGTATCTTCCACAAGACCTTCGGAGACCACCACAACTTCACCCGCAAGGACATCCGCGGCATCGAATCCTTTGCCGCCCGCAACCCGAGGACGCTGCTCCTCACCACAGAAAAAGACGCCCAGCGCCTCCTCCACAACCGCTATCTGAGCGATGAGGTGCGCCGCCGCCTGTTCTATCTTCCGATAGAGACAGCCCTCCTGACGACAGAGGAGGAAGACCGCTTTGAAGCGTATCTGCTTGAGTGTATGCCTGAAAAGCCGCAGACCTGGACACTCTTCTAGCGGAAAAATTATTTGCCACTCCAAAAATAATTCTTAAATTTGCAGCCCCCAAAATAACGGGGAATCGCAACATTTATAGTTATTAACCTAAAAATCAACAAAGTGGACACTTTAAGCTACAAGACAATCTCAGCTAATGCGGCAACCGTTCAGAAGGAATGGGTCGTCATTGATGCTACAGATCAGGTCCTTGGCCGTCTCGCTTCCAGAGTTGCCCTTATCCTCCGCGGTAAGCACAAGGCAACCTACACTCCGCACGCTGACTGTGGTGACAACGTCATCATCATCAATGCGGACAAGGTTCGCCTCACCGGCAACAAGGTAACAGACAAGGTGTATGTACGTCACACAGGTTATCCTGGAGGACAGAGATTCAGCACCCCTAAGGAACTTTTCGCAAGCAAGCCGACAGCTGTTGTACAGCACGCCGTCAAGGGCATGCTGCCAAAGACACGCCTCGGTTCACAGATCTTCAACAACCTCTATGTTTACGAAGGTCCGGAGCACCCTCATCAGGCACAGCAACCTAAAACAATCACATTAAACGAAATCTAATCGCAGCATGGAAGTAATCAACGCCCTTGGAAGACGTAAATCAGCAGTTGCTCGCGTTTATTTAAGCACAGGCAAAGGCGAAATCACGATCAACGACCGCCCTATGGACGAATACTTCAAGGAAGACACCCTGAAGTACATCGTGAACCAGCCTTTGAACCTCACCAACACTGCCGCTAACTTCGACATCAAGATCACTGTCGACGGTGGCGGTATCAAGGGTCAGGCAGAGGCAATCCGCCTCGGCATCGCACGCGCTCTTTGCAAAGTCGATGCAGAGAACTACCGCCCTGTCCTGAAGTCCAACGGTTTCCTCACCCGCGACGCACGCGAAGTCGAGCGCAAGAAACCTGGCCAGCCTGGTGCACGTAGACGCTTCCAGTTCAGCAAACGTTAATCTGACACTGATTTACAAGCACAGTCCGAATCTAAAACTCCAGAATCTGCTTTCGGCAGCTATCAGAAGTTTGTTCGGCTGCGGAAAATTCGCGAGACCGGCCTGAGGCCGCTGCTCCGGATTGATAAAAAGAGAAAAAACAATTAAAAAGAATTAAAATGTCTAGAACCAATTTCCAAGACTTACTTGATGCAGGTGTTCACTTCGGCCACCTGAAGAGAAAATGGAATCCTAAAATGGCTCCTTATATCTTTATGGAGAAGAACGGAATCCACATCATCGACCTGCATAAGACTGTTGTCAAGATAGATGAAGCGGCAAACGTGATGAAGCAGCTTTCACACGCCGGACGCAAGATCCTGTTTGTCGCAACAAAGAAACAAGCCAAAGACATCGTGGCAGAGTGCGCAAAGAACGTCAACATGCCATATGTAACAGAGCGCTGGGCAGGTGGTATGCTCACCAACTTCCCAACAATCCGCAAGGCCGTCAAGAAGATGAACACCATCGACAAGATGATCACTGACGGTACTTTCGAAACTCTGGCAAAACGTGAGCGTCTCCAGATCTCACGTCAGAGAGCAAAGCTCGAGAAGAACCTCGGTTCAATCGCCGACCTCAACCGCCTTCCATCAGCTATCTTCGTAGTTGACGTACAGAAGGAGATCAACGCAGTACGCGAAGCTAATCGCCTCAATATCCCGGTTATCGCTATGGTTGATACCTGTTGCGACCCTACCACAATTGATTATGTGATTCCGGCAAACGACGATTCTTCGAAGTCTATCCAGCTGATCACCGAAACCCTCTGCAAGGCCATCAACGAAGGTCTCGAGGAGAGAAGGATCGAGAAGGAGAAAGAGAAGGACGAGGCTCCTGTAGAGAAAGAGGCAGCTCCTGCAAAGAGAATCCGCCCTCGCAGAAACAGTGAAGAAACTAAATCTGAGGAATAATATGGATATCAAAGCAGCAGACGTCGCTAAATTGCGCAAAATGACAGGCGCAGGTATGATGGATTGCAAGAAGGCTCTTGTTGAGGCTGAAGGCGATTTCACCCGCGCACAGGAAATCATCCGTGAAAAAGGCAAGCTCGTTGCAGCAAAACGTGCTGACCGCGAAACCACTGAAGGTGCTGTAAAGGCACGCGTCCAGAACGGCAAGGCCATCCTCGTATGCCTCGGCTGCGAGACTGACTTCGTCTCCCAGAACGCAGAATTCCAGGCTCTCGCAGACCAGATCGCTGACGCGGCTATCTCCTATTGCCCGGCTGACCTTGAGGCTCTCAAGGGCTGCAAGATGGCAAACGGCGAGACTGTCGAGGACGCAATCTCACAGCAGACCGGAAAGAGCGGTGAGAAGCACTCACTCGCTTTCTACGGCAAGCTCGAAGCTCCTTACATCGCATCCTATATCCACGCCATCAACGGCAAGCTCGGTGCTATCGTCTCCTTCAACAAGCAGATCCCTGAGGATCTCGCGAAGGGCATCGCCATCCAGGTCGTAACAATGAACCCTGTTTCCGTATCAGCAGCCGACTGCCCTGCAGAGGTTATTGAGAAGGAGCGCCAGGTCGCAATCGAGAAGACCAAGGAAGAGCAGATCCAGAAGGCTGTAGATGCAGCTCTCAAGAAGGCCGGCATCAACCCGGCACACTGCGACAGCGAAGACCATATCGAGTCCAATACTGCAAAGGGCTGGCTCACTCCTGAGCAGGCTGAGCAGGCACGCAAGATCAAGAAGGAAGTCGCTGAGCAGAAAGCAGCCAACCTTCCTGAGCAGATGGTTCAGAACATCGCTAACGGCCGTATCCAGAAGTTCCTCAAAGAGAACACTCTCGAGGAGCAGGAGTACCAGATGGGTGACGGCAAGGTCACTGTCAAGGATACCCTTGCAGCTGCCGACAAGGAAGCGAAGATCGTCGCTTTCTACCGTTTCTCCCTCACCGACGACTAATCGTCAGGCTACAGATACGAAAAAGCGGTCCGGAATTCCGGACCGCTTCTTTTATTGCAGGAGGCTGTCCTATTTGAGGACTCCAAGCTCCCTGCCTACCTTCGTGAAGGCTTCGACGCATTTGTCGAGGTGCTCCTTCTCGTGGCCTGCCGACACCTGGACACGGATGCGCGCGAGCCCCTTCGGCACCACAGGGTAGTAGAAACCTGTGACATAGATGCCCTCTTCCTGGAGCCTTGCTGCGAATTTCTGGCTGAGCGGGGCGTCGTAGAGCATAACGGCGCATATTGCGGACTGAGTAGGCTTGATGTCGAAGCCTGCAGCCTTCATCCTGCCGATGAAATATTCGGTGTTGGAGTGCAGTTTGTCCTGGAGGGCGTTGGTCTCGGTCATCATCTCGAACATCTTGATGCCCGCAGCGGCAACCATAGGAGGGATCGAGTTGGAGAAGAGATAAGGGCGGCTTCTCTGGCGGAGCATGGCGATGATCTCTTTTCTGCCGGTGGTGAAGCCGCCGACAGCGCCTCCGAAGCTCTTGCCGAGGGTTCCGGTAAGAATCTCGACCTTGCCGCGCAGGTTGAAGTGTTCTGTGGTGCCGCGGCCAGTTTTTCCGACAACGCCTGCTGAGTGCGACTCGTCCACCATCACCATAGCGTTGTATTTTTCAGCGAGAGCGTAGATTTTGTCCAGAGGGCAGACATTGCCGTCCATCGAGAAGACACCGTCCGTGCAGATGAGCCTGTGGCGCTGTGCCTGGGCCATCTTGAGGCAGTTCTCAAGCTCGTCCATGTCGGCGTTGGCGTAGCGGTAGCGCTGGGCCTTGCAGAGGCGCACTCCGTCGATGATTGAAGCGTGGTTGAGGGCATCGGAGATGATTGCATCCCTTTCGTCGAGAAGAGGCTCGAAGACACCTCCGTTTGCGTCGAAGCAGGATGTGTAGAGGATTGTGTCCTCGGTTCCGAAGAACTCGGAGATCTTCGCTTCGAGTTTCTTCTGAAGGTCGCCTGTGCCGCAGATGAAGCGGACGGATGCCATACCGTAGCCGTGGGTGTCAAGGGCCTCCTTTGCAGCCTTGATCAGTTCCGGATTGTTGGCCAGGCCGAGATAGTTGTTTGCGCAGAAATTGAGCACGTCTGTGCCCGGGGCGACTTTGATGGCAGCCTGCTGGGCAGAAGTGATCACGCGTTCCTCCTTATAGAGACCGGCCTCTTTTATGGCCTGGAGTTCATTTTGAAGATGTTGCTGGAAATCGGTGTACATAACTTTGAGGTTTAACACAAATATATGAAAATTTGGGTTTTCAGACAAAAATTACTTACTTTGCAAAATCTTGTCACCAATGTGCAGGATTATTGATACTGAAACCAAACAAAACATCATCATTATGGAAGACATCGCTTCTAAAGTTAAATCCATCATAGTTTACAAACTTGGTGCAGAAGAAAGTGAAGTTACCCCTGCCGCAAGCTTCAAGAACGACCTTGGCGCTGATTCTCTTGACACTGTAGAGCTCATTATGGAGTTTGAGAAGGAATTCGGCATCACTATCCCTGACGAGGTCGCAGAGCAGATCAACACTGTCCAGGACGCTGTTGACTACATTGAGGCCAACGCAAAGTAGAAATTTCAATCCCTTTTTATGAAGAGAGTTGTCATTACTGGAATCGGAACAGTCAATCCCCTTGGCAACAATGTGGAGACATTCTTTTCCAATCTTGACAAAGGCGTAAGCGGCGCAAGGCTCATAGACCGTTTCGACACCTCTCTTTTCAAGACCAGATTCGCTTGTCAGATTCCGGTATTCAATCCGGCTGACTATCCGGAAGCATTGGACCGCAAGGAGGCCAGAACCACTGACCTCTTTGCGCAGTATGCTTATGTGGCTGCTGCTGAGGCTGTGAAGGACAGCGCTCTGGATCTCTCTTCGGAAAACCTCAAGCGCGCCGGGGTCGTCGTCGGTTCGGGAGTCGGCGGCATCGTCACCCTGACCGGCGAGATGATAGATTTCGCCAAGGACCAGGCTCCTCGCTTCAGCCCTTATCTCATCCCGAAATTCATAGTCAACATAGCTGCAGGTCATCTTGCCATCAAATACGGCTTCCGCGGTCCGAACTTCGGAGTCGCGTCGGCCTGCGCCACTTCAGCCCACGCCATCCTCACAGCCTGTGAAGAGATACAGCACGGAAGGGCTGACATTATGCTGACCGGCGGTACGGAAGCCCCTATCTCCATTCCGGCCATCGGCGGATTCAATTCCGCCCACGCGCTTTCGACCAACAATGACGAATATATGACCGCCTCCCGCCCGTTCGACAGGACCCGCGACGGATTCGTCATAGGCGAGGGAGCCGCAATCCTGGTGGTCGAGGAGTATGAGCACGCTGTCCGCCGCGGAGCGCACCTCTATGCCGAGATCGTCGGCTGCGGAATGACCTGCGACGCCTACCATATCACTGCACCTCGTCCGGACGGTGAAGGGGCCGCCGATGCTATGACATTCGCCCTTGAAGAGGCAGGACTGGCACCTTCCGATGTGGATTACATCAATGTCCACGGAACCTCCACGGTCCTCGGCGACGTCGCTGAGCTGGAGGCCATAAAGAAAGTCTTCGGCGACGATGCATACAAGGTCAGCATCAGCTCCACAAAATCAATGACAGGCCACCTTCTCGGCGCCGCCGGTGCTGTCGAGGCCCTTGCCTGCATCCACGCCATCCGTGACGGCGTGATACCTCCTACCATCAATTTCCGCGAGGAGGATGAAAAGATAGATTACCGTATGAATCTCACGCTCAATACTCTTCAGAAGCGTGACGTAAGGGTTGCCATCAGCAACAACTTCGGTTTCGGCGGGCAGAACGCCTGCCTCGTATTCAAGGCCGTATAAGCTTTCAGCAGATTATTTGAGCACCGAGTAGGTGATCTTCAACTTCGGGTGACGCTCAGCGCCTGTGCCGTTCAGCCTGCACTGGGTGTAGTAGTTGTAGTCAGCGAAGTAGGAGGTTGTTCCCGTGTTGCTGTCCTGATAGGTGAGGGTAGACATCATCCAGAGGTCGTCCGTGTCGGAAAGCGAGCTTTCCGGAGTGCGGATCAGGGACTGGATATAGAGTGCCACGTCAGGACGGTAGAAGAGGAGTGACCTGTTGGCACTTCCGTTATCGTAGGTCTCAGGATCGTTGATTTCGTCGATCGGGGAATAATACCTGTAGCCGTTGACAGACTTCCTCTGGCAAGGGAAGAGGTTCGCAGGGAAGTTGTCGAGGCACTTCTCATCGGCTGCGTCATATTCGAACGGGAATTCGAGAGTGGCTTTTGCAATCAGGATCGTGTTGAGGTCGTAGCCCTCCTTTGCGGCCCATTCCGTGATCATTGACCTGACCTTCTTTGCCTGGATGAACGGCTTTACGCCGCAGAGACCTTCCATATAGATTGCCTTCTCAGGGTTGTCGGTCACCAGACTGCCTGCGCTCGAGCGGCTGACGTTGACGCTGTAGATGTCGCCGAGACCGAATGATGCGGTCTTTATGATGCGGTCGCCGTTGTCGTCACGGGTCTCGTAGGTGAGGTAAGCGAACGAGGAACTTAGGTCTATGTCGTTGAGCCTGCCGCCTTCGATGCCCTCTTCAGGGTCGTCGCAGGTGATATAGAGGCCCGGGAACTGCTTGGCGAAGAGTTCGGCGCTGTCAAGCAAGGTATGGCTGTATTGGAAGAATTTCCTGCCGAATTCCTCGGTGAGCTGTATTTCCACGTCTCCGCCGAGGACTACGGCGGTGCCCTTTGAGACTGGGGTGTGGTTGTAGTCGTCAGGACCGAGGCTGTTGTTGAAGGTGTCAGTGGAGTCGAGGACGCGGTTCAGCTGATAGACACGGAAATTCTGAGGGATGAATGACTGGTCGTCGCTGAGTGTCTGGGAACTGCCCAGCGTGAGGGTCAGGTACATCTGCTGGAATATCGGGTTGTCGCCCCAGATGATGGAGTCCGTATCGGCGGTGATGGTCATCGCGCCGTCGGAGTGGAAGAGACCGAAATCCTTGGAGCGGATGGAACCCACTGTCACGGAGCTGTTGACGCTGGTCTGCAGGGAGTCGCACATCCTGAGCTCCACAGGAAGGTCGAATTCGACTGAATGTATGGAAATGTCCTGGTTTACCGGCACGAGCGCCGAACCGAGAGTGTTGTCGACTGGTATACAGGAATTGAGGGAAAACAAGGCCGCTGTCAGAAACCCCACGAGAACCTTGATTGATTTCATCATCTTCTTCTTATAAAAGTATTGAGTCGTAAAACTGGTTGTAAGCCTCGATGAAGGCTGCTTCCTCCGGTGACGCCTTGACATAACTGAGTACAGGGATCTTATGTTTCCTTGCAAAATCTTTCAAAGCCCTGTCCACCTTCGGAACACCGCAGATGACGCCGTCGGAATAACGGATGGCCAGTTTGGCAAGATTCATGCCATCGGCAGGCGCCAGTGTGTCGATGTCTCCGGCGGTCAGATTGCCCATCAGGAGCTTCTCAGGAGTGAAGCCGCTGAACTCCTCCCCGAGGAATTCGTTGTAGAGCGAGAGCACTACTTTAGTGTCGGAGAAGATAGGGTCGTCGTTGTAGACCTTCTTCAGGAGAACCGGCAGGAAATGGGAGATCCATCCCTGGCAGTGGACGATGTCAGGCTTCCAGCGGAGCTTCTTGACTGTCTCAAGCACGCCGCGGGCGAAGAATATCGCCCTTTCATCGTTGTCACCCAGGAATTTGCCTTCGGGGTCGGTGAATATTGCCTTTCTGTGGAAGTAGTCTTCGTTGTCGATGAAGTAGACCTGCATCCTTGCGGAGGAGATGGATGAGACTTTGATGACAAGCGGACGGTCGATGTTGTTCACCACGAGGTTCATTCCGGAAAGCCGGATCACTTCGTGAAGCTGGTTGCGGCGCTCGTTCACAGTGCCGTATCGCGGCATGAAGGAGCGTATCTCCTTGCCGCTCTCCTGGATCCCCTGCGGAAGGTATCTTCCTATCGCAGAGATTTCGCTTTCAGGCGAATAGGGGAGGATTTCGGAGTTGACGAACAGTACTCTTCTAGTCTCTTCCATTTATTGAGTCGTTTTAAGGCAAATTCAGTACAAAGGTAATAAATAATATTGATAAACTGATATTTAAGTGCCTCAAAAATGCCTTTGGAAGATTTGTCTGATTTTTTCGTATATTTGACGCTGGATAGCCGAATCTTCCGAATCGATGGCGAAGCGTCAGAAAAACCTCTTCCGCGGCAGGATTGTCCGCTCCTATGTGACTTCGGTCATCAGCATTTCGCTTGTGCTGGTGCTCGTGGCCTCAGCAGCCATCCTCGCCTTCTCCGCGCGCGGCATAGCCCGCTATTTCAAGGAGAATATGGCGGTCTCAGTCATCCTGAAGCAGTCCACCCGAGAGGACGAGGGAAGGCATCTTGCCGAGTCCCTCGCCTCCGAGAACTATGTGAAGGAGAGCCGTTTCATCACGAAGGAGGAGGGTGCGGAGGAGATGAAGGCGCTGCTCGGCGAGGATTTCCTTTCAGTGTTCGAGAGTTCCCCGATTCCAATCTCCATTGACCTGCGGTTCGACGGCGACTATGTGACGAAGGATTCAATAGATGTCATCAAGGCCCGGCTTCTCGAGAACCGGTTTGTGGAGGAGGTGGTCTACCAGGAGACTCTGGTGGAGACACTGAACAACAATCTCGGCCGCATCGGACTCATCCTGGGGGTGGTGATACTGCTCCTGCTGCTGATCTCCTTTGCGCTGATCAACAACACTGTCCGGCTCAATATCTATGCACGCCGCTTCACAATCCACACTATGAGCCTCGTGGGAGCGGAGAGGCGCTACATAGCGAAGCCTTTCCTCAGGCGTGCCGCTGTGCAGGGGCTCGTGGCAGGTCTGCTGGCCTCCGGCTCGCTGCTTGCGGTGATACTCTATTTCACCCGTGATTCGGAACTTATGCTTTCCATCCTCGATATGAGGATAGTGTATGCCGTGCTCGCGGGGACAGTGGTGCTCGGCATCCTGATATGCATCCTCTCCACCCTGCTGGTGGTCAACAAGGTGGCCTACATCGACAAAGACGATCTCTATTATTAAAGAAAGAAATTGATATGGCAAACTTCTCAATGCCCTCAAAGAATGTGAAATATATCGCGCTGGGCCTCGCGGTGATGATTGTCGGCTTCGTGCTGATGATCGGCGGCGGCTCCGACGACCCTTCGGTGTTCAACCCCGCAATGTTCAACTTCAGACGGCTTGTCGTCGCCCCGGTTGTGATAATAGCCGGAATAGTGACAATAACAGTCGCTATTATGAGAACCCCGAAAGCGGATCCTGACAAGAAGGAGCAGAAATGAGCAGTTTTGAAGCACTGATCCTCGGACTGGTACAGGGGCTTACAGAATTTCTCCCTGTCAGCAGCAGCGGCCATCTGGCCATAGGCAAGGCACTCTTCGGCATAGAGACCTCCGACCTCTCTTTCGAGATAGCGGTCCACGCGGCCACTGTCTGCGCCACCATCGTGGTCTTCCGCAAGGAGATACTCTCGCTCCTCAAGGGGCTCTTCAAGTTCCAGCTGAATGATGAGACAAAGTATATCCTTCTCATCTGCCTCTCGATGGTGCCTGTCTTTGTGGTAGGTATGTTCTTCAAGGATTATGTGGAGGGCATCTTCGGCAGCGGGTTATATGTGGTGGCCGGCGCCCTTGTGCTGACAGCCGTTCTGCTGGCTCTCAGCGGGTTCATCGGCCGACGCGACAAGTCTGTCTCCTGGAAGTCCGCCCTGTGGATGGGAGTGGCCCAGGCTGTTGCTGTGGTGCCGGGCCTTTCGCGCAGCGGCTCGACAATCGCCACCGGCCTTATGTGCGGCGTCCGGAAGGAAGAGGTGGCGCAGTTCTCCTTCCTGATGGTGCTCGTCCCGATTCTCGGCGAGGCTTTCCTCGATCTGGTGGGCGGAGATGCGGCTGCCGGCTCAACAGGTGCGCTGCAGCTTGTCATCGGCTTCATTGCGGCATTCATCTCCGGACTCTTTGCCTGCCGCTTTATGATTGCAGTGGTCAAGAAGGCGAAACTCAAATGGTTCGCGATCTACTGTCTCTGCGCAGCAGCGCTCTGCGTGGCCATCGAACTCTGCTGATATGGCTTCTGACGGCGGAAGATACTATTTCGTGGCCGATGTCCATCTGGGCATCAGCGACGGGAGCGATGCTTTCCGCCGGGAGACCTTCCTGAATTTCCTGAAGAGCATACCCGGAGATGCCGCCGGACTCTATCTCCTCGGCGACATATTCGATTTCTGGGTGGAGTACCGCGAGGTGGTGCCGCGCGGCTATGTGGATATCCTCGCCGAGCTCAAGACCATTGCTTCCCGCGGCTGCGAAGTGCTCTTCTTCGGCGGCAACCACGACTGGTGGACGACTGACTATTTCGACAGGGAGCTGGGCGTGAAGACAGTCAGGGAACCTTACATTCTGAAGGAGATTGAAGGCCGCCGCTTCTGCATCGGCCACGGCGACCTGCCGGGCAGCTCATCTTTCAAGGCCAGGGCCACATTCAATATCCTCCGCAACAGAGTATGTATCGCCCTTCTGAAGTGTCTCCCTCCGAGATGTGTCTTCGGGTTCGCCCGCAGATGGGCTGCCCACAGCCGGAAGAGGGCCTGCAAATATGCGTTCGGCGGTGAGCAGTCGGACATATGGCGTTTTGCCAATGAACTGGGGAAGACCACGCCTGTGGACTGCTATGTATTCGGCCATTACCACGTGAAGGCGCACCTGCCTGTGGCGAGCGGCGGGGAACTTTTTCTCGTCGACGACTGGTCCGAAGGCCCCGACTGTCTGGTTATCTGAATCTTTCCGGAATCTCCACCTCCGGAGGCTCCTTTCCGAAGATCATCTCATAGAGGTCTGCGAACTGGCCCCGCTCCCAGTATCCCACAAGTTCCTCGAGGTCCTTGTCTTCGCCGAAGCGGTCGTACGGCTGCTTGAGGTTTCCTTTGAACATCTTGGCGACACCTTGCCAGAACCCGGCCGTCGCCCCTCCGAGATAGGACTTGAGAATGTAGTACGGAGTCTTCCCGCACTCGCGGTCTATGAGACGGACCATCATCAGCCCCTGTTTCAGGGTGAGCTTGCGCATCATCGGCTCGAAGTCGTGCAGGACCTGCTCCTTCAGCTTGGCGAGGTACTTCTCCTGCTGTCTCGCTGAGTAATGGTCGGCTTCGAAGAGACTGTCGGTCTGGTTGATGACCCTGCTCACCACTAGCGCGTAGGGGTATGCCTTGCTGAAGTTGTGGACTCTCTTGTAGTATTTCACCCAGTCGCGGCGCTTCATTGTCTGCTTCGGGTGGATCACTGCCGGCGGTATCTCATCCACATAGATGGTGTCATTTCCGCTGACGATATATCCCATCACTGCTATGTCGTCATACTTGCTCTGAGCTGCCGCCTCAAAGGGGACAGCGGCCGCAAGCAGCAGCAATGACAGCAGGTATGGGACTAATTTTCTCATTGTGCGGGGCAAAGGTAAGATTCTTTGATAAAAATTGGTTAACTTTACAGGACAAATTAAAACCAGATGGCCGTTCCAGCAAATTTCACACCATGGGTTCTCTTCTCTGACTTCAGCATCATCCTGGCGCTGCTGCTCGTGGGGAAGCTCATCCGCGTAAAAGTCAAGTTAGTTCAGAAACTCTTCATTCCGCCAAGCCTCATCGCAGGTATCCTGGGCCTCGTCTTCGGCCCCAACGGACTGGGATGGCTCCCTCTTTCCAACAGCGTCAGCACCTATTCCGCGATTCTCATCGCCATTGTGTTCGGCGCGCTGCCGCTCTCATCCCCGAGCTTCAAGGTGAAGGAGGTGGCGAAGAGGGTCGGCCCGATGTGGGCCTACTCCCAGTTCGGAATGCTTTTCCAGTGGGCGGTGATGGGCCTCTTCGGACTGCTGGTCCTGAATATGATATGGCCTGAGCTCAACCCGGCCTTCGGTGTCATGCTTCCGACCGGCTTCTACGGAGGCCACGGTACCGCCGCCGCCATCGGCTCCGCATTCGACGGCCTCGGATGGGATGAGGCCACCAGCCTCGGAATGACCACTGCGACAATGGGCGTCATACTGGCAATCCTCGGCGGCCTGCTCTTTGTCAAGATCGCCACCAAGAAGGGCCAGACTTCCTATATCACTGATTTCGACGACCTTCCTGACGAGCTCCGCACCGGCCTTATCCCTGAGGAGAAGCGCGAGCCTCACGCAATAGGCACAGTCTCCTCAATCTCCGTCGACTCTCACGTCTTCCACCTTGCACTGGTGCTTGTGGCTGCCTTCGGCGGCTACCTCATCAGCCAGGGAGTCAAGGCGGCCTGGCCGAAGCTGGAGCTTCCGGTCTTCAGCTGCGCCTTCATAGTGGGGCTGCTGCTGAAGGTCTGCCTCGACAAGACAGGCGCGCTGAAATATGTGGACCAGAAGACCACGGCCAGCATCAGCAGCTCCGCAACCGACCTGCTGGTTGCCTGCGGAGTGGCCTCCATCAAGCTTTCGGTGGTGGTCAAGTACGCCTGGCCGCTGCTTGTGCTGTTCCTGGTCGGCGTTGCTGTCACCGTCTTCACGGTCTTCTTCTTCGGCCGCCACCTGAACCGCAAGGACTGGTTTGAGAAGTCGATCTTCGCCTGGGGCTGGTGGACCGGGACAATGGCGATGGGCATAGCCCTGCTCCGTATAGTGGACCCTAAGATGGCAAGCCGCGCAATGGACGACTACGCGCTGGCATATCTCCCGTGCGCACCTGTCGAGATATTGCTCATCACCTTCGTGCCGATCCTCTTCGCTGCCGGCAAGGGGCTCTGGATGATGCTCGGCTGTCTTCTGATATCCCTGCTTATCATTTTCCTCGCCTGGAGATTAAAGTGGTGGATTCCAGCAAAAGAACTTTCAAACAAAAAGAAATGAGAATATTTAACCGGATGCTGATGGCGCTGCTCACATTTGCGGCGCTCTCATTCACTGTCGCCGGCGATGACGCCGAGCTGCTGGCAAGAGCCGAGAAACTTCACGACAGGATCATCTCTGTCGACACCCATACGGACACCGCCCTTCATCTGCCGGTCGGCAAGAAGAACCTTCAGGCATCGTTCCCGAATCTCCGGGAGGGCAGGGTGGACTGCTGCTTCTATCCGATCTATCTCGGCCAGGGTCCTCTCGACGAGGCCACCGAGCTGAAGAAGTATGATTATGCGATGGGCAAGATGAAGGCCATCAAGGATTACATCGCCGACCACTCCGACGAGGCCGGGATCGCATATTCCGTCAAGGACATCAAGAAACTGAAGAAGGAGGGCAGGCTTGCTCTTGTGATGGGCCTCGAGAATGCATACCCTATCGGACGCGACATCAAGAAGCTCTATGAATTCTACAACGAGGGCGTGCGCATCATCACCCTCTGCCACAACTACAACAACGATGTGTGCGACTCCTCCCGCGACAGCGTGGCACGCTGGCACGGCCTCTCTCCTTACGGCGAGAAGATGGTGGCCGAGATGAACCGCCTCGGCATCCTGGTGGATGTGTCACACGCCTCCTCGGAGACCCTCTACGACTGCTGCGCCGTGAGCAAGGCCCCTGTCATCTGCTCTCACTCCTGCGTGTATGCCATCAAGGACCATCCGCGCAACCTGACCGACGATGAGATACAGGCGATCGCCGCGACGGGCGGTGTCATCCAGGTCACAACAGGGCGCTGGGCTCTCTCCTGGAAGCCTGCGGCCGAGGTCAACGTCTCGACCTTCTGCGACCACGTGGACTATGTCAGGAACCTTGTCGGACCGGAGTATGTCGGCATCGGCACTGACTTTGACGGCGGCGGCGGAATGGCCGGTCTCGAGGATGCGTCCAAGATGAAGTATATCACTGTCGAGCTGATGCGCCGCGGCTGGACTGACAAGGAGCTTGAACTCTTCTGGGGAGGCAATATCCTCAGAGTTATGCGCGCGGTCGAAAAGGTAAGTTTCTAGCGGCTTTTCAAATCACATAAGTCGCTGATAATTCAGCGGGTTAAGTACCAAAAATTTTTGTCGAAAATTGACAATTATTTTTGGTATTTAATTTTTTTCACTACCTTTGCAACCCTGTATCTTATGCGTGGAATGGGCTAAGATACTGATAGTTAAGAGTTTAAGAAATTTTTTAAGTTATAAAGAAATGTTACAACCTAAGAAAACCAAATTCAGAAGACAGCAGAAAGGCCGCATGAAAGGTGTTGCTCAGAGAGGCAGCCAGCTGGCCTTCGGATCTTTCGGCATCAAGACTATGGAAAGCTGCTGGCTGACCGGTCAGCAGATTGAGGCCGCCCGCCAGGCTGTCGTTCGTTACATGAAACGTGAAGGTAAAATCTGGATTCGCGTATTCCCTGACAAGCCTTATACGAAGAAGCCTGCAGAGGTCCGTATGGGTAAAGGTAAAGGTAATCCTGAGGGCTTTGTGGCTCCTGTTACCCCAGGCCGTATGCTTATCGAAGCTGAAGGCGTTCCAATGGAAGTTGCTAAAGAGGCTCTCCGCCTCGGCGCCCAGAAGCTCCCTATTACAACCAAGTTCGTAGTCAGGAGAGACTATGTTGAATAATCGTTAGGAGAGAAGAAAATGAAAAAGAAAGAAATCACCGAGATGGCAGTCAAGGACCTCCGCGAGCGTCTCGAAGCTGAGAAGCAGAATCTCAACCGTATGAAGATGAACCACGTCATCTCTCCATTGGAAAACACTTCTACTATCAAGAAGGCAAAGGCTGACATCGCAAGGATGATGACAGTTCTCGCTGAAAAAGAACAACAGAACTAATATAGAAAAGTCCTATGGAAAGAAATCTTCGTAAAGAAAGAATCGGTATCGTAGTAAGCAACAAAATGGATAAATCTATCGTAGTTGCTGTCAAGACCAAGGAGATGCACCCGATCTACGGCAAGTTTGTGAACAAGACCACAAAGTTCGTCGCTCAGGATGACAAGAACGAGTGCAGCGAAGGCGACAAGGTCCGCATCATGGAGACCCGCCCTCTCAGCAAGACCAAACGTTGGAGATTAGTAGAAATCGTAGAAAAAGTCAAGTAAAATGATACAGCAAGAATCACGTCTTTTAGTGGCAGACAACTCAGGAGCGAAGGAAGTCCTCTGCATCCGTGTCCTTGGTGGCACACGTCACCGCTATGCCACTGTCGGCGACAAGATTGTCGTCGCTGTCAAGAGCGCAATCCCTGGCGGCAACACCAAGAAGGGCGCAGTTTCAAACGCAGTGGTAGTCCGTACAAAGAAGGAAATCCGCCGTCCGGATGGTTCTTATATCCGTTTTGACGACAACGCCTGCGTTCTGCTCAGCAAGCAGGATGAGGTTGTTGGAACCCGTATTTTCGGTCCGGTTGCACGCGAACTCCGCGAAAATTATATGAAAATTGTCTCACTGGCACCTGAAGTATTATAATAGGAGACCGTACTATGGCAAAATTACACGTAAAGAAAGGTGACATGGTCTATGTGAATGCCGGCAACGACAAGGGCAAGACCGGAAAGGTTCTCAGCGTCGACGTTGAGAAGAGCCGTGCGATCGTTGAAGGAGTCAACATGATCAGCAAGCACACCAAACCTAATTCAAAGAACCCTCAGGGTGGTATTGTTAAACAGGAAGCTGGCATCCACGTTTCGAATCTTCAGGTCGTTGACCCTGTCAAGGGCGGCGCAACCAAGATCGGCCGTCGTCTCAACGACAAGGGCAAACTCGTACGCTACGCTAAAAAATCAGGTGAGGAGATCAAGTAATGGCAAAGAAAGAAAAAGCTGCTGCGGTACCTCAGGGTCCTACAATGGCACAGATCGGATATGTTCCTTCACTTCAGAAGAAGTACAAGGAAGAGATTGTTGACAAGCTCATGAAGGAGTTCAAGTACTCCACAGTGATGCAGGTTCCAAAGCTCGTGAAGATCACCATCAACGAAGGCATCGGTTCTGCAACCCAGGACAAGAAGCTCGTTGAGGTCGCTCAGCAGGAACTTACCTCTATCACTGGCCAGAAGGCTGTCCAGACTGTCTCACGCAAAGACATCTCCAACTTCAAACTCCGTAAGGGAATGCCTATCGGAGCAAAGGTAACCCTCCGCGGTATCAAGATGTATGAGTTCCTCGAAAGGCTCATCGCTGTCTCCCTCCCTCGTATCAGGGACTTCAAGGGCGTCGCTGAGAACTTCGACGGCAGAGGCAACTACACCCTCGGCGTCAAGGAACAGATCATCTTCCCGGAGATCGACATCGACAAGATCACCAAGGTGATGGGTATGGAGATTACATTTGTCACCACAGCTACCAAGGATGAAGAGGCTTACGCCCTTCTCCGCGAATTCGGTGTACCTTTCAAGAATATCAAACATAACAACTAAGAGGTATGGCAAAAGAATCAATGAAAGCACGCGAAGTAAAACGCGCTGCACTGTGTGCCAAATATGCTGAAAAACGCAAAGCTCTGAAGGAAGCCGGCGACTGGGCCGCTCTCGACAAGCTCCCAAAGAACAGCTCCCCTTGCCGCCAGCACAACCGCTGCTCCATCACAGGACGTCCTAAGGGATATATGCGCGAATTCGGCATCAGCCGTATTCAGTTCCGTGAGATGGCTTCAAAGGGCCTGATCCCGGGAGTCAAGAAGGCTAGCTGGTAAGAGCATATACTTATAATATAATAATTAACCATTGGATATCGGGCGTCGCGACAGGCCTTTTCCGAGTGACGTCGAATTCAAACAAAAACAAACAAAATGACTGATCCAATCGCAGATTATCTGACAAGAGTCCGCAATGCGTATCTCGCAGGTCACAAGACCGTAGAGGTTCCTGCATCCAAGATGAAAGTCGAGATTACCCGTATTCTTCACGAAAAGGGTTACATTCTCGCTTACAAGGTTGTCGAAGGCACACCTTGCAACACTATCAAGATGGCGCTCAAGTACCATCCGGAGACAAAGAAAGCTGCTGTCAAGAAGCTTGTCCGCGTCAGCTCTCCGGGTCTGAGAACCTACACCGACGTTGAAAACATGCCGCGTGTGCTCAATGGTCTCGGAATCGCTATCCTCTCCACATCCAAAGGTATTATCACCGACAAGGAAGCAAAGACCCTCAATGTCGGCGGTGAAGTGCTTTGTTACGTCTATTAATTGTCAACAATAAAAATTCAGAATAATGTCAAGAATTGGTAAATTACCTGTAAACCTTCCGGTTGGCGTCTCTGTTTCAGTCAGCGACGACAACGTCATCAAGGTGAAAGGCCCGCTCGGCGAGATGACCCAGAAAGTAGATCCGGACATCGAAGTTTCAGTCGACGGGAATGTGCTTACAGTTAAGCGTCCTACAGACCAGCCTCGCCACCGCTCAATGCACGGCCTCTACCGCGCTTTGATCAACAATATGGTAGTCGGTGTTTCCGAGGGATTCACAATCCAGCAGGAACTCGTCGGTGTAGGTTACCGCGTTGAGGTCAATGGCCAGATCGCCACTTTCTCTCTCGGTTACTCACACGACATCCAGTTCCAGTTCCCAGTGGAAATCAAGGCTGAAGCCCCTGCAGTTAAGAAGGGCCAGAATCCTGTGCTCATTTTGAAAAGCGCTGACAAGCAGCTCCTCGGTATGGTCGCTGCAAAGGTCCGCTCATTCCGCAAGCCTGAACCATACAAGGGCAAGGGTATCAAGTTCGTCGGTGAACAGCTCCGTCGCAAGGCGGGTAAGTCAGCCGCAGCTAAATAATAGGAGATCAAGTTATGGCAATGACTAAACAAGAAAGAAGACAGAGGATCCACTATCGCATCCGCAAGGTGGTCAACGGCACTGCCGAAAGACCAAGGATGGTGGTTTTCAGAAGCAATAAACAGATCTACGTACAGGTTGTCGACGATCTTAAGGGTGTCACTCTCGCGAGCGCCGCTTCCAACGACAAGGCTCTCGTGGAGGCTTGCAAGGGCAAGACCGGCATCGAGGCTGCAGCTGTAGTAGGCAAGGCGATTGCAGAGCGTGCAATTGAAAAGGGTATCAACACTGTCGCATTCGACCGTGGCGGTTACCTCTATCACGGAAGAGTTAAAAGTTTGGCAGAAGCTGCCCGCGAAGGCGGCCTTAAATTCTAAGAGCTATGGCAGATATCAACGTAAAGAAAGTCAAGACTACTGATCTTGAACTCAAGGACAGGCTTGTAGCCGTTCAGAGAGTGACCAAAGTCACCAAAGGTGGTCGCCACTTCAGCTTTGCCGCTATCGTAGTGGTAGGCGATGAGAATGGTGTCGTCGGCTATGGCCTTGGTAAGGCAAACGAAGTCACCACAGCTATTTCAAAGGGTATTGAGGATGCAAAGAAGAACCTCGTCAGGGTTCCGCTGAGCAAGAAGACTATCCCTCACGAGCAGTCAGCCAAGTTCGGCGGCGCCCGCGTATTCATGAAACCTGCAGCCCCTGGTACAGGAGTGAAGGCAGGTGGTGCAATGCGTGCAGTCTTCGAGTCAGTCGGCATCAGCGACATCCTTGCTAAGTCAAAGGGCAGCTCGAACCCTCACAACCTCGTGAAGGCAACTGTCGCAGCTCTCACAGAGATGCGTGACGCCTACACAGTCGCAGGTCTTCGTGGCATTCCTATGGAAAGAGTATTCAACGGTTAGGAGGAGAGAATTATGGCAAAAGTTAAATTGACCCAGATCAAGAGCGTAAGCGGCTCAACAGAGCGTCAGAAGGCTAACCTTCGCTCACTCGGCATTCACAGAATGCACCAGACCGTCGAAGTTGAGGTCACTCCGGTCACCAAAGGTATGATCGAGAGAGTTCTCCACCTCGTTACAGTTGAAGAAGTCAAATCAGAAAACTAAAGGAGGAACAGGATATGTCACTTAACAACCTTACACCTGCTGAAGGTTCAGTCGGAAAAGAGAAGCGCGTCGGCCGCGGCCCTGGTTCAGGACACGGAAAAACCGCTTGCCGTGGTAACAACGGTGCAAAGCAGCGCTCAGGCTATTCCAAGAAAATCGGATTTGAAGGAGGTCAGATGCCTATCCAGCGCCGTCTCCCTAAATTCGGATTCAAAAACCCTACAAGAGTAGAATACAAAGCAGTCAATCTTTCAGTTCTCCAGACCATCAGCGAGCAGTACAATGTCAGCGCAATCGACGTCGACATCATCCGCAGCGCAGGTTACGCTTCCAAGAACGATCTGATCAAGATCCTCGGAAACGGCGAACTCACAGCAAAGATTGACGTGACAGCTGACGCATTCTCAGCTGCAGCAGTCAAGAAGATCGAGGAGAAAGGCGGAACAGTAACCAAACTCTAACATCGCCTTATGAAAAGATTCTTCCAGACTATCGCCAACATATTCAAGATCGAGGATCTCCGCAAGAGACTTCTCTACACCTTCGGTCTTATCGTCATCTACCGTCTCGGCAGCTACATCGTGCTTCCGGGCATTGACGCATCTCAGATCGCAGCACTGCAGCAGAAGACCTCCGAAGGTCTCGTCGGCCTGCTGAATATGTTCTCGGGCGGAGCGTTCGGCAACGCATCCATCTTCGCGCTGGGTGTTATGCCGTACATCTCCGCATCCATCGTGATTCAGCTTCTCGGCGTCTTCCTGCCTTCATTCCAGCGCCTCCAGCGCGAGGGTGAGAGCGGCCGCCGCAAGATGAATCAGTACACCCGCTACCTCACAATCCTGATCCTCGCGATCCAGGGCCCCGCATACGTCGCAAGTCTTCACTCAACCCTCCCTCCGGAGGCTTTCGTGAGCTCAATGAGCGGCGGATGGTATGGCGCTTTCGCGACTCTGATCCTGATTGGCGGTACTATGTTCGTCATGTGGTTAGGTGAAAGAATTACAGACCGCGGCATTGGTAATGGTATTTCCCTGATCATTATGGTGGGCATCATTGCACGTCTCCCTTTGGCGCTGCGCCTCGAACTTGTTGAAAAGTTCAATGCAACTACCGGCGGTGTCCTTATGCTCATCGTTGAGTTCATCATTCTCTTCTTCGTATTCGTCGGCACAATCGCTTTGGTACAGGCTGTAAGAAAAATCCCTGTACAGTATGCAAAACGTATCGTGGGCAACAAGCAGTACGGCGGTGTCCGCCAGTACATCCCTCTGAAAATCAATGCGGCAGGCGTTATGCCTATCATCTTCGCTCAGGCGCTGATGCTCTTCCCGCTCATTTTCCAGAGATTCGACTCCACCAAGGGTCTTGCAGCTGTAATGGGCAATACAAACGGTTTCTGGTATAACTTCGTTTATGCTGTAATGGTCATCCTCTTCACGTATTTCTACACCGCTATTACTGTGAACCCGACCAATATGGCAGAAGAAATGAAGAAAAACGGCGGTTTCATCCCTGGCTGCAAGCCTGGCAAGAAGACTGCCGAATATATCGACACCATTATGTCTCGCATCACTCTGCCTGGTTCTATCCTGCTGGCATTCGTGGCAATCCTCCCTGCATTTGCAAGGATGCTCGGTGTCAACAACCAGTTCGCTCCGTTCTACGGCGGTACTTCACTGCTGATCCTCGTGGGCGTTGTTCTGGATACTCTCCAGCAGATTGAGAGCCATTTGCTTATGCGTCACTACGACGGCTTGATGAAGACTGGACGTCTCAAGAGCCGTTCGGGTATGTAATAAAAATAAGTTCTAAGGATGATAAGACTCAAAACCGAAGAAGAAATCTCGATCCTCAGGGAGAACGCCCTGATGGTGTCGAAGACTCTTGCTGAAGTCGGCCGTCACGTCGAACCGGGTATCACTACCAAGGAGCTCGATGTGATCGCTGAGAAGTTCATCAGGAGTATGGGAGCTGTTCCCGGTTTCCTCGGTTATGAAGGATTTCCTGCAACCCTGTGCACGTCAGTCAATGACACTGTTGTCCACGGTTTCCCTTCAGACTACAGGCTGAAGGAGGGTGACATAGTCTCAGTTGACTGCGGCACGGTTTACAGGGGCTTCTACGGCGACTCAGCCTACACTTTCCCTGTCGGGAAGGTGTCAGCGGAGACTCAGGCGTTGCTGGACGCCACAAAGGCTTCGCTCTACGAAGGCATTGCTCAAGCTGTAGCCGGAGCGAGAATAGGCGATATCGGAGAAGCTGTCCAGTCATATTGCGAGACCCGCGGGTTCTCGGTCGTCAGGGAGATGGTGGGTCACGGCCTCGGCCGCGACATGCACGAAAGCCCTGAGGTTCCGAACTACGGCCGCAAAGGCCACGGGGTCAGACTTCGTGAAGGGATGGTGATCTGTATCGAACCTATGATCAATGCCGGTCGCCGTGAGGTCTATCTGGATGACAACGGCTGGGGTGTACGCACCGTGGACGGCAAGAAGTCAGCTCACTTCGAGCTTACTGTCGCAGTCCGCAAGGGCGCTCCCGAGGTCCTGTCAACCTTTGAGTTTATTGAAAAGATCAACCGGTCAGAAAACCAATAATTGTAGATATGCCAAAACAGTCAGCAATTGAAAAAGAAGGGACAATCATCGAAGCCCTGCCCAACACGATGTTCAGAGTCGAGCTGGACAACGGCCACGTGATACTGGCCCACACTTCGGGCAAGATGCGTCTGCATTATATCAAAATCCTTCCTGGAGACAGAGTGAGGGTCGAAATGAGCCCGTATGATCTGACCAGGGGACGAATTTCTTTCAGATACAAACAGTAAAACTTACACAAATGAAAGTTAAAACATCCATTAAGAAGCGTAGTGAGGATTGTAAAATCGTAAAGCGCAAAGGCCGCTTGTATGTTATTTGCAAGAAGAATCCGAAATTCAAGATGCGCCAGGGATAATTTTTTAATTTGTATAACAATAAAGTAAAAAATAGATTATGGCACGTATAGCCGGAGTTGATTTACCAAACAACAAACGTGGAGAGATAGGTCTCACCTACATCTACGGTATCGGTCGCAGTTCTGCGAAGAAGATCCTCGCTGATCTCGACATCAACCCAGACATCAAAGTCAAGGATTGGAACGACGATCAGATTGCAGCAATCCGTGGTAAGATTGCTAACGAATTCAAGATTGAAGGTGAACTCCGTTCATCTGTTCAAATGAACATCAAACGACTGATGGATATCGGTTGCTACCGTGGTATCCGTCACCGTCTCGGTCTCCCTGTCCGCGGTCAGAGCACCAAGAACAACGCACGTACCCGCAAGGGACGCAAGAAGACCGTCGCTAACAAGAAGAAAGCTACTAAATAAGGGTTAGATTATGGCAAAGAAAACCACAACAAGCAAAAAGAGAGTTGTCAAAGTCGACGCTTATGGTCAGGCCCATATTTCGTCTACTTTCAACAATGTCATCGTCACTCTGACCAACAGTGTAGGTCAGGTAATCAACTGGTCTTCTGCAGGTAAGATGGGCTTCAGGGGTTCAAAGAAGAACACTCCGTACGCTGCTCAGGTTGCTGCTGCAGATTGCGCGAAGGTCGCTTACGACCTTGGTCTGCGCAAGATCAAAGCTTATGTCAAGGGTCCGGGCGCAGGTCGTGAATCTGCAATCCGCACACTCCATACTGCCGGTATCGAAGTTACCGAAATCATTGACGTGACTCCGCTTCCTCACAATGGCTGCCGTCCTAAGGGCCGCCGTAGAGTATAACTTTTTAAAGCACTAGATTATGGCAAGATATACAGGTCCTAAAACAAAGATAGCACGTAAGTTCGGTGAGCCGATCTACGGTCCTGACAAATATTTTGAGAAGAAGAACTATCCTCCGGGACAGCACGGTGCAGCCAAGAAGCGCAAGAAAACTTCCGAGTACGGCACTCAGCTCGCTGAGAAGCAGAAAGTCAAATACACCTACGGTGTTCTCGAGCGCCAGTTCCGCAACACCTACGCAAAGGCCAACAGAATGAAAGGCCGTACAGGTGAGAACCTTCTCCTGCTCCTCGAAAGCCGCCTTGACAATCTCGTTTACCGCCTTGGCATCGCTCCTACAAGGGCAGCCGCACGCCAGCTGGTAACCCATTGCCACATCACCCGCAACGGTGAGGTCTGCAACATCCCTTCAACTATCGTGAAACCGGGCGAAATCGTCGGTGTCCGCGAGCGTTCCAAGAGCCTTGAAGTAATTCAGGAGAGCCTCAAGAGCGCAGTCAAGTATTCTTGGCTCGAGTGGGATTCTGCAAAGTGTGCAGGCAAGTACACCAACCTCCCTGAAAGAAGTGAAATTCCTGAACCGATCAACGAACAGCTTATCGTCGAATTGTACTCTAAGTAGAATTGACTTGCTTCAAACACTAATAAAACTTATTAATAATGGCAATCTTAGCATTTCAAAAACCTGACAAGGTCATAATGCTCGACTCAACCGATACCTTCGGCCGTTTCGAATTCCGCCCTCTGGAGCCGGGATACGGTATCACCATAGGTAACGCACTGCGTCGCATTCTGTTATCGTCATTGGAAGGCTTTGCTATCACCTCAATCCGCATCGACGGTGTCTCCCACGAGTTCGACACCATCCCGGGCGTCATTGAGAGCGTTGTCGACATCATCCTCAACCTGAAGCAGGTACGCTTCAAGAGAATGGTCCCTGATGTAGATGGCGAGGTAGTGAGCTTCACTGTTAGTGGCAAGCAAGAATTCACAGCTGAAGACATCTCAAAGAGTCTTTCAAACTTCAAGGTCCTCAATCCTGAACTCCACATCTGCTCTATGGAGCCGAGCGTGAAGATCCGTATGGAACTGAGGATCGGCAAGGGCAGAGGCTATGTTCCATCAACTGAAAACATCATTGAGGCAGCTCCTGTCGACACCATCGCTATCGACTCTATCTTCACCCCTATCAAGAACGTGAAGTACACCATCGAGCCTTGGCGTGTCGAGCAGAAGACAGACTATGACAAGCTCAACCTTGAAATCACCACCGACGGATCAATCGCTCCGAAGGAGGCTCTCAAGGAGGCTGCCAAGATTCTGATCCACCACTTCATGCTGTTCTCAGACGAGAAGATCACCCTCGAGACCCCGGTTGCAGTGGAAAGCAAGGAGCTTGACGAAGAGTCACTCCGCATGCGTCACCTGCTGCTCACCAAGCTTTCAGACATGGAACTCTCAGTCAGAGCTCTCAACTGCCTGAAGGCCGCCGACATCGAGACCTTCGCCGACCTGGTTTCACACCAGAGGAACGAGCTCATGAAGTTCAGAAACTTCGGAAAGAAGTCTCTCAGCGAGATCGACAGCCTTGTGGAAAGACTCAAACTGACTTTCGGCATGGACGTCACCAAGTATAATATCGAACCAAAACCAAAGAAAGAAGAAAATGAGGCACAATAAATCAGTAAACCACCTTGGACGTAAGAGCGGCCACCGCAAGGCTATGCTGGCCAATATGGCATCTTCTCTCATTCTCAACAAGCAGATCGAGACCACTCTCGCAAAGGCTAAGGCTCTGAGAATGTATGTAGAACCGCTCATCACCAAGTCAAAGGAAGACACCACACACTCACGTCGTGTCGTTTTCAGCTACCTCAAACAGAAAGAAGCTGTCAGCGAGCTCTTCAGAACAGTCGCTCCGAAGGTTGCTGACCGTCCGGGCGGATACACCCGTATCGTGAAGAACGGTTTCCGTATCGGTGATGCAGCTGAAATGGCAATCATGCAGCTCGTTGATTTCAACGAGTCTGAGGTTGAGGTAAAGGGCAAGGCTGCCGCTAAGAAGAGTTCAACCCGCCGCAGCACCAAGAAGGCTGCTGCAGAGGGCGCTGAGACTCCTGCTGCAGAGGGCGAGAAGGCTTCTGCAAAGAAGGCTCCTAAGGCTGCTCCTAAGGCTGCTGGCAAGGTCAGCACCAAGGCTGCTCCTGCAAAGAAGGTCCAGGCTCCTCGCAAGACTGGAAACTAGCCGTTCCCTTACCGGAAAGCAAGAGCGGGTTGTCGCAAAGACAGCCCGCTTTTTCATTTATTTTCGTACCTTTAGACTCCAATTAAAACCTTGTGAAATGAAAAGAGCCTTTATCCTCATCGCTATTGCACTGTGTTCACTTTCAGCTTCTGCTCAGGAGGTCATAATGCGCTATGCCTGGGACGGCACAATGAAGAACACCATCCCTGTCAGGATGGTCATCGAGATAAACCGCAACGGATATGTCGCCGGTGAACTGACTTACACCAAGACAGGCAGCGGAAAGCCGATACTGCTGCTGGGCGAGGTGATCGAAGACACTCCTCTGAACATCAATCTCTCCGAATTCCAGCCTGACGGCACGGTGTCCGGCGATATCTCCATCACTGTCTCCGGCAACGGTCAGGCCACCGGCACCTGGAGCGGCGGTCAGAAGGAGTTCGCCCTGAAACTCGACAAGTGCAGGCCAGTGGGGTTCGACGGCTTTGACTCCAAGTTCATAGAGGCGGCCCCCGGGGATTTCGGCGCAAGCTATGCTTGGGACAGGACCACAGACCCGAACCGTCCCGCAACAGGATGTGCCGGTTTCACTTTCGACAGGGACAAGGCAAAATATGACTTCAGCGTCTGTATGCCGAACTTCGCAATGGCCGACGGGGAGGTTGTGATGACCAATCCTCTGACAGTGAGGGGCGAAGGCTTCTCCTACGAGGTGACCTTCTACAGACAGTTCATTACAGTCAGGACGATAGAGCAGGAGTTCGGAGTCTTCGGTTTGGGAGCGACTCTCGCCGGCATCTATGCCAAGACCGGCAAGGCTGATGTCAGGTCATTCTATACCAAGGCCTACATTGACGGGCATAACGGCGGCGACATCGACGAGTCGATGTATCTGCCTGACGAGGACAACAAGATGTTCATTGAGAACTTCGCCTGGAACAATCCTCAGGAAACTGAGAACGATATTGACCAGGATGAGTTCAGCGCCCTGACATTCGCCCGCATCCAGGGAGTCTATGTCAATGACACGCAGGACATCGACTGCAAATACCGCTTTTTCTCCGACGGCACGCTGGAGACTGGATATGACTACAGCGACAAGTTCACCTGCACTGCCAGGCGTGCCGCTGACGGCGACTGGATCGACCTCTCGGACGGCCGCTCCTTCCGCTTTGAAATAACTTCTGCCGGACTCAATCTCGTGGGCGACTATCCTCTGCAGCTCATCAAGGTTGACGGCAACGACCCTTTAAACAGCGGTCTCTGGCCTTTCTGCTCTTCGAGGCTTCTCACCGAAGAGTTCCTGGAGCCGTTCGACAGCCAGACATTGAAGATGATGCGCAATGAAGTCTTCGCACGCCACAGCTACTCCTTCTCGAACCCGGAGCTGAAGGCATACTTCCTCGACCAGCCGTGGTATCTGATATATGCTAACTCATCCAACGATGACCTTGGCCTCAATGAGGTGGAGGAGGCGAACATCGCACTGCTGAAGAAGCTCGAGACTGACCCTTCCCGCAATGTGGTGATGGCGGCCGGCCGCGACTTCGAGCGCCTGACCTATGCCGAGGGAGACAAACTGAGATGCCGCGTTGCTGTCGAAGGCGCGCTGACCAGCGGCAGCAAGAAGATTCCTGTACGCCTGCTGCTCGAATGCCGCAAGGACGGCCTCATCGCAGGCGAACTGACCTATACCAGGACCGGCTCCGGCAAGCCGGTGAGGGTGCTCGGCACCTGGTGCGACCACCAGACCCCTCGCGGAACCATCGAGACATATATTACAATCAAGGAATACGAGCCTGACGGCCATATCACAGGCACAATCGAAGGCCAGCTGCTCGGTGACCAGATTGTCAGAGGAAGATGGGGTGATATGTATGATGTTGTCCTTGACCGGAAAATCGCTTTCCCGAACGGGAAGGGAGGCTGGTTCGCCCGCCCTTCACGCGAGGAGGTGGGCGGTTTCAAAGGCGGCTACTATCTCTCCCCGGAGGATGCTGTCAACCTCTACGGAGGGATAGAGATTGCAGAAGGCCAAGGCTTCTGGGACTACGAGACCACAATCACCCATCATTTAGACGGGTTCAACGAATCAACTTTCATGGGCAAGTTCGATTCGTTCCGCATCCGCACTGCATGCTTCAGCGAAAACATCGAGGTGAATGTCTTCAAGGATTTCGTCTATGTCCGCAACCTCGACCGCTCCGATCCGTACGGATGGTTCAAGGGATTCTATGTGAGATAGACCCTGACTTTTATTATCTTTGCAGGCTATGAAATTCACGCTCCTGAAAAAAGACAGCCAGACCGGCGCCCGGCTCGGCCTCATCGAGACTGACCACGGACCGGTCAGGACCCCGATATTTATGCCTGTCGGTACTGTCGGCTCTGTCAAGGGCGTGTATCACCGTGACCTCAAGGAGGACATACAGGCTCAGATCATTCTGGGCAACACCTATCACCTCTACCTCCGTCCGGGGCTTGACACCCTGAAGGCGGCCGGAGGCCTCCACCGCTTCACCTCGTGGGACCGCCCGATTCTGACGGACAGCGGCGGGTTCCAGGTCTTCTCCCTTGCTCAGAGCAGGAAACTGACCGAGGAGGGATGCGTCTTCCAGAGCCATATCGACGGTTCCCGCCACATATTCACCCCGGAGAACAATGTGGACACGCAGCGCGTCATCGGCGCCGACATCATAATGGCGCTTGACGAATGCTGCCCCGGGGATGCCGAATACAAATATGCTGAGAAATCCCTCGGCCTCACGCAGCGGTGGCTCGAGAGATGTGTCCGCAGGTTCGATGAGACGGAGCCGCTCTACGGCTACAGCCAGACTTTCTTCCCTATTGTCCAGGGGTGTGTCTATCCTGACCTGCGCCGAAGGGCTGCCGAGCACGCAGTCTCGCTGAACCGCGAGGGCTATGCCATCGGCGGGCTTGCTGTGGGCGAGCCTACCGAGAAGATGTATGAGATGCTGGAAATCCTCCATCCGCTTCTTCCGGAGGAGAGACCACGCTATCTGATGGGCGTCGGCACCCCTTCCAACCTCCTTGAAGGCATCGCACGCGGAGTCGATATGTTCGACTGCGTCATGCCTACGCGCAACGGCCGCAACGCGATGCTCTTCACCAGCGAAGGGACGATACACATCAAAAACAGGAAATGGGCGGATGATTTCTCTCCGCTCGATCCGAATGGAACATCTTTTGTTGACCGCTGCTACTCCAAGGCTTACCTGAGGCATCTCTTCTCCGCAGGGGAGATGCTTGCAGCCCAGATCGCCAGCCAGCACAACCTCGCCTTCTACCTCCACCTCGTGGAGCAGGCCCGCGGGCATATTGAGGCCGGTGACTTCGCCTCCTGGAAAGATGCAATGGTAAAGAAACTCGACAACAGACTTTAGACGATGAAACTGCCGCGCCTCAAACAGATCGACAAGTACATTGTCAAGAAATTCCTTGGCACTTTCATCTTCACCATACTCATAGCCATCCTCATCGTGGTGGTCTTCGACCTAAGCGAGAAGGTGGACAAGTTCGTGGACAAGCAGGTGCCTCTCAATGAGATAGTCTTCGACTACTACGCAGGGTTCATACCGTGGATAGTCAACAGCTTCGCGCCGCTCTTCGTCTTCATATCCGCCATCTTCTTCACCTCCAAGATGGCGCAGAACAGCGAGATTGTGGCCATCCTCTCGGGCGGCATCAGTTTCAGGAGGCTTATGGCCCCTTATATGGCCTGCGCCGCCGTGATTGCCGGTGTCTCCCTGCTGATGAGCCTCTACATCATCCCTCCTGCGAACCACAAGCGGCTCGAGTTCGAGAACAAGTACATCAAGGTGCAGAAGACGGCGAACAACCAGCGGAACATCCACTATCAGATATCGCCCGGGGAGTTTGTCTATCTGGAACAGTTCAGCCAGTGGGCGAACACCGGATACAGATTCACTCTGGAGAAAATCGAGGACGGCGAGCTCAAGAGCAAGCTCTCCGCTGAATCAGCCGCGTGGGACACCACTTTCTGCGGCTGGAGGCTCCGCAACTACTATCTCCGTGACTTCTACGGAGAATCGGAGATTGTCAGGGCGGGCTCTTCGCTCGACACAGTCATCAGCCTGACGGTCGAGGACTTCTACCGGCGGCAGAATATTGCCGAATCGCTTTCCAAGAAGGATCTGAACGCCCTAATAGCCGAGCAGAAGATGAGGGGCGACGCCACAGTCAAGCGTGCACTCATCGAGAAGAACAACCGCATAGCGATGCCTTTCTCCGCTTTTGTGCTTACAATCATAGCGGTATCACTTTCCTCAAGGAAGAAGAGGGGAGGCCTGGGCCTGAACATCGGTATCGGACTGGCGCTCAGTTTCTCGTATATCCTCTTCATGCGCTTCAGCCAGATGTTTGTACATACGGGGATTATGGCTCCCGCCCTTGCCCTGTGGATTCCGAACATCCTCTTCACGGTTGTGGCTCTCATCCTTTACAGACTTGCACCTAAATAGAAACAACATACTATGGCATCAAACCAGAACAAGTCGATGAAGCTCAGGCTCATCATTATGAATTTCCTCGAGTTCGCCGTGTGGGGCGCATATCTCACCTCCCAGGGGCGCTATCTCGCAGGAGTCGGTCTTGCAACCCAGATCGGATGGTTCTTCTCCATCCAGGGCATTGTCTCCATCTTTATGCCTGCCCTTATGGGCATTCTGGCAGACAAGTGGATACCTGCCCAGAAGGTCTACAGCCTCTGTCATCTGCTGGCCGGCATCTTTATGATTGCAGCCGGCATCTATGGATGCAGGGCGGGTGATTCAGTGCAGTTCGGCACCCTCTTCACCCTCTACTCCCTCAGCATCGCCTTCTTTATGCCGACACTCGCTCTCGGCAACGCAGTCTCATACAACGCCCTCGATGTGGCGGGGCTGGACACAGTCAAGGCCTTCCCTCCGATCCGCGTCTTCGGCACCATCGGCTTCATCCTCTCGATGTGGTTCGTGGACCTGACCGGTTTCCAGAGCAATGCGATGCAGTATGTCACCTCCGGAGTCCTGAGCCTTGTCCTCGCAGGATACGCCCTCTCGCTCCCTGCCTGCCCTGTCAACAGGAATGCAGAGAAGAAGTCTTTCGTGGACGCCCTCGGCCTCCGCGCCTCCACCCTCTTCAAGGATTCGAAGATGGCAGTCTTCTTCATCTTCTCGATGCTCCTGGGCATCGCTCTCCAGATCACCAACAGCTTCGGCAATCCGTTCCTCGAGAGCTTCGGACAGCTGCCTCAGTATGCAGACACCTTCGGTGTGAAGCACTCCAATATGCTGATCTCCCTCTCTCAGATATCCGAGACTCTCTGCATCCTTCTGATTCCGTTCTGCCTCCGCAAGTTCGGCATCAAGAAAGTGATGCTCATAGCGATGTTCGCGTGGACTCTCCGCTTTGCGTTCTTCGGACTCGGCAACCCGGGCGGCGGCGTATGGCTCTTCATCCTCTCGATGATTGTCTACGGTGTGGCCTTCGACTTCTTCAATATCTCCGGGTCCCTCTTTGTGGACAACAACACTGACACCTCCATCCGCAACAGCGCACAGGGTCTTCTCATTATGATGACCAACGGCATCGGCCCGGCCCTGGGAACCCTCGCGGCACAGGCTGTGGTCAACCATTTCACTGTCGGCAAGAGCGGCGAGGCCCTGATGTCAAGCTGGAGCACCTGCTGGTACATCTTCGCAGCCTACGCTCTCCTTCTCGCTGTCGTCTTTGCTTTTGTGTTCAAGTACAAGCACAATCCTCAGCAGAAATAGAGGTTGGTCCGCTATTTGAAAAGATGGTCACTTTGTCCGGATTCCGGCGGAGTGACCATCTTTTTTCCTAACTTTATGAGACAATCAAGAAAGCGATGAAACGAGCGATTATTCTTCTTACACTTTTATTAGCAACAACCATAACTATGAATGCCGCTGATATATATTCCTCATTATCATTATGGGCGAAGGTCGAGAAGGCCGAGAAAGAGGGCAGGCCTCAGACTGCCGCGGATTATCTCAAGCAACTGGAGGCCAAGGCCGTCGCCGCCGGCGATGAACTCGAGCAGTATGTGGTTGCGGAACGGCTCTACTCCTGCCTTCAGCAATACAACTGGAAAGAGGCCGATACATACAGATACTCCTCTCTCTTCCCTGTCAGGGCCAAGGTCCTGGAAGGTGACCTCGATGCCAATATAGAGAAATACAAGGATCACCCGAGGGTGATGATTCTCTATTGGAAGAGGCTCTGCAACCACAAGTCAGATGCAGACAGGAAATATATGCATACGGGAGAGGATTACAGGGCAGTCCGTGCCGAATGCCGGGAACTGCTTGCGATGAAGCCTTCCAAGGAATACAGGGAGAGGATCCAGAATATGATTGACGGTATGGATTCCCAGTCCATCTATATCACAGGCAGCGGACAGGTCTCCCCGTCGGAGGGCGTCACTCTCGCGGTATCGAGCCGCAATGTCTCCCAGGCAGTGCTCGAAGTGTACAGGATGGATGAGAACCGCCATCTTACGTATCTTTATGAAGGATCTGCGGACGTTCTCAAGAAGAACTCCACCCTTGTGTCGTCCAGGACTATATGTGGCTTTGCCAATGACTACAATATCGAAGAGACCAGGAAGGAGAAGATTGAGTTCCCTTCTCCCGGAGTGTACGTGGTGCGCGTCTGGTCCGGCAAGGAATCTTCATTCTCGAAAATTCAGGTGAGCGATGTGGCCGGGGCCCTGCGCATCAGGTCCGGCAAGGCAGAGGTCTATGCTGCTGACCTGTTGAGCGGCAGGCCTTACGGCAAGGTCTTCGTGGAGAGTTTCAAGAACCCGGGCCACGAAGAGCGCAAGGGCGTGTATGCCTTGAAGAGCAGGAACGCCTTCGACCTTGCTCTGGATGGCTTCACTTTCGCTGACCTCTCCGAAGAGCTGAAAGACAAGGACCGCGACTGGTACGTGCGCCTCAGCGTGGAGGGCGACACCGGCGCTCCGCTGATGTATCTCGAGCGATACGGCTATCAGAGCTCCGGCAATTACATCCCGGTCCAGGCCGACAACTGCTCTATCTTTACCGACCGGGCCCTCTACAAGCCGGGCGAGAGGGTTTATTTCAAGATAATATGTTACAAAAGCGACGGCCTCAACGGTGAGGTGCTCCCGAACAAGGCGGTTGAGGTTACATTCCGCCACTCTTCAAGCAGCGAGAACCTTGACACGCTCAACCTGGTGACCAACGATATGGGTTCGGCAAGCGGTTTCTTCACCATACCGTCCGACGGCCGCAACGGCCGCTATATGATATCGTCATCCTGGGGGTCGGCAAGCGTCAGGGTCGAGCAGTACAAGCGTCCGACTTTCTCAATGTCCCTCCCGCGCAGCGAGGAGGTGAACTGCTTCGGAGATGTAGTGTCGCAGAAGGGCGTCCTTACGAGCTATGCAGGATATTCCGTGGCCGGCGCTTCGGTGACTTACAGGGTCGAGCGCTCCGCCTGGACGAACGGCGCCCAGTACAAATGGTTCCCGACAGCCGTTGTCTCCGAGGGCAGGGTCACCGCTGACGCCAGCGGCTGCTTCAATGTGACATTCGCGGCCGAAAGACCGGAGGAGGCTGATGCTGATGAACTGATTTCAGCTTCATTCCGCATAGAGATAAAAGCGACGGACCCTCAGGGTGAGACCCACGAGCAGAGCGTCAATATCCCGGTCAGCGACATTCCTCTCGACATCAATGTCGAGGTCTCCAGCCAGCAGACCAGAGAGGACCGCTCGATAGTTGACAAGAGCGTGACAGGTGAGTTCACAGTGAGGACCACCACCCTGAACGGCACTCCTTATGCTGCCAGAGGCACCTACGAGGTGATACAGGATTCAACAGTCAGGTATAAAGGGAAGTTCACAGGCAACGAGCCTGTCGCCTTCGATTTTGCCGGAATCCCTTCAGGGGCTTACGAGATCCACGCTTCCACGGAGTATCGAGGCCGCACTATGGAGACAACCCGCAAGATAGTCGTAATCGGCCGTGATGACAGGGTGCTTCCTTTCAAGTCGCTCTATTTCTACTACCCTGTACAGACTGAGGGAGGCATTGATTTCCTTCTCGGCACAAGCGAGGAGGACCTCTATCTCGAGATGGAGATGATGGACGGTCACGACCGGCTCTCTGTCGAGCATCTCCACCTGAAGAATGAGATGAGGCGCATCACTCTTCCTTTCAAGGAATCTTACGGCACCTCTGTCAAAATCACTTTCTTCGGATTCCGCAACGGAGAGGTGCTGAACAACACATATACCTTCAACAACCCGAACAGCACCTGCTTCGAGACAGCCATTACGTCGATGCGCGACAAGACTGGCCCGAACACCAGAGAGACCATCACTTTCAATACCAAACCGGGTTCCGAGTCCGTGGTCTCGATCTATGATGTCACATCCGACAGGTACGGTGAGAACTCATTCAGGTTCAACCCTCTCTACACTGTCCGGAACAAGCCTGTCCCGTATGTCACCACTACTTTGACCGGTTACAGCGGCCCTGTCCTCTACGGGGCCAGGATGAAAGGGGCTGCCCCTGCCGGCGCTGTGAATGCGATGGTGATGTCCGATGCCGCTGTTGCGGAGGAGAGTATGGAGATGGTGTCCTTTACGGACGACAGCGCCGAAGTGCCGCAGAACGGGGAAGGTGAAGAGCCGGAGGCAGAGGCAGAGGTGCGCCAGAATCTCGGCGAGCTGCTGGGCTTCTTCCCGCATATCCGTACAACTCCGGACGGTACCGCGACTGTCGAATATGAGACGGGCGAGCTTCTCTCCACTTTCCGGGTGCTGATAATGTCCCACGACCGGTATCTCAAGACAGGAGGCACAGAGTCCTCAGTCATCGTACAGAAGCCGCTGATGGTTGTCCCTTCGGTGCCTCTCTTTGTCCGCGAGGGCGACCGTATCGTCCTGAAGGCGAAGATTGTCAATATGACTGACAGGGAACTCAAGGGAACCGCCCGCATCCTGCTGACAGACGGCAGCGGCAAGGCTCTCAGCCTCAAGGGGCTCAAGGATCAGAAGATAAACCTTCTGGCAGGTGCGCAGGACGAAGCCGCCTGGGAGATTGAGGTCCCTTCCGCTGACAGGATAAGCGTGGAGATATGGTATTCGGCAGGCGAGCTCAGCGACGGAGAGGTAAATGTTATGACCGTCGAGCCTGCCGCAATCACTCTGACCGAGGCTGCATCATTCCTGATCGGCGGGCCTCACGGCTACAAGTACTATGAAAAGCAGCTTCAGGAAAAGTTCGGCGCAAAGAACCCGAAGATTGTCCGTGCAGAGTACTCCACCCTCGATGCAGTGAAGGAGTCCCTGCCTGCTGCCTCCGCTCCTGCAGTAAACAATGCGATAAACTGGATCCAGCAGCTCTACATCAACCAGATGAGGGGGAAGGTCCTCGGCACCGGCGCGGACGAGGCCTTCCGCAGCGATGCTGTCAGCCATATCCGCAGTTTCCAGGCCGCTGACGGCGGGCTCCGCTGGTTCAGCGGTATGAACACCAGCGTTTCCGTCACTCTCTATTTCCTTGAGAAGATGGGTCAGCTGCGTCAGGTCGGCGCTGTCGAAGTTTCACCGGAGGAGTCTGCTGTGATAAGTGCGGCCCTGAAATATGTGGATTCATATCTCGTCAGGTCATACAGCTCCCTCAAGCCGAAGGATATACCTCATTTCTCCTATGTGACCGCGATGTCGGTCCGCAGCCAGTGGCTCGACTATCCGATGGGGAGCGATGCGGCCAAGGTCTTCAGACAGTTCCTTTCAGGCACGGAGGAGAACTGGCAGAAGATATCTATCCTGCAGAAGGCAGGCCTGATCCGCACCCTGCAGCGCTGCGAAGGGACAGAGTTCTGGGAGAAGGGTTTCAGCAAGAGGATAAAGGCTCTGTCCGAGTCGCTTGCCGACTATGCGGTCGAGAATCCGACGGTGGGCTGCTACTTCCCTAACGCGGTGATGCCGTTCCGCGGCCTGATGAACAGCGAGATCTATGCACACTCCCAGCTGATAGAGGTCTTCTCCGCCCTCGGGCAGAAGAAGATGGTCGACGGCATAGCGCAGTGGCTCCTGCTCCAGAAACACAACCAGGCCTGGGAGAACACAGTGGCAACCACTGACGCTGTCCACGCACTCATAGCCAGCAATGCGAAGGACCTCCGCTTCGGCGCTGTGTACTACACATACACTACGACAATGGACAAGGTCAAGGCATCTGCCAGCGAAATCACAGTCTCGCGGAATTTCATCCGTGAATCTGACGGTGCATTGCTGAATGAGGGCGACCATCTGAAGGTCGGCGACAAGATCACGGCCCGCTACACCATCCACAACACGGAGAACCGCAGTTTCGTCGAGGTGAAGGCGATGCGTCCCGCCTGCTTCTATCTCGAGGATGAACGCTCCGGATATTCCTGGTGGGGAGGCTGCTACCGTGACGTCAAGGAGTCGTACACAAGCTTCTACTACGACCTGCTTCCGGAGGAGACCACTACAGTGGAGGAGGTCTTCTTCGTCCAGCAGGAGGGAACATTCACGGCAGGCATAGTCGAGGCCGTCTGCCTCTATGCCCAGGAGTACAGAGGCCACACGGATTCCAGAGTCCTGCAGGCCGACTCCCTATAGTTTGAAGTCGACTATTATCGGCCTGTGGTCAGAAGGATGCCAGAAATTTGAGATATGGTCCGGATTGCGGACCGGTTCAGTGTAAGAGTCGTAGACGATATATGCGTCTGCGACTTTTTCATTGAGTGCAGGGGTCAGGTAGACGAAGTCAATGCGGCCCTGGCCGTGTATCGATGTGCAGAACTCCTTCGGATGCCTGTCCTTGATCACATCTATGTACGGTGTGCTGCCGAGGATGAAGTCGTGGACAAGGAAGCGGGTGTCATCTTCAGGATAGCCGTAGACTGAGTTGTCCACGCGGCTGCGGGCGTTGTGGTCGCCCATCATCATCCAGAGTTCGCCGGCAGCGTCAGGGTGCGTGAGGACAGTATGGTTGCAGATGTACTCTATCTCCATACGGCGGTACCTGTCACCTCCATTCTCCGCTTTGCTCGCTTCCTGGTCAGCAGCGCGGTATGCCCATTTCTGCGGCCAGGTGTGGAGAGTGACAATGTTGAGGGTCTGGCCTTCAGCCTGAATCCTTGCCCAGCCCGCTCCGTGGGTGACTACGCTGTCCGGCTCGGCGCCTACTATGCGCTCCACATTCTCGATCGGCCAGCGTGATGTGATGACCTGAGGGTAGCCGTCGCGGTGGCCGCCCACATAGACATAGCTGTGGCCATAGCGCGCTGCCAGTCCGCTCCATCCCTCCACGAGGTACTGCTCTTCCTTCTTCATCGGCTTGTCGGTGTCGGTGTAGTAGAGGCTCTGCCCTTCGCACCAGACGCAGATGTCCGGGTTCTGAGCCGCCACCCACGCGACGAACCTGTCGTAGTTGTCGTACTGGCCGTCCCACATTCCGTTCTGGATGTTCCAGTAGAGAAGCCTGCAGTTGCGGTAGTTGCAGAGCGATGCGAAGTATTCGCGGAGGTCGCTCCAGCGGTAGTACGGGCCGGAAACCGGTGTCAGAGCCGGAATCCCTGTCTCCTTCTCGTTGCGGACCAGCTTGACGAGCACATCTCCCTTCCTGTTCCTGTAGAATATAAGCTGGAGGTTGGATGCCATAGGCATCATCTCAAATACATAGACGCCGTCAGGCTTGGAAGTCTCCGCCATATGCTGCGGCTGTTCCATCCCTTCGACACCTATGAGGCCGAGGAGAGGGAAGAGGCCTGAGTCGTGGCCGAAGCGGAAATCTGCCGCACGGCTGTTCCCGCTTACCGCCGCGTCAGCCTTCTCGATGATGTCCTTCAGGATAGCAGCGGCAGTCTCGCCCAGGTGGCTGCCGTTCTCGATGGAGAGAGTCTCGTTGTCGTAGAGGCTTGCATTGTCTGCGAACCAGAGTCCGAAGAGCTCCTCGTCGGTAAAGTAGCTGTGGACAGGTGTGAGCGGCTCGTCGAGGCACTGGCAGATCTCACCTTCGTAGAATATGCGGTAGAAGAGGTGTTCGGCGTCGAACTTGCCGAAGTGCTTCGCGGCTTCTTCCGGGTCGTTGAACCAGGCATCCATCAGGCGTCCCGGGTTGAATTTCTCGTAGAGCAGTGAGTCAAAGACCTTCTTGTGGAGTGCGGAGTTCTTGGACTTTGTGGGCGACTTGAGGATATAGTTCATATAACGGTCGCCGGTGTACATCCTGACCTTGAGGTCAGGGGCGTCCTTCTGGAGCTGGAGCTCGAAGTTCGCCATGCTCTGGATGCAGCGCTGGATGGTGCTGGAAGCCGCCATCACCTCCGGCCTCTCTTTCTGTCTGAAGACTTCAGGCACCCTCTGCCACAGACGGTGGGCGATGCCGCGGTGCTCTTCTGCGCCTTTCTGGGTGAGGTAGCCGAGCATATCCTGATGCGCTTCGCGCAGAGCCTTGAAGTCGCGGTAGAACTGCATTCCTTCCTTTGTCAGCAGACCCTTGTCGGCTTCTATGTCGAAGACCTTGAGCACATCGTCCATATTGGCATAAGTTGTCATATATCTGCTGCCGTGCCTTCCGTAGTGGCTGACATAGAAAGGTTTGTAACCTTTGGGGGCAGGGGTGTCCTCAATGGTTGAAGGGACTTCGTAGTTATGGTGCACGCTTGCGTAGCGGTCAGGATTCTCTTTGAGAAGCTGATGAGGGTCCTGGGCGGACGCTGCTGTGGCAACCGCCGCGGCGGCAATCAGAAGGATGAGTCTTTTCATATCTTTGAAAGGTTGTATTTCTCTATGAATGAATTGTATATGATTCTCACTGCCTCCGGTCCGGGATGGACGCCGTCGGCGGCATACCAGCTGCGGTCCCGCAGGTCGTCGAGCATTATTTCGTAGGCCGGGAAATAGCCGGTGCTGTCAGGATACAGCCGCTGGAGCCTGTCGACAGCAAGGAGAAGTGTGGATTTGCTCAGCTGGTTGGCGTGTGCCCCGTCGGCCAGATGCCTCACCGGGCTGACGGTGAAGATCCACCTCTTGTCAGGGTGTCTGCCGATGACCGGCGAAAGCAGGCTGACTATCTCTTCACAGCTGAGGAATACCCTGTCGAATTCACGGGCAGGCACTTTGTGGCAGTTGGCCACCACGAACCCCCTCTCCCTATGGCGGAAAACCCACGCAGTCCCCAGAGTGAGGACTGCTGTGTCCGCTTCCCTGAAGCCGGCCGATGCCTTCAGGAGCGCTGCATTCGCATCCCTGAGGAACTCTTCCGGGGTCGCCCTGCCCGCTGAACCGTGGTGATGGAAGGAGACATAGCTGAACACTCCTTTGGAAGCGTCGTCGACTCTTCTGACAACATCGTCCGGGGTGAATTCCGCTCCGCTCTCCAGCCTTTCCAGAGACGAGGCTATCGAGGCGGGGTTGAAGAGGATGCCGAACGGGTTGAGGACCACGTCGTAGCCATTCTCTTTCATCAATGTCCCGACTTCGGTGGAGAAGCAGGAGCCTGTCATATATATCTTCTTCATTTCAGATTGTTCTTTATTTTGTCCAGTCCTGCGCGCATCAGCCCCGAATCCCAGAACCTGTCCTCGAATTCGTCAGGCGACATCTTCTCCCACTCCTCTTTCCCTGCCTTCTCCAGGAATCCGCGGTTTTTCTCGAACTCCGGAAGTGGCTTCTCCTCCCTGTTCCAGGGACAGGCCTTCAGGCACTCCTCGCAGCCGAATATCCAGCCGCTGTAATCCACTGGAGCGGTTTCATACAGATCTCTGCACTCAACTGTGTGGTAAGCGATGCATCTGCGGGCGTCCAGCATACTGCCGAGGGCTCCGGTCGGGCAGGCTTCCAGACATCGTCCGCAGGAGCCGCAGGAAGTGGCCGGAAGCGGCGCGTGGGGCTCGAACATCTCATACGGAACATTGCATACAATAATCCCTATTATGGTGCGGAGTCCGTGGTCAGGGGAGATGAGGAAATGGTTGAGGCCGATGAAGCCGAGCCCGGCCTTTGCGGCCCACCAGCGCTCGAGCACAGGTGCACTGTCAACGAAGCATCTGCCGGAATAGCCGGGATACTGCCTCCTGATATCCGCCGCCACCGCGAAGAGGCGCTCTTTAACTGTCTTGTGATAGTCGGTGCCGCAGGCGAAGCCCGCAACTCCGCCGGCAGCCTCCCCGTATGGGGCAATGAAGCACAAAACGCTCTGTGCGCCTTCAACTAAAAGTCTGGGATCCAGCCTTTTATCGACATTGCGTTCCATATAGCCCATTCCTGCATTGCACCCTTCCTGCAGATAGCGCTCGAAGCGTTTCTTCTCCCCGTCATCAACATATTCCGCCCTGGCTGTTCCAAAATCAGAAAAACCGTAACAGGAATAGTCTATTTTTATTAGATTTGTATACAAATTTCAAATATTGATATGAAACGGATACTTGTCGTCGGAGCCGGCGGTCAGATTGGAACTGAGCTCGTCCCTTATCTCCAGAATATTTATGGTAAAGATAATGTAATTGCTGCGGATTTGAAAGACGAGCTTGTAGAAAAGCTCTCACGTTTCTGCATTGCCGAGAAGCTCGATGTCCTCGACGAGCCGGCGTTCGTCAGCGTAGTGGAGCGCTACAATATAGACGCGATATTCAATCTCGTCGCCCTTCTCAGCGCTAAGGGTGAGACAATGCCTGGCGTCGCCTGGCATCTGAACATCACTGCCCTGATCAACGCACTCAACACTGCCCAGCACCACAACTGCCAGATATTCACCCCGAGCAGTATCGGCGCTTTCGGCCCATCGACGCCTCACGACAACACCCCTCAGGATACGATAATGCGCCCGAACACCGTCTATGGCATCTGCAAGGTGACCGGAGAGCTGCTGGGCGACTACCACTGGGAGCGTTTCGGAGTGGATGCCCGCAGCGTCCGCTTCCCGGGCATCATCTCTAACGGCGCACTTCCGGGCGGCGGCACCACAGACTATGCAGTCGAGGTCTTCTATGAGATCCTGAAGCCTGGCCACCACTACACCTGCACCGTGCCGGAGGATGCCTATATGGATATGATGTATATGCCGGACGCCCTCCGCGCAGTGGTCGAGCTGATGGAGGCAGACCCTTCGAAACTCATCCACCGCAACAGTTTCAACATCGCCGCTATGAGTTTCTGCCCGAGGGAGCTCTTCGAATGCATCAAGAAGCGCATCCCTGACGCAACCTTCGACTATGACGTCGACCCAGTCAAGGCTGCCATCGCAGCATCCTGGCCGAACAAGATGGATGACACCTGCGCACGCGAGGAGTGGGGCTGGAAGCCTCAGTGGGATATGGAGATGATGGTCGACGACATGCTAAAGGTCATCGGCGAGAAATACAAGAACGCCTGACGGATGAGAAAGGGTCAGGGTGAACTCATCCGCGCCCGCCTCGTTCAGCGAGGCCTTCCACAGGGAATCGAAGACAACTGAACCGGTCGGGTAGAGAAGCCCGGCCGATTCTATTTTCAGAGTTGAGTCAAACGAGAAGAGCGAGACCTGGCATCCTTTCCTGCACCTGATGGTTGAGGTGTCGGATATGGCGCGGAACTCTCCGTGGTCTGTGATCATTGTTACCGGACAGGATGCCCTGCGGGCATAGTCGAGCAGCAGGGAGATGTTGGCGAGGGTGTGGTCCTCGCGCTTGCCGGTCGCTCCCAGAACAGTGATTCTTGCAGGGGAGAGGCTCATCGCGAAATTGAATGCCTTTGTCAGGTCGTTGGTCTCCTGGTCGCTGACGTGATGGAGCCTGCCTCCGAGCCTTTCCCTGAGCTCCCCGCCTATGGAGTCCAGATCACCGACAACGGCGTCAGGTTCCATTCCGGCGGCAATGAGGCCAGCTGCCGCACCGTCGCAGCATACCACATAATCCGCACTGCGGAGCACTTCCAGCGGCCGGGCCGCTGAAGGAAAATCGCCGTTCGCAAGAATTACAAGTGAATCCATCTATTCGAAATGCCACTCCTCAGGGTCTCTGAAGCCGCGCAGGAAGTCTGACACGTTCATTCTCTTCTTGCCGGCGATCTGGAGTGAGTAGATGCGGAGGGTGCCCTTGCCGCACTTGACCTGAAGATGGACTTTGTCCACGGTCACTGTGCCGACAGGGAGGTCGTTCTCCTCAATCTTCGCGTCGTAGGCGTCATAGATCTTGACGTGGAGCACCTGGTCGCCCTTGACGAGATTTGTGTATGCGGACGGGACAGGGCTGAGGCCTCTGACGAGGCATCCGATGCTCTCTGCATCTTTGTTCCAGTCGATATGGCAGAGTTCGCGGGTGATCTTCGGCGCAGGGTGGAGCACCTTGCTGAAGCCGATCTCCTGGACATAAGGTTTCACGGTGTGGTCCTCTATGGCGTTCACGGTCTTTACGACGAGCTTCGCACCCATCTCCATAAGCTTGTCGTGGAGGGCGCCGGCATCTTCGTAAGGCTCGATAGGGCAGGACTCCTGGAAGAGCACCTTGCCGGTGTCGATCTGTTCGTCGATCAGGAAGGTGGTCACGCCTGTGAAACGCTCGCCGTTGATGATGGCCCAGTTGATAGGGGCTGCTCCGCGGTACTGAGGCAGGAGGGATGCGTGGAGGTTGAAGGTGCCGTATGCCGGCATCTGCCATACCTCCTTAGGAAGCATTCGGAATGCGACGACCACGAACAGGTTTGCATTCAGGGCTTTGAGCTGCTCGAGGAATGCAGGGTCCTTCAGTTTTTCAGGCTGGAGAACAGGCAGATTGTGCTCGAGGGCGTATTTCTTGACGGCGCTCTGGTTGACTTCCAGTCCGCGTCCGCTCGGCTTGTCCGGAACTGTCACGACGCCCACAACCTTGAAATTGTTCTTCAGGAGCGCGTCGAGAGGAGCCACCGCGAACTCCGGTGTGCCCATATAGACGATCCTGATCTTGCCGCCTCCCTTGGTGAAGATGTTGGCGAACCTGTGCCAGCCCTTTGAGATGTGCCTGCCGATGTTCCTGAAGAACTCCTTGTAAGAATCCATATTGAAGAGGGATGAGTCCTGAGTCGACTTCCTCGTCAGGAAGAAGCCTATCGGTATCAGGACGAAGGTTGATATGATGGTGCCGATGAACGGGGAGATGGTTCCGTTCTTCGCCAGTTTCTTGCCTATGATGTCGATGATATAGTATATCAGATAGAAGAGGATGGAGATGATGACCGGCGTGCCGAGTCCTCCCTTCCGGATGATGGCTCCCAGAGGCGCTCCGATGAAGAAGAAGAGCAGACAGGCGAGTGAGAGTGTGAACTTCCTGAAGGACTCGATGTCGATTCTTCGTATAGGCTCTATGTACCGGCTGCTCTCGTGCTCATAGTTCTCAATGTGTTCGATATCGCCGGTGATATTGTCGATGGCCATCCTGATGGCGTTCTTCTTCTGGAAATAGGTGAGGGCGCCCAGCAGGGAGTCTGTCGGGAAATCACCCTTTGTCGGTGTCCAGAAGCGGGCGGTGTCGAGCTGGTGGATGTACTGGAGACCGCTGTTGGTGAAGTACCTCCTGTACTGGTTGACAATCAGTGAGTCGAATTCGGCGGCCAGCGAGTCCCTGTCGACCTTCAGGCCGGCCAGGTCCCTGGACATCACCTGGTCGGAGAACCTGTCCCCGCTCGACGACCGGTTGAACGTGTAGTTGCTCAGCGAAATTATGAGGTTCTGCTCCTTGAATCTGGTGCGGTTGAGCTCAAGGGTGGTGTCCCTGTAGGTCATCAGGTTGTCCTCGGTGTAGTTGCAGCCGTCGTAGAGGTCGAAGATCATATTCTGCTTGTCGGGCGTGATCTGGATCCTGCCGCTGTCCGCAAGGGTCAGGTTGGTGTTTCCGTAGTTTGACGTGTGGTCATAGACTATCAGGCCGTACATCATTCCGGTCTCCTTGTCGCGCTCTTCGACTCTCAGTATATAGCCTTCGATTCCGTCGTAGAAGGTGCCTGTCGGAATCTTGATCTCATCCTTGGTGTCGTTGATGTCCTGCCTCAGGTTGTAGATCTTGAAATAGGCGTGAGGCACCAGCTTGTTGGAAGCGAAGAATGCCCCTACGCTGATCAGCACCGAGAGCAGCATCACAGGCGTGATGATCCTCATCAGTGATACCCCGGCGGCCTTCATCGCCAGCAGTTCGTTGCGCTCTCCGAGTCCTCCGAGCGTCATTATCGAGGCGAGGAGGGATGCGAGCGGCACCGCCATCGGAATCAGAGTGCAGGCGGCCCATCCGAGGAATTCGAAGATGACTCCTATTCCGAGCCCCTTTCCGACCAGTTCGTCGATGTATGTGAAGAGGAACTGCATCGACAGCGTGAATATGACCACCACGAGGACCGCGAGGAACGGTCCCACGAAGGTTCTGACCATATATCTGTCGAGTTTGTTCACTCTTTCCCTGTGCTATGCGACGGCTGAGGCCTTGAGTCTCTCAAGGGCGTCGGCGATACCAGCAATATTCTTGCCACCGGCAGTTGCGAGTGTCGGCTGTCCGCCTCCTCCTCCCTGGATGAACTTTGCGGCCTCCTTTATGTCGTTCTGGGCATTCTTGCCTGCTGCGGCGAGGTCTGCCGAGTACATAAGCAGCAGCTGCGGCTTGCCGTTGAACTCGAATGCTGCGGCCACTGCGAGGTTCTGTTCCTCTTTCATAAGCATCAGGGCAGCGTTGCGGAGCATAGCAGGGTCGACCGGGGTGTCGACGACCGCAAGCCTCCTTCCGGAGACTTCCACAGCCTTCGCTGCAATCTCCCTCTTGAGGGAGAGGGTCTTCTCCTTGGCGATCTCCTCCATCTGCTTCTTGTAGGAGTCGTTCTCTTCCATCATCTTTCGGATGGCGCCGGCGAGGTCAGGGACATTGTTGAAGAATGATTTCGCGGTGCGGATGGTGTCGGCCATGGCTTCGACAGCGGCTTCGGCCTCTTCGCCTGTGCAGGCCTCGATTCTCCTGATGCCGGCTGCTACAGCGGACTCGGCTGAGATGTGGAAGAGTCCGATGTTGCCGGTGGCGCCGGTGTGGCAGCCGCCGCATAGCTCGACGCTGTCGCCGAAGCGGACCACTCTCACCCTGTCACCGTACTTTTCGCCGAAGAGCGCCATTGCGCCCATCGCCTTCGCCTCGTCCATAGTGGCGTCGCGCTTCTCGCAGAGCGGATTGTTCTCGCGTATGAGGCAGTTGACACGCCTTTCGACCTCTCTGAGCTGCTCCTCTGAGAGTCTTTCGAAGTGCGAGAAGTCGAAGCGGAAATATTTGTCGCCTACGAAGGAGCCTTTCTGCTCGACGTGGGTCCCGAGGATCTCGCGGAGGGTCTGGTGGAGAAGGTGGGTGCAGGAGTGGTTGTTTGCAATCTTCTGCCTTCTGGCTCCGTCAACCCTGAGGGTGAATGTGCCGCTGCAGTCAGACGGGATCCTGTCCGCAATATGGACTGTAAGGCCGTTCTCCTTGACTGAGTTGACAATTTTCACTGTCTCGCCGTCAGCGCTGACCGCAACTCCGGTATCGCCGGCCTCGCCGCCCATCTCGCCGTAGAAAGGAGTGCGGTCAAAGACCAGCTGGATCATCTCCTTGTTCTTTGCCTTGACTGTGCGGTATTTCATCAGCTGCGCCTCTGTCTCGAGGGAATCGTAGCCGACGAATTCGCAGGAGGAGAAGCCGCGGATCTCAACCCAGTCGCCGTTCTCGACGGCAGTGGCGTTGCGTGCGCGCTCTTTCTGCTTCTGAAGCTCGACATTGAATCCGTCCATATCCACTGTGAATCCGTTCTCGCCAGCGATGAGCTCTGTCAGGTCGATCGGGAATCCGAAAGTGTCGTAGAGGGTGAATGCGTCTTCGCCCGATATTGTCTTTGTCTCCTTTGATTTCTCCATTATGGCATCCATAAGCTTGATGCCCTTGTCGAGAGTGCGGAGGAATGCGTCCTCCTCCTCTCTGATCACCTTGGTGACGAGAGCCTCCTGGGCCTTGAGCTCAGGGTAGGCCTCTCCCATATCTGAGATGAGCTGCGGCACGAGGCGGCAGAGGAACGGCTCCTTGAGGCCGAGGAAGGTGTAGCCGTAGCGGACTGCGCGGCGGAGGATGCGGCGGATGACATATCCGGCCTTCACGTTGCTCGGCAGCTGTCCGTCAGTGATGGAGAAGCTGATGGCGCGGATGTGGTCTGCGATGACGCGCATTGCTACGCCTACCTGGGTGTCAGGCTCGTATTTCACGCCGCTGAGCTGCGAGATGGCGCCTATCATTCCTGTGAAGACGTCGGTGTCGTAGTTGCTCTTCTTGCCCTGGAGGGCCATGCAGAGGCGTTCGAGGCCCATTCCTGTGTCGACGTGCTTTGCAGGGAGCGGTTCGAGGGAGCCGTTGGCCTTGCGGTTGAACTGCATGAAGACAAGGTTCCATATCTCGATGACGAGGGAGTGGCCCTTGTTGACCATTTCCCTGCCGGGGATTTCGGCTATCTCCTTTTCGTCGCGGAGGTCGATGTGGATTTCACTGCAGGGGCCGCACGGACCTGTGTCGCCCATCTCCCAGAAGTTGTCGTGCTTGTTGCCCGGGATGATGTGGTCTTCAGGCAGATAGTTGAGCCACCAGCTGCGGGCTTCTGTGTCCTCGCCCAGACCGTCAGGCTCATAGCCTTCGAAGACTGTGGCGTAGAGGCGCTCCTTCGGCAGCTTGTAAACCTCGGTCAGGAGCTCCCAGGCCCACTCGATGGCCTCTTTCTTGAAATAGTCGCCGAAACTCCAGTTGCCCAGCATCTCGAACATCGTGTGGTGGTAGGTGTCGTGGCCCACCTCTTCGAGGTCGTTGTGCTTGCCGCTGACGCGGAGGCATTTCTGGCTGTCCGACACCCTCTTCTCAACTATCGGCGCGTTGCCGAGGAAGAGTTCCTTGAACTGGTTCATGCCGGCGTTGGTGAACATCAGGGTAGGGTCACCCTTGACAATCATAGGGGCTGACGGGACTATCGCGTGTCCCTTGGCAGCGAAGAAGTCCGTGAAAGTTTTTCTTATCTCTTTTGAAGTCATATCCGTGTATGGTCTGGAATTTGCCACAAAAATAGTTTTTTTATCACTATTTCGTACATTTGCATATATATATTAGGGCGGAAGGCCGATGTTTGGACAGAAGAAATACATATTCAACGAGGAGACTCAGTCGTATGAGATCTACCGCCGTCCTGTCCGTGAAAGAGTGATGAGGGCCGTCCTGACCCTGCTTGCCGGCCTGGCCTGCTTCTGCATATATCATTTCCTCTTCACCCGTGTCCTCGGCTTCAAATCTCCCAAGACCGCGATTCTGGAGGCCCGCCACCAGTCCCTCTCCTCTGCGATGGAACTGCTGGGCGATGAGATCACGGCTCAGAACAGCCTCCTGCTGGAATTGCAGAACCGCGATGAGATAGTCTACAGGCCGGTGTTCGGTATGGACACAATCGCCGGCTGCGACCGTGCCCTGCCCTTCACTCCGGAGCAGAGCTTCAAGGAGAGGCTGGACCTGCTTTCAGGCTGGGCTGACGCACGCCACGCCTCGTTCACGGCTATCGGCCTCCTTGCCAGCAGGGTGGGGGATATGGCCTCCTGCGTCCCTTCCATTGCGCCTGCACTCCCATCGCATATATCCCTCTCCAGCACCTTCGGCGTGCGTTTCCACCCGATAAAGAAGGAGGCAGTCTTCCACGAGGGCATCGACCTTTCCGGCCAGGAGGGAGAGCCAGTCTATGTGACCGGCGACGGAGTGGTGGTATCCTCCGAGTTCAACATCACGGGCTACGGCAACTGCGTGGTGGTGGACCACGGCTTCGGCTACAAGACCCGCTACGCCCACCTGCAGAAGGTGCTGGTCTCAAACGGCCAGAAACTGGTCAGAGGCGACCAGATAGGAACCCTCGGCAGCACCGGGATGGCGACCGGCCCGCACATCCACTACGAGGTGGTCTACCGCGGCCAGAAGGTCAACCCTTGGAACTTCTTCAACCCGGATATGCCGGATTCAGAATACAGTAACCTTGTCAGACAGCCGGACGGGCAGGAGGGGAGATGATGAAGGAAAGATTCTACATATTCGACCGTCAGACGAACGGGTTTGTCAGGAGGAAACTTACAGTGAAGCGCATCCTTCTCCTGGCGGCCAGGTGGATCGTCCTCAGCCTTGCGGTGGCGGCCGTGTTCTATATCCTCTTCGCGCTTGTCTGGAACACTGACCACGAGAAGGAACTCATCGCCGGGAACCGGCAGATGAAGGAGGACATCGCTGTGATGAGGGAGAGGCTCAACGGGACAGACAGCGTCATAGCGGACATCCGCAGGACCGACAAGTCGGTCTACAACGATCTGTTCGGCACCGACCCGCCTCAGTACGAGACCGATGCCAGCGATGCGCTGATGAATGCCTTCGGGATGATAATGAAGAGCGAGTCAGAGCTCATCAGCGAGAGCGCCCTTGTCCTCAGAGGACTCGAGGAGCGCTCTGCCGGTGTGGACAGAGACCTTGAGGAGATATTCCGTGTGCTTGACTCCCTGCCTTACTCTCTGAAGGCAATTCCTTCCACTGTGCCTTTGAGAAGCCTCACGCCTCTTCAGGCCGGTGCCACTGCCGGCCAGAAGGTCAGCCCGTTCCAGAAGACGTTCCACTTCCATACGGGCATCGACCTGATGGCGCCTTCTGGCAGCGACGTCCTATGCACTGCGGACGGGTATGTGTCAGGCATCCTGATGTCAGACCGCTCGATGGGAAACTGCGTGGCAGTGACCCACAGCGGCGGATATGCCACCACATACTGCCATCTCGATGAAATCAGGGTAAGTCTGGGACGCCGGCTCCGGCAGGGCGATGTACTGGGCACTGTCGGCTCTTCCGGCAGCCAGTTCGCCGTCAGCCTTCACTATGAGGTGCTTCTCAACGGGGAGTATCAGGATCCATCCTGCTACTTCTTCGCAGGATGCGACCCTGGGACATACAGAAAAATAGTCACTACAGCCCGGGCAACCGGACAGTCTATGGATTGATATGAAAAAATTGCTCTACACAATCGGCGAAGTCGCCGGAATGCTCGGGGAGGAAGTCTCGACCATCCGCTACTGGTCGGAAACTTTCCCGAAATATGTGAAGCCCGAGCGCAACGGCAAGGGCAACAGACTCTTCCATCCCGAAGACCTTGAGAATATCAAGCTGATACAGCATCTCACAAGGGATGAGGGGCTTACGCTCGACGGTGTGGCACGCCGCCTCGCCGTCCCGACAGAAGGTCTCGACTCCAGGGTCGCCATTGCCGACCGCCTCAGGAAAATACGCGCAACTCTCAGCGAACTCCACGACAACCTCTGACACTGACGGTATGAAAGCAAGAGAAATAGCAGCTGCGATAGAGGAATTCGCTCCTCTGGCAACCCAGGAGCCCTGGGACAACTCCGGCTTTTCTGTCGGAAGTCCCGATGCTGAGGTCCACAAGGTGCTAGTGGCCTTCGACTGTACGGCCGACATTATCCGCGAGGCCGTCTCCACTGGTGCGGATATGGTGGTCACCCATCACCCGCTGATCTTCGGCGGCCTGAAGAGGATAGACCCGTGCGACCCTGTCGGAGAGGCGGTTGTCCTCGCCGTAAAGAACGGGATCACGGTCTATTCGGCCCATACCAATGCCGACAAGGCGGCTGGGGGAGTCAACTCTCTGATGGCCTCCCGTCTGGAACTTGAGGATGTCACCCCTCTCGACGGATCGGGGCTTGTCCTTGCGGGATATCTCCACGCGCCCCTGACCGGGACAGACTTCTGCGTCTATGTCAAGGACCGTTTCAAAGTGAAGGACATAAGGTCATCAGCCCCGGTGAGGTCTGTCTACAAGGTTGCGACAAGCTGCGGTTCAGGCAGTTCCTTCGCGGATCTGGCGGAGTCCTGCGGTGCGGACGCATTCGTCACGGGGGATGTCTCTTATCACCATTTCTTCACCAGAAAAGACTTTATGGTGGTCGATGTCGGCCATTATGAGAGCGAAATCGACATTGTAGGCAAGTTCGCTGCGGTTCTTAAAGAAAAATTGCCTACATTTGCAGTTTGCACGACCACGCACAAGAATAACCCAATATATCACTACTAAAGCATTTTATGGCAACAAAAAAGGCTAACAAGATTGTCACCCCGATCGACCAGAGGGAGACATTCGTCTCTTTGCAGAAGAATCTGTCGGATACCGATTCAATCGCAATGGAGCAGAAACTCCGCACTCTCTATCACATCCAGCAGACTGATACCAAGATAGACAAGATCCACCTTCTCCGTGGTGAACTGCCTCTTGAAGTCCAGGACCTCGAGGATGAGATCGCAGGTCTCAGGACCAGGATCGAGAATGCCGAGAAGGAGATCAGGGAGATTGAAGCCGTCAACTCCGACCACAGGAACGCCATCGAGCAGAGCAGGCTGGATGTCGCGAAGTATGAGGAGCAGCGCAACAATGTCAAGAACAACCGCGAGTATGACTCCCTCTCAAAGGAGATCGAATACCAGGAGCTTGAGCAGCGCATCGCAGAGAAGAGGATCAAGGAGAACAATCTTCTCATCGAAGAGAAGCAGCAGGTTAAGGAGGATGCCTCCAGGACTCTTGCCGCCCGCGAGTCAGACCTCGTGGAGAAGAAGAAAGAGCTTGAGACCATTGTCGAGGAGACCGCCAAGGAGGAAGACGCTCTCAACAAGGAGCGCGCTGAACTTGTCAGGATGGTCGACGAACGTATGGTTGTCGCTTACGACAGGGTGCGTGCCAACGCCCACAACAAGCTTGCTGTCGTCACCGTGAAGCGTGACGCCTGCGGCGGCTGCTTCAACAAGATTCCGCCTCAGAGACGGCTTGACATCGCCGAGAGCAAGAAGATAATCGTCTGCGAATATTGCGGACGCATTCTTGTAAGCTCCGATTTCGAAGAATAGCAGCCCTTTACTGCCTGGCAGATGGCAAAACAGAGACAGGAGAAAAAGTTCCAGCCCAAGACGGACGTAGGCGCGATCGCTGACCTCAGCGGCCGCGTTCCTCCGCAGGACATCGAGATTGAGGAGGCCGTGCTCGGCGCGCTGCTCCTCGAACCCGAGGTAGTGCCTGACGTGCTGGACCAGCTCCAGTCCGACTGCTTCTACAAGGAGCAGCACGCCAGGATATTCGACGCCATCTGCGAGCTCTCCAGACGCAACGCCCCCGTCGACATCCTCTCCGTCTCAGACGAGCTCCGCAAGAGCGGGGACCTCGAGGCAGTCGGAGGGATGGCCTATCTCAGTCAGCTCTCAAACAAGATCGGAGCCGCGGCCCACGTGGACTACCACTCCAAGGTCCTTCTCCAGAAGTTCCTCCAGAGGGAGCTCATCCGCATCTCCTACGATGTTCAGAAGGCCGCTTACGACGACACTCTCCCCGTGGACGAACTGGTCGACACCGCAGAGGAGAAGATATTCACTCTGGCTGAGCGCAATGTCCACACCGACACCAAGATCATAACCTCCATCATCAACAGGGCGGTAGCCCAGATTGAGGAGAACCAGGCGCGCGAAGACGGCCTCAGCGGCGTCCCTTCGGGCTATACCGGCATCGATCAGGTGACATTCGGATGGCAGCGCGGCGACCTCATCATCCTTGCGGCACGTCCTTCTGTCGGTAAGACCGCATTCGTGCTCACAATGGCCCGCAACATGGCCGTGGACCACAAGGTGCCTGTCGCTATCTTCTCGCTGGAGATGCCGGACACCCAGCTGGTGATGCGACTGATGATCGGTGAGACCGGTCTTACGTCAGACAAGCTCCGCGGCTCGAAGAAGATGACGACCGCCGAGTGGGAGCAGCTGCACAACGGCCTCAACCAGCTGTCGCAGGCACCGCTCTGGATTGACGACACCCCGTCGCTCTCCATCTATGAGTTCCGTTCAAAGGCACGCAGGCTTGTCCAGAAGAACGGCGTCAAGATGATAATCATCGACTACCTCCAGCTGATGGCGGGGCCTCCTGAGCTGAAAGGGATGCGCGAGCAGGAAGTCGCGGCCATCTCCCGTTCCCTCAAGGCCATCGCCAAGGAACTCGGAGTGCCTATCCTCGCCCTTTCGCAGCTGAACCGTTCTGTCGAGACCCGAGGCGGGAACAAGCGCCCTCAGCTCAGTGACCTCCGTGAGTCCGGAGCGATCGAGCAGGACGCCGACATCGTGATGTTCATCCACCGTCCCGAATTTGTAGGTGCGGAGGATGACAATTCATATCCGGGCAAGACCGACCTCATCATCGCAAAGCACCGTAACGGTGAGGTCTGCGACGTGGAGATGCGCTTCATCGCCTCCGAGGTCAGGTTCGTGGATGCCAACGACACATACCGTCAGCCTTCAGGCGGTTCATCCTATGCCACATATGAGTCGAAGATGAACTCATCTGCCGAGGCGGACGATTATCCATTCACCCCAAGTCAGGAATTCTAGTAATTATGAAGAGAACTTTTGCAATATTCCTTTCCATTGCGGCGCTGCTCCTTGCGGCCGCTCCGCTCGCCGGACAGGGATACCCTTACAAAGGAGGGGAGAAGCTCTCATATACAGTCCACTACAAGTGCGGCATAAGCGCTGACCTTGCATACGTGGACCTCGCCTGCACTGAAGATGCGGACAGCTTCACAGTGAAGGCGAATGTCGCCACCTACAAGTTCTGGGACACCTTCTTCAAGATGCGCGACACCTTCGAGACAAAGTTCGCGAAGACGGGCAACAGGCCGATCTCCTACCACCGCGATGTGACCGAGGGCGGCTACTGGGCCAGGAACTGGCTCACCTGGAGCGCCGATGCTTCGCAGTACAGGTCGATAACCGAAAAGAAGACAAGACCGAGACGTGACACAGTCTACCGTGAATCGGAGATTGTCTATGACGTCATAAACCTCATCTACAAGGTGCGCGGCGAGAAGTTCGACAAACTCTCGTCGGGCAAGCCTGTCCACTATCTCCACGTTGTGGACCGCGACATCTTCGACTGCACTGTCAGGGCGGTGGGCCGCGAGCAGAAGAAAGTGGCGAAGACCGGCACTTTCAACACCGTCAAGCTTGCCATTGCGATTGTGCCGCACAATGTGAGCGAGCCGGCGGACGATGACTCCGAGCTCAGGGTCGGAGCCGATTCGAACGGCGATTTCACCGGCGAGGAGAAGGTCTTCTTCTGGGTCACCGACGATGAGAACCATCTTCCGGTATTTTTCTCAACTTCATTGAACCTCGGTTCAATACAGGGCAGGCTTTCTTCCTATGAAGGTCTGAAGCACCCTCTCACATCAAAGACAGAATAACATTGCAGTATGGACAGAATCGAGCACGAAGGCAGGGTGACAGACATCAGTGAGGATGTCATCAGCGTGGAAATCATCAACAAGTCGGCCTGCGCATCGTGTCACGCGAAGGGTGTGTGCGCCGCTTCCGAGGAGTCTGTCCGTATCGTCGAGGTCCCTTACACCATATCGACACTTGTTGAGGAATACAAGGTCGGGGACAAGGTGAATGTAGTCCTGCAGCCCTCCCTGGGCATCAAGGCAGTCTGGATCTGCTACGTCATCCCTCTGGCAGTTCTCCTCGCCTCGATACTGGTCTTCAGCAAAGTCGGGATGAGCGAGCTCGCAACCGGCCTCTGGTCGCTCGCGGTGCTGGCTCTGTACTATTTTGTGGTGTTCCTCTTCAGAAAGAGAATCTCTAAAATATTCACATTTTCTATCTATAAGTCAAATGACTGAAACAATTCTTTTTACCATCGCCTGCCTGGTGGCTCTCGGGCTGCTGTTTGCGGTTATTCTTTACTTCGTCGCGCAGAAGTTCAAGGTTGAGGAGGATCCGAGGATTGAGGTTGTCGAGTCCATCCTTCCTGGAGCGAACTGCGGTGGATGCGGACAAGCAGGCTGTCACGCATTTGCTGAAAATGTAGTAAAGGCTCCATCTATGGAGGGTTTCTTCTGTCCTGTAGGAGGCAATCCTGTGATGGCGAAAGTTGCGGAGGCTCTCGGCCAGAAGGTCGAGGAGAAGACTCCTATGGTTGCGGTTGTCCGCTGTCAGGGTTCTTTCGCCAACCGTCCGCGTACCAACAGGTACGACGGATATTCTTCCTGCAAGGTAATGTCCAGCCTCTATGCCGGCAACACCGGCTGTAAGTTCGGCTGTCTCGGAATGGGCGACTGTGTCACCGCCTGCAAGTTCGGTGCAATCTCTGTCAATGAGACCACCGGAGTCGCTGAGGTAGACCAGGACAAGTGCACCGGCTGCGGCGCCTGCGCCAAGGCCTGCCCTAAGGGCGTCATCGAACTCCGCAACAAGGGGATGAAGGACCGCAGGGTCTACGTCTCCTGCATCAACAAGGACAAGGGTGCTGTCACCCGCAAGGCCTGCACTGTCGGCTGCATCGGCTGCGGCAAGTGCGCCAAGACCTGCCCGTTCGGCGCCATCACTGTCGAGAACAATGTGGCATACATTGACTTCACCAAGTGCAAGAGCTGCCGCAAGTGTGTCGAGGAGTGCCCTACCAAGGCCATCCAGGCTGTCAATTTTCCACCAAAACCTAACACTGTGACGCCAAATGAAGAAAACGTTTAGAATCGGCGGCGTTCATCCGAACGACAACAAGATCTCCGCTAATGCTGCGATTGAGGTCTTCCCGGTCGTTGAGACTGCATATGTCTCAATGGCACAGCACCTCGGTGCTCCGGCTGAACCTATTGTCGCTGTCGGCGACAAGGTGAAGACCGGCCAGGTCATCGCAAAGCCGACCGGATTCATCTCCGGTTTCGTACACTCACCTGTTTCAGGTACCGTCAAGTCCATCGGCCCGCGCGCTGACATCGCCGGCAATATGATGACTCACGTCGAGATCACTGTTGAAGGTGACGAGTGGGCTGAAGGTATCGACACAAGCAAGGACATCATCTCAGAGATTCCATATACCCCTGAAGAAATCATCGAGAAGATCAAGAACGCCGGAGTCGTCGGTCTCGGCGGTGCATCCTTCCCGACTCACGTGAAGCTCGCCCCTCCGAAGGACAAGAAGGCTGTGGCCCTCATCCTCAACGGCACAGAGTGCGAGCCTTACCTCACTTCAGACGACCGCATCATGCGTGAGCGCCCGAAGGAGATTCTCATCGGCGGTGCCATTATGATGAAGGCCCTCGGCGTTACCGCAGGCTATGTCGGCATCGAGGAGAACAAGCCTGAGGCCATCGCATCAATGACTGAGGCTGCCAAGGCATTCCCTCAGATCCAGGTCGTTGTCCTCAAGAAGAAATATCCTCAGGGAGGTGAGAAACAGCTCATCGACGCAGTCATCAGACGCCAGGTCCCTTCAGGCGGACTCCCGATCGACGCCGGAGCTGTCGTCCAGAACGTGGCCACTTCCCTTGCAGTCTATGAGGCTGTCCAGAAGAACAAACCTTGTATCGACAATGTGATCACAGTCACAGGCCGCTGCCTTGAGAAACAGCACAACTACCTGGTCCGCATCGGCACCCCGATGTCGAAGATCCTGGAGTATGCCGGCGGTGTTCCTGAGAAGGCCGCCAAGATCATCAGCGGCGGTCCTATGATGGGCAAGGCCATCGCCAACATCGACGCTGCAACTGTCAAGGCCAACGGCGCAATCCTCCTTCTCACCGAAGAGGAGACCGTCCGCAAGGCTGAAAGCAACTGTATCCGCTGCGGCAAGTGCGCAAGCGCCTGCCCTATGGGTCTCGAGCCTTGGCTGCTCAACAAGCTCGCCCGTATGGGCGGCCAGTATGACCAGCTGGAAAAAGAGAGGATATTCGACTGCATCGAGTGCGGATGCTGCATCTACACCTGCCCTGCAAACATTCCTCTTCTCGACCTCATCCGCATCAACAAGGCGGAAGTTATGAAAATCTTGCGCAGCAGACCTAAAAAATAGAAGAGTATGAACAATCTAATAGTATCTCCTTCTCCACATACCCACGGCAGGCAGGATACCAATTCAATAATGACGGATGTCCTCATCGCGCTGGTTCCGGCTGTGCTGGTCTCAGTCTATGCGTACGGATGGTCCGCACTCCTCCTTGTGGCAGTGGGACTCGTTTCCTGTGTTCTGGTTGAATGGCTCATCCAGAAATTCATCTTCAAGAGCGTCAAAGGCTGGTGCGGCAGCGCTGCTGCTGTGACAGGTGTCCTTCTGGCACTCAACATTCCGCCTGAGGCTCCGTGGTGGATTGCCGTCATCGGCGCAATCGTTGCCATCGGCATCGCAAAGATGTCGTTCGGCGGTCTCGGACAGAACATCTTCAACCCTGCGATCGTGGGCCGTGTGTTCCTGCTCGTTTCATTCCCGGTCATTATGACCTCCTGGGCTGATGCCGGAACACGTTTTGTCGACGGTTTCTCCGGAGCGACCCCTCTCGGCGCTGTGAAGGAGGCTCTCTCAACCGGAATGCCGCTCTCACAGATTGCTGCAGACGACCTCTCCTTCAGCCAGCTCTTCTTCTTCAATGCAGGCGGCTCGGCAGGTGAAATCTCCGCAATCGCGCTTATCCTCGGTTTCTTCTATCTCTGGTTCCGCAAGGTCATCAGGCCGACCATCCCTGTCACCATCATCCTCACAGTGTTCGTGATGTCAGGCATCTTCTGGCTCATCAACCCTGAGGCTTACACAAACCCTGTGTTCAACATCTTCCAGGGCGGTCTGCTCCTCGGCGCCATCTTCATGGCCACCGACTACGTGACCTCACCTATGACAACCAAGGGACAGATCATCTTCGCGGTCGGAATCGGTGTCCTCACTGTTCTGATCCGTTATTTCGGCTCATATCCGGAGGGCGTTTCCTTCGCAATCCTGATCATGAACTGCGCAGTTCCTTTGATCAACAAATATTGCAAACCTCGCAGGTTTGGGGAGGCTAAATAATGGCTGCAAAATCTACTTTCGGCAATATGATGATCTCCCTTGGAGTCATCTGCCTCGTATGCTCTGCTCTCCTGGGCACTGTCTACGTAATCACAAAGGCCCCTATCGAGGCTTCTGAACTTGCAAAGGTCAACAACGCCATCTCTGCTGTGACCCCTGAATTCGACAATGTCCCTTCAGAGGCCATCCAGGAGATCGACGGCAGCCAGGTCTACACTGCTATGAGCGGTGACCAGGTTGTGGGCTATGCAGTGAAGGTCGTCACCTCAGGTTTCGGCGGCGCTCTCCAGATGATGGTGGGCTTCACCCCTGACGGTACAATCTACAACACATCAGTCATCTCCCACTCCGAGACTCCTGGCCTCGGTGCGAAGATCACTGACGAGAACATCCAGCCGCGTGCCCAGGTCAAGGGAAAGAATCCGGCTGAGGCCAACATCTCTGTCAGCAAGGACGGCGGTGACATCGACGCAATCACTGCTTCGACCATCACTTCCCGTGCCTTCCTCAAGGGCGTGAACGCTGCTTACGATGTCTTCAAGAAAATCGAGAAGCCTGCTGCTGAAGAAGCTGCTGAGGCTGTGGAAGAAACCATAAACACTGAAGAAAATGGCGAATAGCAAATGGAAACTGATACTTGACGGTATCATCAAGAACAACCCGACATTTGTGCTTGTTCTCGGTATGTGCCCGACTCTGGGTACCACCACCTCTGCGATCAACGGTATGAGCATGGGTCTTGCGACTCTGTGTGTGCTGATCCTTTCGAACATCACCATCTCCGCTGTCGCAAGATTCATCCCTGACAAGGTCCGCATCCCTTGCTACATCGTGGTCATCGCTTCATTCGTGACCATCGTCCAGCTTCTCCTCCAGGCTTATGTGCCTGTGGTTTATGAGGCTCTCGGCATCTTCCTTCCTCTTATCGTGGTCAACTGCATCATCCTCGGCCGTGCCGAAGCGTTCGCCAACAAGAATTCTGTGGGTGACTCCGCTCTCGACGGTCTCGGAGTGGGCCTCGGCTTCACCATCGCCCTCACCTGCATCGGCCTCGTCCGTGAAATCCTCGGAAGCGGCTCCGCTTTCGGTCTCAAGCTCTGGAACGGTGACGGAATGCTCGCATTCGTACTTGCTCCGGGCGCATTCATCGTTCTGGCATACCTGATGGTCGCCTTCCGTAAAATCACCAAAAAGGCATAACGTATGGAATATGTAATCATTTTCATCTCAGCGATATTCGTCAACAATATCGTCCTGACACAGTTCCTTGGAATATGTCCTTTCCTGGGCGTTTCCAAGAAGGTCGGCACCGCTGTAGGTATGTCCGCAGCAGTGACTTTCGTGATGGCTCTCGCAACGCTTGTCACCTACCTTCTCCAGTACTACGTCCTTGTTCCGTTCGGACTTGAGTTCCTCCAGACGGTAAGTTTCATCCTCGTCATCGCGGGTCTCGTCCAGATGGTCGAGATCATCATCAAGAAGATCAGCCCGTCGCTCTATCAGGCTCTGGGTATCTTCCTCCCTCTGATCACCACCAACTGCGTTGTCCTCGGCGTTGCTATCCAGGTTGTCACCAATGAATACGATTTCGGTGCCGGCGCTCATATGCTCGGTCTCGGCCAGTCTGTGGTCTTCGCTATAGCAACCGCTATCGGTTACGGCCTGGCGCTGATCCTCTTTGCTGGTATCCGCGAGCAGCTCGAGATGAGCAAGGTGCCTGAGTCATTCAAGGGCGTTCCTATCGCACTTCTGACTGCCGGCATCATGGCTATGGCATTTATGGGTTTCTCCGGTCTCGTATAGCCCGGAACCCTGTAAATTAAAGGAGGTCGGCCGAATGCCGGCCTCTTTTATTATGATCTGAGCTCGGGAAACGGCAGCTTCGCTTGCCCGCCTGTGGAAAATAATGAAGCCCCGCTGATTCAGCGAGGCTTTGTTTATGTCGGGAAGAGGTGACTCGAACACCCGACCTCTGCGTCCCGAACGCAGCGCGCTAGCCAACTGCGCCACTTCCCGTTTCCCGTTGGGACTGCAAATATAGAAAATATTCTGTAATTATATCATAAATAGCGACAATACAAAAATTCCCGCCATCGCACCGAGCCCCGCGACCAGAGTCATCAGCGTCTGGGTGCGGTACCCCTTGGCAGGAGAGATGCCGCTGAATCCAGTCACAACCCAGAAATAGCTGTCGTTGGCGTGGGATACCACCATAGCGCCGGCACCGATGGCCATCACGGCCAGGCTGGCGGCGAGAGGGGAGGTCATCCCGAGGATATGGAGCAGCGAATCAGAACTGCTGAACATCCCCATAATGCCCGCAGTGGTCGTGATGGCCACTGTCGAGGAACCCACCGAACTCTTGATGACCGCCGCGATGATGAACGGCAGGAAGATGCCGAAGTGCGATACGGTTCCGACGCTCTCCTGGACATACTGCACGAAGTTCGCGTCTGTGATTACCTGGCCGAGGACTCCGCCGGCGGCTGTGATGAAGATGATAGGGCCGGCCTGCTTCAGCGCCTCCTGACAGATGTCGTAGAGGGTGCCGAGCCCGCCCGCCTGCCAGAGCGGAATCAGTGAGAAGAAGAACCCCACCATCAGCGCGATCACAGGCTTCCCGAGGAATGTGACCACACCGAATGAACCGAGCGCCATAAGGATTACCGGCACAAGTATCGGCAGGGCCGACGTCAGGGTCGAAGGTTTCGCGCCGCCATCCTCATCTTCGGGGACTTCCGGCAGCTTCTCTTCGGAAACCACTGTCTTCCCGAGGTGCCTGCAGAAGAAGTATGCCGGCACAAGGGCGAAGACCGAAACCAGCGCTCCGATGCCGAGCACCAGCACGAGGTTGTTCTCGAGCCCCATCATACCCGCCGCCGCCACAGGTCCGGGAGTCGGCGGGATGAATACGTGAGAGGCGTAGAGTCCTGCGGAAAGCGCGATCGCCAGCGAGACAGGGGAGACCCCCGTGCGGGCTGCGAGGTTCTTGCGGATAGGGTTGATGATCACGAATCCGCTGTCGCAGAAAACAGGGATAGAGACAATCCAGCCCACAAGCATCATCGCCAGCGCGGGGTGCTTCGGTCCGATGGCCTTCAGCACGAATTCAGCGAGCTTCACTGCCGCCCCGCTCTTCTCGAGCACAAGCCCGATAAGCATTCCGAAGATGATGACCAGCCCCACTCCGGCGAAGACCGCGGAGAATCCCTTGCCTACAGTTGACGGTATGGAATCCAACGGTATTCCGACAGCGATTGCCAGCAGTATGGAGAGGGTTATGATGGCGATGAACGGATGCACCTTCCACTTTGAGATCGCAACGATCATCAGTGCAACCGTGATGATGAGGGCTATTGTCAGCTTGAGCATATCCTAGTCGTGTCTTCCTTTCCTGCGGAGGTAGTCTATGAGTTCAGCGGCATTGTTGGTCTGGATGACCGATACGTTGTGCTCCAGCAGTTTGCCGTAAACCTTGTCCGGCCCTTCAGGGTCCCCGCTCCAGGCTGTCGGGTCGTCGGTGCCGGGGCCGCCGCTGATGCTTGGCCAGAGGGTGTTGACCCATACCTTGGAGCCCGCATCTATGATTCTGGAGGCGCACTCCTCGAAGAGGCCGTCCTCCCATCCTCTGAAGCATACCTCGAAAGCAATCGGTGTCTTGCCCTCCTCGAGATATTCGTCCAGCCATACCAGATGGTCAGGGTTCCAGAGGTTGATGATGGGCATATACATCATATTGTGCCCGTGGCGCGACATAGTCTCCGAAGCCCTGCTCCACGGAGTCGAGTTCTTGATCAGGACCTGGTCGGTGACTCCGACCTCCCCGGCTATGGCGAGCACCTGGTCGTAATACCAGTATCCCTGGTCGACATTGACGCAGATGCGGTCCTTGCAGGTCTCGAGAGCCTCGCGGAGGGTAGGGATGTGGAGTGAGTCCACCACCTCACCATCTACATTCTTGAGGGAGAATGCCTTGATCTCCTCGAGAGTATAGCCGCTCACCTCGCCGGTACCGTTGGTGCAGCGGTCGATGGTCTTGTCGTGGGAGAGCACCAGCACACTGTCCTTTGTCATCTTGAGGTCAAGCTCCATCACATCGGCGCCCATAGCAATGACGGACTCGATTGAAGGGATGGAGTTCTCAGGGAAGTTGCGCCAGTCGCCGCGGTGTGCCACGACAGCCACGTGAGGAGTGGCCGGGTTGCGGAGCTGGTCTGCAATCCAGTCGGCGCGGTTGTCATACTTGAGGCACTGCTTCAGAATCTCCCAGCACTCAGGGCGTCTCCTGAAGGCCTCGAGCGAGAAGAAGCAGATGCCGCTGGCGCCCGCTTTCTTTGCATAGCTGATATATTCGGCGAAATTGCCGCGGCGTGGAGTCGTGACTCCGGAGATGAGTTCAGCCCCGTTGCCGGCTGCGGCGAGAGCCTCCACACCTTCGCGTGAAGCTGTCTCAACCCATTCTCCCGGCTGTGCGTATGAGTCGTGGTAGATCATCGGCATCAGAAGGTCAGCGTTGCGGTAGTTGACCCAGTCCTGACGCACGAGCTTCTTTGACTCCTCAGGAGATGCGAACACGGCTGCGGAAGAGACCTTGCCGCAGGCCTTGATCTCTGCAAGCAGCTCGCTCGACATCTTCGCCATCGAATCCCAGCGGAACTGGAGCCATTCAGGATTTGTTCCCGGGTCCTCAAGGTCCAGCGGGTCGATGCCGGTCTGTGCCTTGAACTTTGCGCGGCACTCGTCGCAGTAGCAGCAGTCCCACTGCGGATAGACCTTGTCCTGGACCACTCCCCTTGACTCGTGGAGGCCGTAAGGGAGGATGGCGTCCGGATAGCGTATGAAGTCCAGATGGATGCCGGTGAGCCCCTCGACCTCCGCTATCTCACGTATTCTGTCTTTCAGATACTCTGTCACCCCTTCGTGGTTAGGGCAGAGGAACCTGTAGTGCTCTCTCTTGTACATCTTGATGTCGTTGAGCGACTCGCCAAGCCCGTTGACCTGATACCAGTCAGGATGCGCGTTGCGGAGCACTGCCTCGCAGCGGTTGGTGCACCACATCCAGGCGTGGAGCTCGACATCGTATTTCTTTGCATAGACGGCGGCCCTGCGCAGGATGGTCAGCGCAGCGCTGTCGCGGAATGAGGTGCTGTCGCCCAGCACTTCTGGATAGCCCCCGTGGCACTCCAGGAAAATTGCCTGAATGCCGCTTTCGGCCGCATTGCGGAAATAATAGTCCAGGTCTTCGTCGGGCATCGCCACCTTGCCTGCAAGCCAGGCGTACACCTTGAAGTCATCTTTCTGCTCTTCCCTGCTCCCGCAGGAAACGGTCAGCGCCAGCACAGATATGCAGGCCAGCGCCAGGATAGTGATTCGGTTTTTCATATGTTTCAGTTGTTCATTACACCCCAGAGTACAACCCCTATCGACACCGATACGTTGAGGGAGTGCTTAGTTCCGTACTGCGGTATCTCAAGGCAGCCGTCAGAGCAGTCGATAACCTCCTGCGCCACGCCTCTGACCTCGTTGCCGAAAACAAAGGCATATTTCCGTCCCTTCTCGAGCCGGAAGTCCTGCAGCATAGTTGAATTCTCCGCCTGCTCCACGCTGACAACCGTCCAGCCTTCCGCCCTCAGGGCCGTCACCGCTTCGAGAGCGGTGTCGAAATGCTCCCACGGGACACTGAACTCCGCTCCGAGGGCGGATTTGTGGATTTCGGGCGAAGGCGGTGTGGCGGAGATGCCGCAGAGGCAGACCTTCTCCACCCGGAACGCGTCTCCGGTGCGGAATGCGGAGCCGATGTTGTGCTGGCTGCGGACATTGTCGAGAACAAGGGCGAGAGGCGATTTCTCAGCCTCTCTGTACTGGTCGGCGCTCAGGCGGCCGAGTTCGCTGTTCAGCAGTTTCCGATGCATTGAGGATTGTTGATTATTTATTCAAAGATAACAATAAAATCGCTATCTTTGTTTCAACGATTCAATATTAGTCATATGAAACAGGACGTACAGATATCAGAACTGCTCCGCAAGGAGGAAGAACGCCAGACTGAAGGCATCGAACTCATCGCTTCTGAAAACTTTGTCAGCAAGCAGGTCCTTGAGGCCCTTGGCAGCGTATGCACCAACAAATATGCAGAAGGCTATCCGGGCGCACGCTACTACGGCGGCTGCGAGGTGGTTGACCAGGTCGAACAGCTGGCCATCGACCGTCTGAAGCAGCTCTTCGATGCCGAGTTCGCAAATGTTCAGCCTCACTCAGGCGCACAGGCCAATATGGCGGTCTTTATGGCCTGCCTGAAGCCGGGCGACACCTTTATGGGTCTTGACCTCGCCCACGGCGGTCACCTCACCCACGGCTCACCAGTCAATATGAGCGGTATCCTCTACAACGCCATCGGCTACCAGCTCAACAAAGAGACCGGTCTTGTCGATTATGACGATATGGAGCGGAAGGCTCTCGAGTTCAAACCGAAGCTCATCGTCGGAGGTGCGTCAGCATACTCCCGCGAGTGGGACTGGGAGAGGATGCGCGCCATCGCTGACAAGGTCGGCGCAATCCTGATGGTCGATATGGCGCACCCTGCCGGCCTCATCGCCGCAGGCCTTCTCAAGAATCCTGTGAAGTACGCCCACATCGTCACCTCCACCACCCACAAGACCCTCCGCGGCCCTCGCGGCGGTGTCATCCTCATCGGCAAGGACTTCGACAACCCTTGGGGCGTGAAGACTCCGAAGGGAGAGATCAAGAAGATGAGCGCGATGATCAACTCCGCTGTCTTCCCGGGCATCCAGGGCGGTCCTCTGGAGCACTGCATCGCAGCAAAGGCCGTGGCCTTCTACGAGGCCCTTCAGCCTGAATTCAAGGACTACCAGATCCAGGTCCAGAAGAATGCGCAGGCTCTTGCCAAGGCATTCATCGACAAGGGCTACTACATCGTCAGCGGCGGCACGGACAACCACTTGTTGCTGATCGACCTCCGCACCAAGTTCCCTGACCTCACCGGCAAGGTTGCCGAGAAGGCACTTGTCCGCGCAGGCATCACCGTCAACAAGAATATGGTGCCGTTCGACACCCGCAGTCCGTTCCAGACCTCCGGCCTCCGTGTCGGCACTCCTGCCATTACCTCACGCGGCCTGCTCGAGAAGGATATGGTCGTCATCGTCGATCTCATCGACAAGGTCCTCTGCAATGTGGACAACGACGACATCATCAACCTCGTACGCGACAATGTGCGTATGCGTATGAGCGGCCTTCCTCTCAACCGCTGGTAATCTTTTATTGCACAGCATACAGCCCCGCTCCCTGACGGAACGGGGCATTTTTATGATTTTCAGATTTTTCTATACGAGACGCCGCCGGAAAAAGCCTTCCGGCCCGGAGGTGGAGGAGCTCCGCCGCAGGGCGAAGGCCTGTCTGCCCGGCAGGCTGGCATCCCTCGCCGCCAAGGCTTCAGACATCAGCGGCCTTGAGTTCCGCTACTCGCGTGTCGCCATCAAGAACAACCTGACTAACTGGGGCAGCTGTTCCACCAAGGGCAACATCAACCTGAACCTCCATCTGATGAAGCTCCCCACGGAACTGCAGGACTATGTGATGCTCCACGAACTCTGCCACCTCGTCCATCCCGACCACAGCCGTGCCTTCCACACGCTGCTGGACTCCCTCTGCACCGCCTTCGGCCTGGGTCACGAAAAATCCCTCTGGGCAGAACTGCGGGAGAAAAGGATTGTGTAATCAGTATCCCGGGGCGCAGCAGCGGCTTTGCAGCGATACTACTGCTGCCTGAGGATTTTCAGATCGGCGGGCATCCCGTCGGTGAAGGCTGACGATTCCAATATTGCCTGACGTGCCTGTGAGACGATTGCACGCACTCCCGCAGCGGACATTCCTGTCATACCGGCAATCTCAGTGCTGTTGTAGCCCTGCTCGGTCAGATATATCACTATCTTGTACGAATCGCTTTTGAACAGATTCATCGCTGTAATGAGAGCTGGGGAGAAAGATGACGAATAGTCATTTATGATAGACTTGAACTCATTTGTCTGCTTGTCTCTGACTGCCTTGACGAGATTTATTATCTTGTCAGACAGATCCACCTTTTCTGCATCATTTGAGAAAACCTTGTTTGACAGTTTATTCAGTTCCGGCAGCAGCCCCGAGACAGGAATGGCGGTGGCTGTCGCTATCCTGCGGAGCAGCTGCTCATTGGTGAGAGATCTCTCAAGTTCCCGTTTCCTTGTGACTGTACGGAAATAGAAGGCTGCGGCAACTGCGGCAATCAGAAGAAGCGCAAGAATGATAATTGCTGATGCCTGCCTTGATTGACGCATTTCGGATTTCGTCACGTAATCCCGGGAGATATCATACTTCTTCTCAAGTTCGGCAATCCTGATTCCGTTGCGCTTGTCAATCGAACGTACCAGCCAGTCAAAAGCACAGGATGATTCAGTATAGGCTTTCTCGAAGTCACCCTTTTCCGCGTAGAGTTCCGCAAGCCCCTTGTAGTGGACATAGTAGTAGAGACTGTCATCCTGCCTGCGGGTGTCAATGGCCGCCTGCTTGTAGATCAATGCGCTGTCAGTCTCGCCGAGCTTCTGGAATATTTTTGACATGAGCTGGGCTTTGCGCGTCTCATAACCGCCTGATGTCCTCCACTTACGGGCCCATTCGAGTGAAGGACCATATTCTCCGGAATAATAGAGGTTCTGGGCCATTGCAGATACGTAACTTTCCTCGTATTCCAATCCTTTGCCGTTCTTTAGAATAAGACCTGCGCTGTCGAGGCTCTTGCGGGCTTCGTCAAAACGTCCTGCCGACAGCATAGTTCTGGATAGATCCACATAAGATATTACAAGGTTGCTTGAATCGCGGCGCCGTCTGTTCAGACTGACACACTTTCTCTGATGGATTTCAGCATTTTTCCAGTCGCTGCTGCTATTGTAGACTAAACCCAGATATGATTCAATCAAAGCGGGTACAGAAAGTTCGTTGCTGCCACTCTCGTCAAACAACCTTCCGGCCTCCAGCAGCAGCTCCGGAACTGTGCCATCCCTTGTATCAATCCTGTATCTGACCAGTCCGAGATACAGAGTCGACCTCGCCTGGTTGTAGAGGTCGTGGGAGTGGCAGAACCACTTCTGACTGGCTGAAATCAAAGAATCGTCTTCAAACCTGTAGAAATTCTTGTCGCGGGCCATTGTCAGCAGCAGGTTATAGTACGCTTCATCACGACCCTTGTAATCGTGCGGGTTGACCTCCTCAAGGTTTTGAAGGACAAGTTTCGGGTTGGAGAGAAGGATGCTGTCCTGGCTTGACAGGAACTGGTCATAGTGATGGCTGCTGCAGGATGCGGCGAGCATCATAAATGCGGCAATAAGAAAAAGACACGAGCGTTTCATAACGCTGCAAAATTACGCAATAATTGGCAGTTTCTATTGCGAAAAGGGTGCAAGGTGAATTTTGCAACCACCAGCATATCAAAAAGTTAATATCGATTTTTGGAGCAAGATGATTTTGGTGGCGAACAAAATGGTCCTGTATGATATAAATTTGTTATGCTTAAAATCAATAATTTTTATGAAACGTTTTGTTCTATTACCGGTATTTGTTTTTTTACTAGTAAGTCCATTCTCTTTGGCCTCAAATTCCACACAGATATTAGGTGAAGAAGTCGATGTGGAGGGTGGTTATGGTGGAGGCCGTTCAGACCTCAGTCAGATTCGTGTATTCAGAACTGCTGAATCGCTCGACGTGTATTTCTTCGGATATACCGGCAGTGTCAGCATTTCGGTGGAGAATGAAGCAGGCCTTACAGTGGCCTCCGCTTCGACAGTTTCTCTGGCGGACGGAAGGATGAGCCTTCCGCTCCCAGTTCTTACAACAGGCAGCTATCGCGTTGTGCTAGTTGCTGGTGGCACTTATACAGGGTCATTCTGTATTTAATAAAAGACTAAGGCATGGTCTGGCAAATAAGGCCCAATGTCACCCTAATAATCTCAAATAATTCTATTATGATACTCGCAAATCTCAAATCACAACTTCCCTTAACGCTATTATTTATAGCCCTATCCATTAATGTTTCCTCGTGTGCGTCAGGTATAATGGAGATTGAAAATGCGCAGGACAAAATAATTGATTCCCACAGCCTCTCTTACAATAATGTTGAGAATCTGGTTTTAATGCTCCATAATGTTGACACGAAAACCCTGACTAAGTCCGACGATTATAAAATTGAGCCAATTTCGTATAATGGTCTGGATGCTGTTGCCTATGTTGCTCAGTTCAATGATAGCTGGGAGCTCGTGGCGAATGACAGAAGAGTCCAGCCAATCATAATGCGAGGAGAAGGTAAATTTTCTTTCGACGACTTAAATCCCACGGCAAGATACTGGCTTGATTCTGAAATGCAGATGCTTTGCGACCTTAAGAAACAAGATGACCTTCAAGTAAATAATAGCCATACTGAGTTCTGGGAAGCAATCGCGCCAAGTGTTGTTCCTGCCTGCAAGTCCGGTAACCCCTATGACAGTTGGCAAGGATGGAAAAGGATAGGTTCAACAATTGAGTATAACCAGTCAACAATCAATGTCCCCCATATTATCAGTACTAAGTGGGGACAAGGCGATCCTTGGAATGAGGGAGCGCCATATGCTATTGCATCCCAAATGATAAAGTGTTATCAGTCCTGCGCAGTTGTTGCATACTCTCAGATATTGTACTGGCTGTACTCAGCTGAAAACAATCCTATTCAGAAATATGCAGTAGCCTATTGTGATGGGATAAGCGACAGCACTCATATCAATAACTATACATTATACCTGGATTCCCTGTCAACCTCTTTCTGGTCACATATGGCATTTAATGCCAATGATAATTCCCGATCAAAGAAATATGTATCTTCACTCATGGTACAGGTTGGAGAAGTCCTTGATGAACAATACAATAGGACAGGTTCTCCAAATGCAACAACCATTTATGAGGTTAAAGGAAGCCGGGTTGAGGAAAGGGATGCATATAGTTATAGTATATCAGATGCGTTTGGCGTTGATTATGATAAAATCGATAGCCAGTATACAAATGATGTCTGTAACAATTTACTTGAAGGAATACCTTCAATTGCCATAGCGAATGAGGCGGAAGAGAATGTACAGCATGCGTGGATTATTGATGGACTGCTTAAAAATGTTCACAATATCAAGGTATATTTCATATACGACCCGTATGACACATATGATCCTGAGGGTCATACTTCTCAAATGGAAGAGGATCCAGATGAAGGTGAGGGAGGTTCAGTTTACATTCCTGAAGGATATCTGGTTCGGACCACGGAAACCCCTTACAGTGAGATATTCTATAGGATGAATTGGGGATATGACGGTGATGGAGACAATAATTTGTGCGCGGCAGACGGGGATTGGGACTGTATAAGTAGTATAGGCTATGAAACAACATCCTATCCTTATTGTCGTAAAATCATAACCGGGTTCTCGGTCACACGTTAAACAAGTTGTACTATGAAAAGAATAGCGATACTACTGTTGATTTTATCTGCGACATGTTCAGTGGCGTATGGACAGACCTGGTCTGTTGGAGTGGGACTGAACAGGCAGAAAACTTATAACGGTGGGTTGGAATGGAGTGATGGGGTTCTTGTAGGAGGCCAATATGAGTACCATTTTCAACAAAGCCGCTGGTCCGCTGCTGCTGGCGTTCAATACTCCTGCGTAAAATTTTACTATGAATTGGATCATAGAATACATATCCCGCTGACAGCCGGGTTCAATGTG